>DGVS01000010.1:0-271 GCA_002395065.1 Caryophanales bacterium UBA4278
CGTCAAGTTGGTGTTCCATACATCGTTGTCTTCTTAAACAAATGTGATTTAGTTGACGACCCAGAACTTATCGACTTAGTCGAAATGGATGTTCGTGATCTCTTAACTTCCTATGGCTTCCCAGGTGATGAAGTCCCAGTCATTCGTGGTTCCGCAAAAGTGGCCCTCGATGGTGGTGATTCCAAATGCATCGAAGAACTCATGGAAGCTGTTGATACATACATCCCACTTCCACAACACGATAAAGACAAACCATTCTTAATGCCAATCG
>DGVS01000010.1:342-10328 GCA_002395065.1 Caryophanales bacterium UBA4278
CCATTACTGGTCGTGGAACAGTCGTCACTGGTAGAGTCGAACGTGGTATTGTCAAAGTCAATGATGAAGTCGAAATCGTTGGTATTAAAGATACTCAAAAGACAGTTGTTACTGGTCTTGAAATGTTCCGTAAGATTCTTGATTATGCTGAACCAGGTGATAACATTGGTGCGTTACTCCGTGGTATCAACCGTGACCAAGTTGTCCGTGGTCAAGTTCTTGCTAAACCAGGATCAATTACCCCACATACCAAATTCACCGCTTCCGTCTACGTTTTGAAGAAAGAAGAAGGTGGCCGTCACACTGCTTTCTTAAGCAATTACCGTCCACAATTCTACTTCAACACAACTGACATCACTGGTGTGATTACACTTCCAGCTGGCGTTGAAATGGTTATGCCAGGTGATAACGTCGAATTAACAGTCGAACTCATCCACCCAGTCGCCATCGAAAAGGGAACCAAGTTCTCCATTCGTGAAGGCGGCCGTACCGTTGGATCCGGTTCTGTTACCGAAATTATCAAATAATTGTACTTGTACAATTAAAAATTAAGACCTCTTCGGAGGTCTTTTTTGTTGTTTTTCTAACTTATTTAATAAATAATTAATGTAATGAACGAGGTTGTTAAGAAACGTCAAAGTCTTCCACGTCACACTGTTCTTGCTCCGATCGGTAGAAGAATCGGGGCGACAATTGTTGATGGTGCGATAGCTTTTTTAATGGCACTGATTCTCTTTTTCGGTGGAACAAATTTAATCTTTTCACCATCAATTATGGAAAAAGAGTCTTATCTTTATACACAAGAATATCATTCGCATTTATTTAAGTTTGAAAACGAAAAGCGAATTGCTTATAACGAAAATGTTTCATATGAAACATATATCGATGTCTTGTCATACTACTATTTGAATTATTTAACTGGTGAAAACGTTGTTCCAAGTGAAGATTATACTGGTGATATCGAATTCTTTAAGGCGCCAAACTATAAAGAATTTGTTCCAGGGACACAGACTCTCCCAAAAGACTATTACACCGTTAGTTGGTTTAACAAAAACATTCTTGAAATTGAAGATGATGTCCCAACCGAAAAAACAACATCTTATTTTGCTTATGTCACCGACGAATTTGGAAATCCTGATAAAACAAAAATAGGGGTGAAACGAGATAAACATTATAGTTCCTCAGCTGGAAAAGAAGTAGCTATTACCGATAGTGAAATTTCCAATGTTTTATCAAGAAAATATTCTGAAGCTTATTTGAATTCCTTAGCGAAAATGGATTTCTATCAAAGTGTGTACTTAGAAATCGGTAAATTGACCAGCATTTCCTGGATAATTCCGATTTGTTTAGGCGCAATTATCAATTATGTGATTATTCCAATTTTCACCAGCAATTCTGCCACATTTGGCAAAAAAATCTTTAAACTCGGACTTTGCGGAATTGATGGATATTCAATGGAAAAATGGCGTCTAATTTTGCGCATCGTTCCACTTCTTGTAACTCTGATTGGAATGTTCTTTATTCCTATGACAAGTTATTATTTTTCGTTTGTTTTAGGAGTAATTATTTTAATGGCGAGTGTAGCCTTATTTGCTGCCTCTCCAAAACACTGCGCGCTCCACGATTATGCGGCAAGAACTCTTTGTATTGATACCGATGCATCAATCATCTTTGAGAACCAAATTGAGGAAGAAGAGTTTGTTCAAAGCGAGGATCTACAATAAATGAAAACCATTGAACAAGCTTCCTTATTTAAACGGATTATTTCCGCTTTAATGGATGGTTTGCTTGTTGTTTTCATGTTCTTTCTAATTGTTAGTTATGTTACAACCCCAATCGCTCGAAAGGCATCCAAGTACGATGACTATGCCATGGAGATTTATCAGCAAGAAGTTTCTTCCCATCTTTACATGATGCTTCAACAAAACAATGATGGCGAGTATGTAGTGATTGAAGTAAAGGATTATACAGAAAGATTAAGTTCATCTTCTTTTAAGAAGATTTATCCAATCTACAACATTGATGCTATTTCGGCAAATGATTATATTCGCTTTTTAAATTACTACTACACAGTTTACTTAACTGGTGATACCACTCGTGTCGAATTACCTACCAAAGTAGAAACTGATACGGCACAGTTTATATCACCAGAAAGCAATATTAAGATTGACGGAAAACTTCCGTCTGAGATTTATACTGCACGATATTTTAATACAGCTATTATGGGTCTAGCGCCAGAAGGCAAAGAAAATACATCAGAGTTTTATGATTACCCAATAAAAGAAAGTCTTCCAGATTATGAAGGATTACCGGTTGTTAAAGATGGTGTTGATCAAAATAAAGTAAAAAAAGATTTACGCCAGTGCGCATATAATGCGACAAAAATGTTCTATTACACAGAATATATTTCATCTCGCCAATCTAGAATTAAATCAATCCAACTTTGGTCTGAGATTCCTGTTTATATTCTCGTGGTTGGTGTTTTCTACGTGTTGATTCCAATGTTAATGAAACATGGCGAAACACTTGGAAAATTATCTCTTGGTATTGGTGTCGTTGCCACAAATGGATTTAAGGCAAAGAAAAGACAAATACTCTTTAGAAGTTTGGTCTTTGTTGTGGAAATTACTTTCTCGTTATTTATTGTCGGTTATGGATTAACATCGTTTGCGACCTTAGGAGTTGGGTGTGTTCTAATGATGGCTGTTGCAGTGTTCACAAAGAAACATCAAGCGCCTCATGATCTGGCTGCTATGACAATGGAAATCGATGTTAGAAAATCCGTTTTCTTTGAAGACGCAAAAGAGGAAGATAAGTACAAAAAACAAGTCGATAAAGACATCAACGAACTTCACAAATATGAACCTGAAAATCCAAATATTATCCAGGTTGGTGGCACAATTATTGACGAAAAATTTAAACTAAAAAAATCAAAAAAACTGAAAACTGAGAAAAAGAAAAATTAACCAGTAATTGCTGGTTTTTTTCTTACAAAACCCCAATATTTTTATTTCTTGAAATAATTTACTTTTTATCTTCTTTTTTACTCTATTCAATAACTATGTTATTATTTACGTGTAGTTACAGCTACGATTAATACCAAATAGGAGGTGTTCTATGGAAGTAAGAATCGAAAATCTTACTAAAACCTTCATCGGTCGAAAAGGTGTTGAAACAACTGCTGTAAATCATATGAACTTTACGATACCTGACGGAAAACTCGTCGGGCTTTTAGGTCCATCTGGTTGTGGTAAATCAACAACGCTTTATATGATCGCTGGTTTACACAAACCAACAGATGGTCATATTTGGTTCGGTGATGAGGATGTTACAAACTTACCTCCAGAAAACCGTGGTATCGGCTTAGTGTTCCAAAACTATGCTTTGTATCCACATCTTTCTGTGAGACAAAACATCCAATTCCCACTCGACAATGTTCGTTTCGCGGGTGCATTTGGCGAAGAGAAAAACGCTGTTGCTGATGCGAAACACGACATCAAAGTCACCAAACACGACATTGATGAAAGTAAAAAGGCTGTTAAACAAGCCGAAGCCGCAATTGCTAAAGCGAAAGTCAAAAAAGAACATTTTGAAAAAGCTGAAGATGCGGTGGGTGTTGAAGAATGTGAAGATATCATCAAACGTTCTGAATCACTCAAGAAATCTGCTGTTGAACGTCTTCCAAAGCTTGAAGCTCACTTAGTTGATGCCGAAAAGAAGCTAGAAGAAGCCGTTCAAAACTTAGAGAAAGCTAAAGTTGCCTTTGAAGAGCTCAAGGCCAAAGACCCAGAAGCCGCTAAAGAAAAAGGCAAAACAAAACTCTCTAAGGCTGACAAGGATGCCATTGCTTATGAAATGGCTCGTATTGTCGACATTGATCAATATCTTGATCGTAAACCAAAAGAACTTTCTGGTGGTCAACAGCAACGTGTCGCAATTGCGCGTGCACTTGCAAAGAAACCAAAAGTTCTTCTCCTTGACGAACCATTATCTAACCTTGATGCTCGTTTAAGACTTCAAACTCGTGAAGAAATTAAACGTATTCAACGTGAAACCGGTATTACTACTGTCTTCGTCACACACGACCAAGAAGAAGCAATGTCAATTTCTGACACCATCGTTGTTATGAAACTTGGTGTTGTTCAACAAATTGATGAACCTCAAAAGGTCTATGAAGAACCAGCGAACCTATTCGTTGCGAAATTCCTTGGTTCTCCAGCTATTAACGTCTTTGATGGCGAAATCAAAGGTGGAAAACTTCTCCTCAATGGTAAAGTTTTTGATACCGACAAGGTTTATGGAAAAGTCGATCGCAAGGTCAAAATTGCTGTTCGTCCAGAATCCTTCACTTTAGTGAAGAAGGGCGGCTCGATTCCTGTTACTGTGAAACAAGTCGAAAACATTGGACGTGATATCAACGTTGTTGGCCATGTCGAAGATCAACCAGAAAACCATTTGAAAGTTATTATTCCAAGCGAACTTCGTGAAGAAGTTCTTGGAAAAGAAAAACTCTCATTCAATCCAAAACGTTTCTACGTCTTTGAAGAAGAGGGAGATCGTATCAAATAACTTCACATGAGATTTAACTAAATCTTAAAGAAAGGAGAAAATTGATGGCTGAAAAAACATTAAAACTTCCATCCGAAGTATATGCTGAAATCAAAGACAAACCATTAATTGGTAAAAGACGACGTGTTCAACTTCCTCAATGGGCAGTTGCTTGGCTCGTTCTTCTTCCAGCATTAGTCTTCTTGGCTTTGTTTATGTTTTACCCGATTATTAACTGCTTCTTTATGGCATTTATTCGGGACTTCCAATATGTTGATAGTGGCGGAACATTTGCTTTAAGTAATTTCTTTAGAGCATTCTCTGATCCGTGCCTCCAACCATTCGAAGGTGCAATTCATTGTACAAAACGACTTGGCAAATACTTCATGGCATTCGGTTTTAACAACTTTCAAACAGTTCTTTCGAACCAGCTGTTCTTACAATCAATTCTTAATACTGCCATCCTTGTTATTGTTGAAGTTCCTTTAACAATTATTATTTCTTTATTAATTGCAACGTTCTTGAACAATATCAAAGCTCTTAAAGGTTTGTATCAAACAATCTTCTTCTTGCCGTATGTTACAAACTCGATCGCTCTTGGTTTAGTGTTCAGTATTCTGTTCTCTAATACTAGTGGTGGTATTATGAACTACATTATCACCAGACTTGGCGGACAACCTGTCAACTTCTTAGGCGATATTGCCGGTTTACCTTATAAGATGGCTGATGGAACGATCGTTGAACTTCCAGCGGCATCGAAATTTAATCAAGGAATTGTTATTGTTGTTAACTCTGTTTGGAACGGTCTAGCATTCAAGATTCTTGTCTTTATGGCT
The DNA here is from genome assembly GCA_002395065.1 of Caryophanales bacterium UBA4278. Taxonomy (GTDB): domain Bacteria; phylum Bacillota_I; class Bacilli_A; order RFN20; family CAG-826; genus Fiminaster. The sequence continues at coordinate 5,727 of DGVS01000010.1, forward strand.
GGTTTAGCCACGATTGATAAGCAATATACTGATGCAGCCCGCATTGATGGAGCCAAATCATTTACAATTTGGAGAAGAATTACATTACCACTTCTATCTCCACAAATCTTGTATATTACAATCACCTCGTTTATCGGGGCGTTCAAAATGTACACAGGTGTTATCTCAGTCTATGGTCAAGGCGCTTACTACTTTGGTGGTATCAACAAAACCGACTGGATGCCTGTTGTTGGTTGGATTTACCTGCAAATGTCTAACGAATCCCAATATAAAGGAATTAATCTTGGGGTTCCTGCAGCAGGATCTTTGGTCTTGCTCGCCATTATTATGCTGATTACAGCAGTTCAATTTGGTGTGAGTAAGAAGAGGGTCCACTATTAGGAAGGAGGATAAACAATGGCTGAACATGCTATGTATTTCGCTGATGACTCAGCGTTACGCAAATACAAAATTAAACGTGTCGTCATTAATGTGTTGCTCTACACATTCTTAACGATTTTCGCCTTATTTATGCTGCTTCCATTCATATTGATGCTTGTTGGCTCAATGACCAATGCTGACAGCTTCAGTACATTCGAATCAACTGCTAACTTCGCAGAACTTGGTTTTAAAAACTGGACGTTCTCAAACTTCGAACAAATTTTCTCTGGTAAAATTACAAACCAGTTGACTGGTCAAACAGAAAATACAACAAGTTTCGCCCAGTTCTATTTGAATACCATTATTTCTGCTGTTGGCTCAACAACTGTGACTGTTGTCACTGCTGTCTTAGCAGCATTTGCCTTTGCTCGTCTTGAATTCAAAGGCAAAAACATTCTCTTCGCATCTTTACTTGCGACAATGATGATTCCTGGTGAACTGATGGTTATCACTAACTATCAAACCACAATCTCCATTGGATGGAGAAACACATTCGCCGCGCTAATCTTCGTGCATGGCGTGTCTGTCTTCTATGTTTTCTATTTAAGACAAACATTCCAGCAGATTCCAAACGAACTTTATTTAGCGGCGAAAGTTGATGGTGTTGGCGATGTTGGATATTTATGGAAAGTCATGATTCCAATTGCCATGCCAACAATTACAACTATTATTATTCTCTCCCTTATGGGAGCGTGGAACTCATACGTCTGGCCAATGTTAGTTACTTCCGATAAGTACAAATATAACCAAGACTATGATATGCGTCTTGTTTCCACAGGCTTAATGGAACTGTTCAACCAACAAGCTGGTGGTTATAGCGCAATTAAGATCGCTGGTTCAATGGTCGTTACCTTCCCATTGTTCGTAGTGTTTATTATCTTCCGTAAATACATTATGAGAGGCGTCTCTCGTAGTGGTATTAAGGGATAGAAGGTAAGAAAGGGGGCATACTTTATGAAAAAAGTATCGCGTATTATTACATCAGGCGCTACTCTTGCTCTTGCAGCAGTGTTAGCCGCTTGTGGTGGTAGTAAAGGTGGTAAAGGAGGCAGTTCATCCTATGAATTCGACGTCTGGACTGGCTTCGGATCTGACTACACAACTGCCATCCAGGGTGTTATTGATCACTATAACAATCTTAATAGTGGCAAAATTCATCTTACTCATACGAGAAAGAAAGACTATAACACCTTAAGAACTGAAGTTTTAAACTCCAGATCTCAAAAAGCTTATCCAAATTTTACATGCGGATATCCTGATCACTTCGCTGACTATAACGAAGAAGGATTTCTCGTTGCTCTCGATCCTTACATCGAACGCTATAACGAAGAGCACGGTTTAAAAGCCCAAGGCAAATCAATCATCGACGACTATTATCCAGAGTACATGGCTGAAAACAAAAACATTGCTCAGGATGATGATGGAAACTGGCTCACCGTTGGTGTTCCATTCAATAAGTCTACTGAAGTCATGGTTGTTAATGGTTTTTATCTTGATTACTTCCAGTCAATCGATCCACAAATTAAAGTTCCAACAACATGGGATGAATTAGCGGATATTGCGGACAGAGTTAATGATGTTATCGCTAGTCAGAATCTCAAGGACTTAAATAACAAGTTCATTATTGCTGGTTATGATAAGACCAACAATAAAGCAGTTGCACCATTTACATTATCTGCAGAGGATACACATGGAGAGAATCAGGTCGCTATTGATATAAGTGAGCTTAAAGACGAACAACCATTCTATCTCCTCGGTTATGATAGCGGTGAAAACGCCTTTATTACACTTCTCCATCAATGGGGAGTTCCATATACCACAGTAACCGATAATGGTGGCAAAGCCTTATTCTGGAATAACGATAATAAAGCAGCTACAACAGCTGTTCTATCCTTCTTCCAAGATTTAAGTAAAAACCATAACGCATTTGCTGTTCCAGGAACATTTGGTGGCGGCAAATTATTCTGTACAGAATTCCTTGAAAAAGGACGTTGCTTATTCACCGTTGGTTCTTCTGGTGGTTTATCAAAACCAAAATTCACTAATCGTAGTTTACGCATCGAACCAATTCCATATCACGATGCTAATAAGAAATTAGTCATTTCTCAAGGTACATCACTTGGTTTACTTAATAAGTATAAGAGCAAGGATACCTACGAGGATGAAATGTATAATGCATTCTGCGCTATGGTTGACTTAACAACTGGTGATTTACAAGCGGAATGGGTTACTACAACTGGTTATTTCCCATCCTCAAAATCAGCCTATAACAGCCCACAATATCAAGACTTGCTTCATAACACTAACCCAACACGACTTGAACAACTCTATCGTGATGCTGGTAAGATTAACAGTGAAGATTATGCAAGTGGTTGGACAAAATTCGTTGACCCAGGATTCCCAGCCTCAAACTCCATTCGTGTTAACGTTGGCGATGTCTTTAAAAAGATTTTTGCTGAAGAAACTATCGAAAGCGCGATGAATTATGCTTGGAGTCAAATCGACAGTAGATTGAAATAATTGTTTATGAAAAAGAAAATATTTTTCTCAATTTTAATGGCGGCGGTTCTCGTTGCTACTGCCGGATGTACTTCCGGTGGCAGGAAGAAGAAAAAAAGCTCCGGAGCTAGTACAAGTGAATCTAGTGATCCAATGGATAAATTCTTTGAAAATGGTTTTAAAGGATGTATTCGTATCGCTGGGGAAACAAAGGCTAGAGACGACGCTATCAATGAAGTTGATCCTGCCACAACGTTAAACAAAGATTTATTTGCTATTTTAACAAATAAAACAAAAGCACAAAAATCTGGAAGTCCAGAAGAGTATGATATGACTCTAAGTTATTCATATACCATTACCAATGGTACTTCCAATATTAACGATTATATTGAAGCTAGAATTGATAACGAAGATAAATCGGTTATCTTCTTTAAAGGATTCCCAGCCATTGGTACCGATTTAAGTGCTTGCCCAATTATTAAGGCGACTGTTACCGGTACAATTAACGGTGATTCACGCACTAAAGATTATCAACTCCGTTTAAATCCATATAATTTAAAATATCACCAAATGCCTATTTCGGAAATCTATGCTCCAGCAACAAAATGCTTTGACTGGATGACTGAAGATTTTACAACACAAGGCCACGAAACTGCTGAAGCAGGTGCCTTTGGTCCAGATATTGCAAAATATGCTGACGAAGGCTGGTGGCAAAATAGTGAGAACAAAAAAGTTCACGCAGCCATTGAAACATATGGATACATCACATTTATCTCAAAAGATAAAAACAATGCTATTTTAGAATGTGGAAATCAAGCTATTCAACTTTACCAAGTTGCCGAATATGCTGCATGGGAATCAACAAAAGATGATGTTATGAACAAACCTGTTGTTGTCCGTGGTGAGTTATCTGGTGGTTTCGGAAATCTTCAAATTTCTTATATTAGAGAAATTTTCCCAGCACCAAGCAGCATTTCCGTTGCTGCTCCAGTAACTCCAACGGAGTTCACTGAAGCGATGATTGGTAACATTCTATGGTCTGAAAATCCATTATTTAACAAAGTTTTTAAAGCAACCTCTGTTAAATATGCTGGAAATGTCCATCAAATTCATAACAAACAAGGTGGTGACCCAACAGTAGTTGACAAAGAAATTACTGGTGATGACCTCCAAAATGTAGATTTCTTGGGTTCACGTTATGAATTCGATGTTACTATCGGATCTACAACATTTACTGTCCAAACAGACTATCACATCATTGAAGTCAACCCTGAACTTGCGGCCACTCTTAAAACAATTGTTAACAAACCTGTTGGCAGCGATATTAAGATTGGTGGCACAGTTCGTTGGTTAAATGATCGTTCTGTTGTTGGTGGTAATGATGGCACAACTCGTACTCAAGGAGCATGGGAAATTGTTCCATTCCTTCCAGAGCACGCTGTTGCTAACTAATCTTTAAGATTAACTTAATAAGAGCTCGTTTTAAACGGGCTCTTTTTTTGTTGTAATTTAATTCTACTTATAATATAGTATTTAAGCATAACGCGCCATTAGCTCAGCTGGTAGAGCAACTGACTCTTAATCAGTGGGTCCAGGGGTCGAACCCCTGAGAGCGTACACTTTTGATAGTTTTGTATTTTGCGTTCTTAGCTCAGTTGGTAGAGCAACTGACTCTTAATCAGT
>DGVS01000008.1 GCA_002395065.1 Caryophanales bacterium UBA4278
ATTATAGACAACAAAAAAGACTCTCTAATGAGAGTCAATTTTGATTTTGTTGATTAATTATTTTGCAAACTTGAAGGCGTTCATGCCAGCATATTTAGCTTTTGGACCAAGTTCTTCTTCAATACGGAGAAGTTGATTGTACTTGTTCACACGTTCGCCACGGCATGGAGCACCGGTCTTAATTTGACCAGTTGCTAAGCCAACACAGAGGTCAGCAATGAAGGTATCTTCTGTTTCACCAGAACGGTGGGAAGTAACAGCTGTATAACCAGCATCGTGAGCCATCTTAATAGCAGCTTTGGTTTCTTTAACAGAACCGATTTGGTTGAGTTTAATTAAGATGGAGTTTGCGGCACCAACTTTGATACCATTGCTTAAACGTTCGACGTTTGTAACAAATAAGTCGTCACCAACAAGTTGAACTTTCTTACCGATACGGGCAGTAAGTTTCTTCCAGCCTTCCCAGTCTTCTTCGTCGAGAATATCTTCATAGGAGACAATTGGGAATTCTTCAAGAAGTTTGGCCCAGTGTTCAATAAGTTCATCAGAAGTCATATGCTTCTTTTGTTTTGGTAAGTAGTAGTAACCAACACCTTTTTCTTCGTCCTTCCATTCGGAAGCAGCAGCATCCATAGCTAACTTGAAGTCTTTTCCTGGAACATAACCAGCATCTTCAATAGCTTTGACGATTTCTCTTAAGACTTCTTCATCGGAAGCTAAGTTTGGAGCGAAACCACCTTCGTCACCGACAGAAACGGCTAAGCCCTTGGCTTTGAGGTTTTTGGCAAGAACGTGGTAGACTTCGGAACACCATCTTAAGCATTCGCGGAAGTTTGGAGCGCCGACTGGCATAATCATAAATTCTTGGGAGTCGACAGTATTGGAAGCGTGGCATCCACCATTAAGAATGTTCATCATTGGGACTGGAAGAACAACTTCACGTCCTTCGGATAAATATTTGTAGAGTGGGACACCTTTAATTTGAGCGGCTAATTTATTAACTGCAAGAGAGACAGCTAAGATTGCATTAGCACCAAGTTTTGTTTTACCTTTGGTACCATCAATCTTAAGCATTAATTCGTCGATTGCATCTGGATTAGCAGCATCTTTTCCTTTGAGTTCTTTAGCTAAGATTTCGTTAACATTAGCAACGGCTTTCAAAGTGCCTTTGCCTAAGTAACGTTTTTTATCACCATCACGAAGTTCAAGTGCTTCATAGATACCTGTGGAAGCTCCGCTTGGGACTTCTGCACGAGCCATCATTCCGTTTTCGAGAACAACATCAACTTCAACGGTTGGGTTTCCACGGGAGTCAAGAATTTCACGACCGTGGATGGATTTAATTTTTGTATTTTCCATTTTCTATTCCTCTTTGCGTTTATGATAATAAATTATCACCAAAACTATTTCAATAAAAAAGCGTGTTAAACGCTTACATGAAATAAAAAACCCGGATTAGTAAATCCAGGTAATTTGAATAGATTCTAGAAAGATGCGGTTATTGTCGGTTCCACCTATCAATTCATTTTCTATTGTTAACATGGTAAACGTCTCAGATGGTTCATAAGTAACAATACGAGATTCTGGTTCAACATTTGTTTCTGTAACCACCATCGATGTTTCAGATCCGTTAACAATTAGTTTCGCACTATCGGTGTGCCATTGTTCTTCTGTTTCTGTTGAGTAGTCTCTATACCATTTATGGTAATTATTCACTTTTAAGACGACTTTTTTCATTGGTGTTATACTTTGCCAAACAATCTTTCCAGCATCGGAAGTTCCAATTGTTAAATAAACATCTGCCCCATTATTACGGTCGACGTTTGTGTTTATTGCTGTATAGGTAATCGAGCCGATCATTCCCTCGATATCGCAAATAGTTGAAAAATAATTCGTTAAAAGTTCAGCATTTTTCTTTTTATCATTAGGTTGATAGTCATCGTGGTTATCAATCTGCCTTCCTCCAGCTTTAAAAGTTGTTCCGGTTTCAAAAGTGTCTAAAGACGTCTCGATTAAGCGCGATACTTCAGTGCCTGGTTCAGGTGGAGGAGTTATAGAACTAGATAAAGAAGGTAAAACACTAGTTGGAGCAACTTGAGATGATACCTCACTAGCTTGATTAGAAGACGCATCAAAAGATGATTTCTTCTTCTTTGGCGCAGAAGTACATCCAGCTATTACTAACGCTATTAAACTTAATAAAGAAAGTTGTGTTTTTTTCATTCTCAACCTCTATGCTAGAATTATACCAACAAAATAGGGGTTGTGATTATGAAATTACTAATGCTACTTGCTGATGGGTTTGAAGACACCGAAGCCTTAACAACTAGAGACGTTTTAATAAGAGCCGGAATTGAAGTAACGACTGCTTCCATCACAGATCGGCTTGAAGTAGAGTCTTCTTTTGGTGTCCGCGTTTTGGCTGATGCATTATTAAAACTCATTTTCGACACAACACCATACGATGGCATCATTCTTCCTGGTGGGGGCAGAGGAACAAAGAATCTTTCTGAGTCTCCATTAGTCGAAATGTACTTACAAAAATTTGCCTCAAAAAACAAACTTTTGTGTGCAATTTGCGCAGCCCCGTCTGTTCTTGGAAAATATGGTTATTTAGCAAATCAAAAATATACATGTTTTGCAGGATTTAATGCTGGAATTGCAGGTGATTTTACTGCAAATGAAGTCGAAAAATCCGGAAATATTATTACCGCTAGATCAATGCAATATTCCATTCCTTTTGCGTTAACGATTGTTGAAGAATTGTTGGGAAAAGAAGCAAAAGAAAAAGTCCAAATCGGACTTCAAGGATTAGATCCAAAATAATTACTTACTTAAGATGTAATCAACATACAACCGGGCAACATTTATACCGGTTGTTTTTTCTATTCCTTCATAGAAAGCATTCGAGTTCACTTCTGAAAGAATTGGTTCCCCGTTTTCTCCCTCAAGAAGATCTACACCGCAATAGTCAAGTTGCAAAATTCTCGCAGCTTTTTCAGCAACTTCTAAATAGGTTTTTGGAAGATCGACAACATAACTTTTCCCACCTGCAGCTAAATTAGAGAGATAAGAAAATTTGTTCTCTCTTTTCATATAAGCAACAGCTTTGCCGCCAATTACAATTATTCGATAATCTTTACCTTTTGAAGATGAAATAAATTGCTGAAAAATATGAGGCACATGAATAAGTTTGTTTTCTAAATCTAATAATTCATTTTTGTTTGTCACAAAATAAACTTGTCTACCTAAACTACCATAATTTTCTTTAACTATCATTGGTAACCCAATGATTTCAATAACACTATCTAAATATTTTCGATTACCGTCATCTCGATAACAAAGTGGCGATGAAATTGTTGTAGGCATTTTAATTCCTTGATCAGACAATGAAAGATGCGTGAGCATTTTATCATCACATTTAACAATTGAAGAGGAACTATTAAAAAGGCGGTAACCGGCTCTTTCTAATTCTTCGGCTATATATCTGTCTTTATCTGTATAAATGACAAAATCATAGTGAGGTAAAGTCGATTTTACATTACCTTCACTTAAATAAGAAAAAACATCTGTGCTTGTGTGAACATCAACTGGCACGCCTTTTTTTGAAAACTCTTCTTTGAGTCGTTTAAGCTGGTGTTGAATACCTTCTGCAACACCAAATCCGTTTATAATAATCAATCCTTTTTTACTCATGTTTTTTTAAATCTAAAATTAGTTTTGTAAGTGTTAAGGCACCGTTTGCAACAAAGACAGTTGTCAAAAACACAACGTGAACAAAGATTCCTTCTTCAAGTTCTAAAATTAAAAGAATTCCAAACAAAATATCAGCAAAAGAAATGACGTATTCAGCCAAATCTAGTGGGTTTTTGCAGGATCTTTTTAAAATAAATGCGCCTGTAGCAATCTCTAATAATCCAGACAGAGCATCAAGAAGCCCGAACAATAAACATACCAGCCATAACTCGGCTTTGTAATAAGCCAAAGTGAAGATTCCTAATCCAACGCCAATAATTGCTAACCCCAGATAAATGTATTTAGCTCGTGGATTTTTGAAATTTCGATAAAACTCGGCAAAATGGAAAACTGAAGCAAGTAAAAACAATATTCCAAGTGCAACTCTTTCAAAGTCGCGACCGATAATTAAAAATGCAATTAAGATTCCAGCAAAAATAAAACAATATGAAATAAAGAACAATCTCAGTGCAATTTCAGCCTTGTTTTTTGAGTGTTTATTCATAGCAATCATTTTACCACTAAAGGTACTTGTATTTTACAATTTTGTAATTTTCTACCTTTTAGAATTGAATTATTTTCCATAAATAATTATATTTATACAGCATCACAAATTATGTTAGAGAAAGTTAAATTAATTGCAAAATCCGTTCGCCAATACAAAAAGTATGCGATCTGGACACCAATCTTAATGATTATTGAAGCACTAATGGAATGTGCGATGCCTTTCGTTATGTCGATGTTAATCGATACGATTACTCAAGCTGTTACAGTTACTGCTGCTCATCCGTATAATGAAATTCACGAATTCTCTGACATCTTTAAAACATTAACTTATTCAAACGCCACTTTAAATTTAAAACTAGATGTCACTATTTTTGGAATCATAATTGCATTAATTGTGATGGCGTTAATTTCATTAAGCGCCGGATTTATTGGTGGAAGAACTGCTGCTAAGGCTTCAGTTGGATTACAAACAAACCTTCGCGAAGACATCTACAAAAAGATTCAAACATTCTCATTCGCCAATATTGATAAATTCCATACATCTTCATTAATTACTCGATTAACAACTGACGTTAACCAAGTCGGTATGGCGTTCCAAATGATGATTCGAATCGTTGTTCGTGCTCCATTGATGATTATTTTCTCTGCTGTTATGGCATTCGTTGCTGGTGGATGGATGGCAGTCATCTTTATCTTATTAATTCCAGTCATTGGATTAGGTTTATGGTTTATTGGCAGACAAGCATTCCGTATCTTTACCAAAGTATTTAAACGTTATGATGCTTTAAATGAATCGGTCCAGGAAAACGTTTCTGGAATTCGCGTTGTTAAGTCATATGTTCGTGAAGATTATGAAAAACAAAAATTCACTAATGCATCTAATTCGTTAACTGGTGGATTTATTAAGGCTGAAAAGTTAGTTGCCTTAAGCGATCCGCTTCTTAATACCACGATTCATATCTCAAATATTTTAGTTATCTCAATTGGTACATATGCAATTTATCGCGGATCAATTGATAATTCCTTCTGGATTAAATTAACAGTCGGACAAATGAGTTCTTTGATTACCTATGGTATTCAAATTCTTGTTTCTATCCTCATGATCTCGATGATTCTTGTCATGATGCTGATGTCTGTTGAATGCGTTAGACGTATTTCCGAAGTTCTAAATGAAGAACCATCAATTAAAAATCCAGAAAACCCACTTTATGAAGTTACAAATGGAGACATTGTCTTTGACAACGTGAACTTTAAATATAAAGAAACCGCACAAAAATGTGCATTATCAAACATCAATTTAAATATAAAATCTGGCGAATTTGTAGGTATTTTAGGATCCACAGGTTCAGGAAAAACATCTTTAGTTAATCTTATTTCACGCCTTTATGACGTTACTGAAGGAAGAGTTCTTGTTGGTGATCATGATGTTCGTGAATACGATATTCCAACATTAAGAAAATCCGTTTCTGTCGTTCTACAAAAGAACGTCCTCTTCTCTGGAACAATTGCTTCAAACCTCAAATGGGGGAAAGAAGACGCTACTGTTGAGGAGATGGAAAAAGCCTGTGAAATTGCCCAAGCTTTAGAAATTGTTAAAGGCAAAAAGGATGGATTAAATTCCAAAGTTGAACAAGGTGGAGCAAACTTCTCTGGCGGTCAAAAGCAACGTCTTTGTATTGCTCGTGCCATTGTCGGTTCACCAAAGATTTTAGTTCTTGATGACTCCACTTCTGCTGTTGATACGAAAACAGATAAGCTCATCCGTAAAGGACTCAAAGAACAACTTCCAAGTATTACCAAAATCGTTATTGCTCAACGTATTTCTTCAATTGAAGATGCAGATAAAATCATTGTTTTAGATGACGGAGAAATTTCCGCTATCGGAAAACATAGTGAACTTTTAAAAACTTCAAAAATTTATAAAGAAGTTTATGAAACTCAAAATCGAGTTGGAGGTGCTAAGTAATGCCACCAATGAGAATTAGGGAACATAAGAAGGCTAAAAAGGGTACTCTGACGAGATTACTCAAAGAGCTTTTTAAGCGCTATCCAGTCAGACTTGGATTTGCTATTTTCCTTATTCTTTTTAATGTTTTTGCTAACCTCTCATCTTCGATGTTCTTAAACTTCGTAACTGTTTGCTTATCCACCGCTTTATCAATGCCAGGTGGTGCACAAAACCCATTCACTGGAAGTTATCAGATTTCGGCAATGGGTATGACACTCAATACAAATGTTTCAATTTTATTGATTATTCTTGCAAGCATCTATGCCTTTGGTGTTTTCGCTGCTTGGTGGTGGCGTAGAACAATGGCAGTCATTACACACGAATATCTCAATGAACTTCGTATTCAAATGTTCACCCACTTACAAGATCTTCCAATCAAATATTTTGATACACATCCGCACGGCGAAATCATGTCTTTGTTCACAAACGATATTGACACAATTCGCCAATTTATCTCTGGAGCACTACCAACATTTATCCAAGCTTCTTCAGCGATTATTTTGGTACTTGTTGTAATGATGATGAACTCCATCTGGATGACGTTTGTCACTCTTGTGTGTTCTCTTTTGATGGTTCTTTCCACCGTTGTCTTTGGTGGAAGAGCTTCTCGATTCTTTATTAAACAACAAATTCAAGTCGCTAAAGTTGAAGGCAACATTGAAGAATCAATGAATGGTCTTAAAGTTATTAAATCATTCTCTCATGAAAAAAAATCCGAACTTCAATTCAAAGATTTAAATGATGAATTATGCACTTACTCCACTAACGCCAATATTGCTGGTAACGTTACTGGACCAGTCAATATGAACATTGGAAACTTCATGTACATCTTAACCGCAACAGTTGGTTTCTTAATGCTCGTTATTCCAGGATTTAATAACTTAACTCTTTCTGGATGGTCAGCAATTGATATTAATAATCCAGCGAATGTTTCAACATTCTGGGGTGTCGTTTTATCCTTCTTGCTCATGTCGAGAATGTTCTCCAACAATATGAATAACTTCTCACAACAAGTAACATTTATTGTTATGGGTATGGCTGGTGCTTCTCGTTGCTTCGAGCTTATTGATGAAAAACCAGAAATAGATGAAGGTTATGTTACTTTAGTACACGCTAAAAAAGACGAGAACGGAAACATTGTTGAAACAAATGAGAGAACAAGACTCTATGCTTGGAAACACCCTCATGGAGATGGTTCATTAACTTATACTGAACTAAAAGGCGATATTCTCTTAGATCATGTCGACTTCTCATATGATGGACACCGATTAGTTCTTGAAGGTATTGACATTTACGCTCACCCAGGACAACAAATTGCTCTTGTTGGCGCAACAGGTGCAGGCAAAACCACAATTACAAACTTAATCAACCGTTTCTATCCACTTGCCGATGGTAAAGTTAGATATGACGGAATTAACATTAATAAAATTAAAAAGGACGATTTACGTCGTTCTTTAGGTATCGTTTTACAAGATGTTAACCTCTTCACCGGAACAGTTCTTGAAAACATTCGTTATGGTCGATTAGACGCGACTGATGAAGAATGTTATGAAGCAGCCAAGATTGCAAACGCGTATGACTTTATCATGCGTTTACCAGAAGGTTTCAATACTGTTCTTTCTGGAGATGGATCAAACCTCTCCCAAGGACAACGCCAATTAATTTCTATTGCACGTGCAGCAGTCGCGGATGCACCAGTCATGATTCTTGATGAGGCAACATCCTCCATTGATACACGTACCGAAAAACTTGTACAACAAGGTATGGATCAAATTATGAAAGGACGAACAGTCTTTGTTATTGCTCACCGACTTTCAACCATTCAAAACGCAAACGCAATTATGGTTCTAGACCACGGAAAAATTATTGAACGTGGTGACCACGCTTCACTGATCAAACAAAAAGGTTATTACTACCAGTTATATACTGGTGCATTTGAATTAGAATAAGGAAATTAACATGAAAAAGCTTGGAATTGCAGTACTTTTATCTATTCTTGTTATCTCTGGTTGTACTTCTGCACAAAATAAAAAGAAACAATCTTCTAGTGATACTCCAACATCTCAAACAAGTGTCGAACCAGGATCATCTTCTGTTTCTCCAACTTCTCAATCAACATCTCAATCAACATCAGTTACAAGTAGTGCACCAACTCCAACCACTGCTGGTTCGAGTAGTTCAACTGCACCTATTTCTTCGTCTTCAAGTAGCACACCAACTCCAGTTATTACACTTCAAAAAATTGGAACAATACTCTCTGAAAGAAAGATTGGGCAACTTGTTTCGTTCCAAGCAACATACTTAAGAAAAATTACATTGAATAACGATGCTCTTTTATTCTGTGCTGATGAAACTGGCTATATTGGATTTAGATGCGCCACAACAAGTGATTACATCAATAATACACATCGTTTTAAAGAAGTTAAGGTTACCGGGAAATTAGTTGAAGCAGATAATTCGTTAGAACTCATCTATGACTCTTCCTTTGGCACGCTGCAAGAATCGTTTGTTAGACTAGGCGATTCAACACCTCTTTCATTTAACGAAAATACAACAACTCTTCCAATCGTGCTTACTGGAATTAATCAAATTGAAGAGAAGGCAGCTTCTTTAAAACAAGACACGAAGCATCACGCATATGGAGAAATTGTTCGTTTTACAGCACAATACGCTCAAAATGAAGATGATGATAGCAACGAAAAAACCATGTTTATCGACAATTCTGGATTGAGTGTTGTTATCATTCAAGATAGCAATGCTGTTTCTGGACATCGTTTACAACCATTGATGGATGAAAACAATTTTGGTAAATGGTATGAACTAACCGGAATTATTTCTATACGTTCATCTATTCCAGCAATTTTAGCTTTTACATGTACCTACGTTCCTAAAACTCCAACAGAAGAATCAACTTTTAATGTCACAAGTTCTACAGACGTGACCGAAACTGTCGCATCCCATATTTTTAGTGGAAACCTCACACAAGATAAATTTAATCCACTAGATAACTCAGATTATTTTAAACTTTATCATGCTCAAGGCTGGGTTGTTTCAGACACATACAGTTACGGTTTTACCCTTAAAGAAGGCGGAGCATTAACACCAGATGGCAAAAACACTATCAAAGGTTTCTACTTTGTAAATGGTGTGAAATATTCATTCGAAGAATACGCTGGTAATAAGATTGACATTTGGTTCAAGATTGAATCGTACAACACTTCACATCACATTTGGACAATCTTCCTAATTGAGAGTTTGCTTCCAGAATAAAGAAAAAATATGCCGCAAATTCGGCATATTTTTTTCAAAAACTCAATTATTTATGAAGCTTTAATAAATTTTCCATTAAGGCTAGGCGAGTTAATAATCCAACTCCACCTGGAACTGGAGTTTGTAATCTAACAGGAAGGTTTGGAACCGCATCACCATGTAATCCGGTTTCATCGCGGTTAATACCAACATCAACAATAACTGCAGAATCTTTGTACTTATAAGATTCGTCTAAGATGCCTTGTTTACCAGTTGCGACAACAATAATGTCAGCGTTGGCAATGTATCTTTCAAAATCTGGACGAGTTGTTTTCGAGTGAAGAACAGTCACGTTTGAACTTTCCGCAAGAAGCATCTTAGCCATTGGTTTTCCAACAATGTTTGAACGGCCAATTACCACCGCATTCTTTCCTTTAAGTTCAACATTTTCTGCCTTAAGGTAGTTCATAATTCCTTGAGGAGTACATGGGTTGAGTTTGCTTAATGGATGGAAACCATCAACATCTTTTTCTGGAGAAATAGCTAATTTGATTTTATCTTCATTAATATGTTTTGGAAGTGGCATTTGAACAAGAAAACCATCAAGTTTTTTGTTTTTATTAAGTTTGCCAACTAACTTTAAAAGTTCTTTTTCAGTTGTTGATTCAGGAAGTTTAATTAGTTTTGCTTCAACACCGAGTTCGGCAGAATCTTTAAGTTTTCCTTTAACATAGGCATTTGATGCTGGATCATCATTAATTTGGACAATCACCAATGTTGGCTTACGATCCATTTTCGCAATTAAACCTTTAAGCTCAATTTTGCGAGCTTTTACATACTCTTTGATAATCATAATTATTTCCTCAGAAATCTAGAGATATAATAACACATTTTGATAGTTTTCCTATCAAAATATTTATGCATTATTTATAATAGAAATATGGAATTTGTTGGTTTAGACAAAATGTCAATGCTTGACTACGAAGATTATGTCTCCGCAGTTATTTTTGCTCCAAAATGTAACTTCCGTTGTCCATTTTGTCATAACGGAGATTCAGTTTTAAATTCTTCAGTAGAAATTCCTTTTAAAGACATCATCGCTTACTTAGAAAGTAGAAAAGGTCTTTTAGATGCAGTTGTTGTGACTGGCGGAGAGCCAACATTGATGCCTGATTTAGAAAATAAAATTCGACAAATCAAAGAACTTGGGTACGAAGTTAAGCTTGATACTAATGGAACAAATCCAGAACTTTTAAAACACTTAATTGATAAAAAACTAATTGATTATGTGGCGATGGATATTAAAAATTCCCCTGCAAAATACGCATTAACTGCAGGTTGTCATAAAGTTGATTTAGAAAAGATCAAACAATCAATCGATGTTCTGAAAACATCCAGGATTCGCCACGAATTTCGTACAACATTAGTTAAAGAATTCCACGATTTTGGTGATATTAAAGGAATTGGTGAACTAGTTAAAGGAGCTAAAAAACTTTATCTCCAGAAGTTTGTAGATCGAGAAGGCGTGATTCAAAAAGGTCTTCATGAAGTCGAAGAAGAAATTGCAAATTTGTACAAAAAAGACCTCGAGCAATATGTATCCGAGGTCTATCTAAGAGGTTATTAATCAAGGTATTTTACTGCCGCAAGAGCAGCAATAGCGCCATCATTACAAGCCGTCACACATTGACGGATTGTTTTCTTTCTGGTGTCGCCAACAGCGAACAAGCCTTTTGTTTTTGTTTCCATATTGTCATCAGTCACAATGTAACCCTTTTCTAAATCGACAAGATTCTTGAAATTTTCATTACTTGGAATTTGACCTATACAAACAAAGACATTGTCTGTTTTAAATTCACGTCTCTCTTTGGTTTTAGTGTCTTCAAACACCAAACCTTCGAGAGATTCTTTTCCTAAATACTCCACCAGGTTCATATTATGAGTAACTTCAATGTTTTCCTTTGCTTTTAAACGATCAACAAGAATCGCATCAGCAAAGAATTTATCGAATAATGTGAACATGTGCACTTTAGTGCAGTAGTTAGCAAGAGTTAATGCATATTGAAGTGCTGTATTAGCGTCCCCAATAAGGTAAACCTCTTTTCCCTTATACATTGGGCCATCGCAAACAGCACAGAAACTGATTCCGTTTCCAATGAGTTCTTGTTCATTTGGAAGATTCATCAAACGATGTTTAACGCCGTTCGCGATGATAACTACTTTTGATTCATATGAATTGTAGTTGGTGTGAACTTTGAAGATGTCTCCAACCTTTTCGATTTTTAAGACATCTTCAAGTTCGAAGTTGGCGCCTAAATCAGTAATTTGAGCAAACAGGTTGTCAGAAAAATCTAACCCAGATATTTCTTTAATTGATGGAAAGTTTTCAAGTCTTGGAGAATTAGCAATCTGCCCTCCAAAATTTTCTTTTTCCAGAATCAGCACTGACTTGTTTGTTCTGAGGAGATATAATGCAGCGGTCATCCCAGCGGGACCACCACCGACAACAATGGCGTCAAACATAAGCTTATTTTACGCTTTCAATATATCCTTTAATGTTGGAAGCGTTCTCGTACACTTTTAAACCATCGGCCATTGGAACGATAAGAGTTGGAGCTTTCTTCACGCCATACTCTTTTGTGAGTTCGACGTTTTCTTCAGCATCAATGACTTCATAAGCAATTCCGGCCTTATCTAAAAGCATTTTGGCCATCTTACAATTTGGACAGGTTTTTGTCGCAAATAAGACGGTTTTATCTAGGTTTTGCAGGTGTTTTTCGCATTCGCAATGTTGTTCAGCGTTCTCGTGTGGATGTAAAACGGAAGTTTCAGGAACGTAAACTTTACGGTTCTTGAATTCCTCGCTCTTACCGTCGTTCCAGTTTTGAATTGGACGGTAGTAACCAGTAATACGGGAATAAACTTCGGTCTTGGCGCCACATTTTGGACATGTGTATTCTTCACCGCTAATGTATCCGTGTTCCTTACAAACAGAGTAAGTTGGAGACATTGTGTAGTATGGAATGTGATAGTTTTCAGCAATCTTACGAACAAGATTCATACAAGATTTCCATGAAGGTAATTTTTGTCCTAAGAAGGCATGGAAAACGGTACCAGATGTGTAAAGGGTTTGTAATCCGTCTTGGATATCAAGAGCACGGAAGATATCATCTGTATAACCAACTGGTAAGTGTGAAGAGTTGGTGTAATATGGAGTTTTGCCTTCTTCAGATGCAGTAATGATATCTGGATATTTAGCCTTATCGTGTTTTGCTAAACGATAAGCGGTTGATTCGGCTGGTGTAGCTTCGAGGTTATAAAGATCTCCATAGAGTTCTTGATAATCAGAAAGTTTGTTTCTCATGTGATTTAACACATCTTTAGTGAATTGAATCGCTTCTGGATTGGTTAAATCTTTCTTGATCCAGCGAGCGTTTAAGCAAGCTTCGTTCATACCAACTAAACCGATTGTAGAGAAGTGGTTGTTGAAGGTGCCTAAATAACGTTTTGTGTATGGATAAAGTCCAGCTTCGAGTAAGGTAGTAATTGTGTTACGTTTCACCTTTAAGGAACGAGCGGAAATATCCATAATGCGGTCTAAACGATTATAGAAGTCTTGTTCATCGGTGGATAAATAAGCGAGTCTTGGCATGTTAATTGTAACAACACCAACAGAGCCAGTTGATTCACCAGATCCAAAGAATCCGCCTGATTTCTTACGTAATTCACGTAAGTCGAGACGTAAACGGCAGCACATTGAACGAACATCGCTTGGTTCCATATCGGAATTGATGTAGTTAGAGAAGTATGGAGTTCCGTACTTCGCTGTCATTTCGAACAAGAGTTTGTTATTTTCGGTTTCAGACCAGTCAAATGTTTTAGTAATGGAGTAAGTTGGAATTGGGTATTGGAAACCACGTCCGTTAGCATCACCTTCGATCATAATTTCGATGAAGGCTTTGTTAACCATCGCCATTTCTTCAACACAATCTTTGTACTTGAAATCCATTTCTTTTCCACCGACGATACAGTTGAGTTCGGCCATATCGTTTGGTACGACCCAGTCTAATGTAACGTTGGTGAATGGAGCTTGTGTACCCCAACGAGATGGTGTATTAACACCATAAATGAATGATTGAATGCATTGCTTAACTTCTTTATAGGTCAAATGATCTTTCTTTACAAATGGTGCAAGATAAGTATCAAATGAGGAGAAGGCTTGAGCACCAGCCCATTCATTTTGCATGATGCCAAGGAAGTTCACCATTTGGTTACAAAGGGTTGATAAGTGGTTGGCTGGAGCAGATGTAATCTTTCCAGGAACTCCACCTAAACCTTCTTGAATGAGTTGTTTTAAACTCCATCCAGCACAGTAACCTGTGAGCATGCTTAAATCGTGGATATGGATATCCGCGTTTCTATGAGCGTCAGCAATTTCCTTGTCGTAAATCTCACTTAACCAATAGTTAGCTGTAACAGCACCACTGTTGGAAAGAATTAAACCACCGACGGAGTAAGTCACAGTGGAGTTTTCCTTCACGCGCCAGTCATTAATCTTTAAATAATTATTGATGACGTTTTTGTAGTCTAAACTTGTGGACTTGATTTGTCGGAGATTCTCGTGTTGTTTACGATAAATCATATAACTACGAGCGACATCAATATATCCGGCTTGAATTAAAACAACTTCAACGGAATCTTGAATGTCTTCGATAGCAACGATTTCATTAACGACTTTTTTATTAAAATCAGCAGTCACTCTGAGGGCGAGCATCTCAATAATATCGCTATTATAAAACTTGTGCTCGGCCATGAACGCACGTTCAATTGCGTTCTCAATTTTTTTAAGATCAAAGTCTTCTAAAGACTCGTCTCTCTTTCTAATTTTCAACATAACTCATACCTCCCAGCGAGAATTTGAAAATAGTGATAGAAAAACCTTAGTTTAAGTTTTCAATTTGTCAGGGACCATTAATATTTATTAAGTGGTGTTGTTATTATATATAAATGTATAGTCTAAAATAAGAAAAATCTTCCAAAATTTTTACACTGTATATATTTTAGCAAAATTATTGTGTATTTATGGCACTTTCTTCTTTGTCAAACATTATGTTAACAAATTAATAAAAAAATGCCGTTTTATCTGGCAAATTTTTATTTAGTTACATAGTAACTACTTTATAACTCGTTGTACTTTTTTGCTTTTCCTTTAACTTTTTCGATAGGATATTTCTTTTCGTTTTGATCCATTTTTGAATTAACAATTTCATCAACGTCTAAATCAAGCTTATCTGCTAAGTTCTGACAATTGACAATAACATCTGCTAATTCTTCTTTAACTTTTTCAAGATTATATTCCTCGTTCCATTGGAAACATTCTAATAATTCGCCAGCTTCAATAATTATTGTTTTAGCTAAATTAGCTGGTGTGTGATATTTGTCCCAATCACGATCAGAAGTAAAGTGACGTACTCGTTCTAGTGTTTTCTTTTTCATATTCCGTATTTTAACATATTAGACTAAAATAGTCTTGGAGTTAAATTATGGAAAAGAAAATCGAACAGAAATTTAATGAATGGCTTAATTCAAGTGCTCTTTCAAAAGAAGAAAAGCAGGAATTAGAGTCAATCAAAGGAAACGAAAAAGAGATTACCGAAAGATTCATTAACGATCTAGAGTTTGGTACCGCTGGCTTACGTGGTGTTATGGCAATGGGCACAAACAGAATGAATCGCCACGTCATTAGACACGCCACTCAAGGTCTTGCAAACTTCTTATTATTAAAAGAAAAGAAGCCAAGCGTCGCTATTGCATATGATTCGAGACTAAATTCCGAACTGTTTGCTCACGAGGCTGCTCGCGTTTTAGCCGCCAATGGAATCAAAGTTCACATTTATCCAAGATTAATGCCTGTTCCAATGCTTTCCTATGCTGTTAGACAATTAAAAGCCTCAGCTGGTATTGTTGTTACTGCATCACACAACCCAAAGCAATACAACGGATATAAAGTTTATGGACCAGACGGATGTCAAATGACAACCAGTAATGCCAATGCTGTTTTGGCTGAAATTAACAAAATCGATATGTTCGATGTTAAACTCACAGAATTCGAAAATAACCTGCAAATCTCATATATTTCTAATGATTTAATTGAAAAATACTATAATTCTGTTCTTTCACAATCTATTGAAGGACCAGAAGAATCAGAGCGCATTTTAAAAGTTACATACACACCGCTTCATGGCGCTGGTTTTGTTCCTGTAACTACTGTTTTAAAACGTGATGGATTTAATTCCGTGGATATTGTTGAAGAGCAAAAAGACCCAGATGGTAATTTTACAACTTGCCCATATCCAAATCCCGAAATACAAGAAGCTATGGATCTTGGAATGAAATTAATGCTTAAAAACGGAAACGACATTTTGGTCGCAACCGATCCGGATAGTGACAGAGCTGGAGTTGCTGTTAACAAAGACGGAAAAGCAACAATTTTAACTGGTAACGAAATCGGTATTCTTCTATTTGATTTTATTTATCACGCACGTGTAAAACAAAATAAATTACCAAAGAATCCAATTGTTGTTAAATCAATTGTTTCTTCAAGCCTTATCAATTTGATGGGAGAAAAATTCGGTGTCAAAGTTGTTGATGTCTTAACCGGATTTAAATGGATTGGCGAACAACTCCTTCTATTAGAAGAAAAACACGAAGAATATCGTTATATCTTTGGTTTTGAAGAATCATATGGTTATTTAACAAACCCTGAGGTTCGCGATAAGGATGCTGTTAATGCTGTTCTGTTAATTGCAGAAATGGCGAACTACTATAAGCACAAAGGCTTAACTCTTATCGATCGTTTAAATGAGCTTTACAAAGAATTCGGGCCATACAAAACAAAAACAATTTCTTATGAATTTCCAGGTTTAGAAGGCCAGGCTCGAATGAAGGAAATCATGAAAACACTTCGAGTCAAATCATTCTCACTATTCGATGATGTTGTCTCGGTGGGAGACTTCCAAACAAGTATTGAAAAATACAAAGACCATGAAGAACAAATACATCTTCCAAAGAGCGATGTCTTGAGATTTACATTACCAGAACACGAAACAATCATCTTCCGCCCATCTGGAACAGAACCAAAATTAAAAGCCTATATATTTGCCCAAGAAGGACACATACAGGCTTTAAATCAAAAGTTAGATAAAATCTTAAAATAACAGGTAAAACTTAACTATTTTGTAATAAATTTGAGAACATCATCATAAACTTGTTGGTGTTCTTTTTCATTTAAAATTTCGTGTCTCATGTGTGGATAAACATGCAATTCAACATCTTTAATCCCGAGTTTTTGATACTGTTTATAAAGGGCACGTGGTCCTTTTCCGAATGCACCACAAGCATCATCTTCACCAGCAATAATAAGAATGTGATTATCTGGCGAAATCTTTTTCAAGAACTTCTTGTTAAATAAACGGGCATTACCTTTTAAAAGTTCGCGGTAGAAAATACGGCTTGAGCCATAACCACACATTGGGTCGGCACAATACTTTTGAACGTTCTCTTCGTTATAACTTAACCAATCATTCGGCGTTTTACGGTCTTTCACGGATTTAACGTATGCACCGATCGAGAGGCTTTCCATAAGCTTGGCTTTTTCAAATTGATTCTTCTTAGAACATGTCCATTTTCCAATTTTTGCACCAAACTTAAAGAGAAGTTTTGCGTTTGGTCCATTTGATCCGCAAATAACAATTTTGTCGGCATCATGGGTGAATCTTTGAACAAAATCTTGAACAATAAACGATCCCATAGAATGCCCAAAAACAACAACTGGTAATTTGGTTGTCTTACGAACCTTTCGAACAATATCGTCAACAATTCGAACAGTTTTTGAGAAGAAAGATGAAGGAACGATTCCAAGTTTCTTTCCGTTTTCAGAGTTTAAACCTTGACCATAATGGTCAACACAGAAAACGTTGAAACCGTTTTTATTTAAGAATTGAGCAAAATCATCATAACGTTCAGCGTATTCTTCCATGCCTGTAACAATAACAACGTTTCCAACAGGTTTTTCGGCACTCCAGGTATAACCACGAAGCACATCTCCGTTTACTGATTTAATTGAATATAAACTTTTCTTCATAATCATTACTCCTCATAACCTTTTGGGTTGTTTCTTTGCCAATTCCAAGAATCACGACAACAATCGACAATATTAAATTCAGTTTTGAAGCCGATTTCTTTAAACGCTTTATCAGCGTTAGCGTAACACTCGGGAATGTCTCCCGCTCGGCGTGGTGCGACTCGATAATTGATTTTTATATTGTTTGCTTTCTCAAATGCATGAACAAGTTCGAAAACAGACGTTCCTACTCCGGTACCAAGGTTATAAATAACTAATCCCGGTTTCTCTTCTAATTTCTTTAAAGTGAGTAGGTGTCCATGAGCTAAATCAACGACATGGATATAATCTCTAATACAGGTGCCGTCAGGGGTATCATAATCATCTCCAAAAATATTTAAAACAGGAAGTTTCCCAACGGCAACTTGTGTAACATACGGCATTAAATTGTTTGGAATTCCCTGTGGATCTTCACCCATTAATCCGGACTTATGAGCTCCAATTGGGTTAAAATATCGGAGAATTGCAATGTTATATGACGGATCTTTCTTGGCTAAATCCTGAAGCAAATACTCGATTCTTACTTTAGTCTCTGCATATGGGTTTGTTGTTTCACCGATTGGATCGGTTTCCACAATTGGAACTTTTTTAGGGTTTCCATAAACCGTGGCAGAAGATGAAAAGACAATATTTTTACATCCGTATTTTTCCATAACTTTCAAAAGAACTTTGGTAGAACCAATGTTGTTATCAAAATATAAATCTGGTTTTTGAACAGATTCACCAACTGCTTTTAATCCGGCAAAATGAATCACTGCAAAAATATTGTGACTAGAGAAAACTTTATCTAAGGCCTCTTCATCACGAACATCTAATTTGATAAATTCTGGTCTTAGACCAGTTAATTTTTCAATTCGATTTAATACTTCAACTTTGGCGTTACAAAGATTATCGACAATAACTGGCTTATAATTGTTTTCAATAAGCTGAACAACTGTGTGGGAACCAATATATCCCATTCCACCGGTAACAAGAATTTCTTTCATTTTCTATTCTCCAATTCTTTTAAAAGTATTTCAGAAGTCATTTTTGGATTAACCTTGCCTTGTGTTTTCTTCATAACTTGTCCAACCATGAAGCCAAGTGCGCGGTCTTTTCCTTCTTTATAATCTTTGATTGATTGAGGGTTTTCATTTAAAACCTCGTTGATCACATTTTTAATAAATGATTCATCGGATATTTGTGATGAAATACCCAAGATTTGACGAGCTTTTTGAGCATCACACTTCTCTTCAACCATTTTTCCAAAAATTGCTTTTGCTTGGTTGGAAGAGACTTCATTTTTCTCAATGATTGCCACGAGGCTCACAAGTTGTTCTGGTCTAAGAGGGAACTCATTAATTGAAACGTTGTTCTTGTTTAAATATGAGAGAACATCAACATTCATCCAGTTAGCTAATATCTTGTATTGTTTTGTGAGCTTAGCACACTTGTCATAATAAACAGAAATATCTTTGTCACTTACTAAAAGTGAAGCATCATATTCATTGAGCTTAAATTCATTTAAATATCGTTCTTTTTTACTTTCAGCAAGTTCCGGACACGAAGCAATCGCATCATCAACAAACTGATCAGAAAGTTTAATTGGGATAATGTTCGGTTCTGGGAAATACTTATAGTCAACCGAATCAGTTTTTAAACGCATGGCGATTGTAGTTTTTGTTTCATCATCATATCGACGTGTTTCCTGAACCACCTGACCACCGCTTTCAATGATTTCTTTTTGACGTTTTACTTCATAGTCAATCGCGTTTTTCACATAAGAAATCGAGTTGATGTTTTTAACTTCAACTTTTGTTCCAAATTGTTTGCTTCCTTCAGGGCGAATTGAGACGTTAACGTCACAACGAAGAGAACCTTCTTCCATTTTTCCATCACTGACTTCCGAGAAAACTACAATTGAACGAATAGTTTCAACATATTTCATCGCTTCTTCGCCAGATCTAATTTCTGGTTTTGAAACAATTTCAATTAACGGTGTTCCAGCACGATTATAGTTCAGTAAGGTAAAATTCTTAAAGTGAAGTTGTTTACATGTGTCTTCTTCAATATGAAGACGCTCAATACCAATACGTTTTCTTTGACCATTAACAACGATTTCGAGATAACCCTCAGATCCAATTGGTCTTCTATCCTGTGTGATTTGATATCCCTTTGGAAGGTCACTATAGAAATAATTTTTACGATCAAAATGTAATTCGTGATCAATGTTCATATGTAAAGCGTTCGACACACGTATCGCATAAATTACCGCCTCTTTATTCACCACAGGCATTGTTCCTGGGAATCCTAAATCAAGAGGCACGGTCTGTGTGTTTGCTTCTTTACCATAGGTAACTGGCGCGGAAGAAAACATTTTACTTTTTGTCTTTAATTCAACGTGAATTTCAAGTCCAATAACTGGTTCAAAGTTCATTGTTATTCTCCTTTCGCCACTAAATTCTTTAATCCGGTATGCTTTTCAAGTTCAAAAGCCATTTGTAAAACTTGTTTATCTTCAAAAGCACGACCAGTGATATTTGCTCCAAATGGCATTCCGTCTTTAATGCCGATTGGAAGAGTAATTGATGGAAGTCCAGCAAAATTAGCAATAACCAAATGGTTATCTGCAATTAAATATTCATTAGAAAGCCGATCACTTGCTTCACCAACCTTTGGAGCAATAGAAGGTGCAGCAGGGCAATAAATGAAATCGTAGTCTTTTAACACGTTGTTCACAGCATCAACAATAACGCGTCTATTCTTCTGGGCGCGTAAAAATAAGTCGTTTTGGTTTTCTTTCATTAAAGCGAAATTGCCAATAATAAAGCGTCTCTTAATAAGTTCACTAAAACCATTTGTTCGAGCTTGTGTAACAACATCTTCAAACGTTGCACCATTGTAGTAAGGACCAAATTTAATACCATCTAAATTTGCATTGTTTGATGTTGCTTCAGCACAGGAAATAACGAAATATGTTGGGAATAGTGAAGACAAAATTTTCTCGTCAATATCCACATAATCTACAGCAAAACCCGCATCTTTTAGTGATTTAACAGTTTCATTAAATTTGTCTAAAACTGTCTTATCAGAGATTGAATTCAAAATGCCTTTTATAACAGCAACTTTTGTTTTTGGATTAATTTTCTCAATCTCATCTGTATAATCATCAATAGGTCTAACACTTGATGTTGAATCTTTATCATCATGACCAGCCAAAGCATTTAAAACATAGGCGGAATCTTTAACGTTTCTTGCGAAAATTCCAACAGTATCTAAAGAAGGCGCAAATGGAAATAAGCCATATCTAGAAATCAAAGACCATGTTGGCTTAAATCCAACAAGACCAGCATAAGAAGCTGGCTTTCTTGTTGAGTCGCCAGTATCGCTTCCAAGAGCAAATGGAACATAACCATCCGCGGTACAAGCAGCAGATCCACATGAGGATCCACCAACAAGTCTTTTGTGCGAACGATCATGTGGGTTAAACGTCATGCCCAAATGTCCACTAGTACCAGTTCCACCCATCGCAAGTTCGTCAAGTGTGACCTTACCAATAGCAACAGCTTTAGCCTCTTTTAGTTTTTCAACAACAGTAGCATCAAAAACAGGAACATATCCTTTTAAAATATTGCTACTTGCTGTTGTTGGGATATCCTTTGTTGAAAAGTTATCTTTGATAACAAATGGAATTCCCCAAAGAGGATTATTTACTTCTGGTTCTTTTAAAGAAGCGGCAAATTCAAGGGCTTCTTTTTCCATAATATATTCAAAAGCGTTATTGGAATCTTTTTTAGCTAAAATTAAAGCTTCTTCAGCAAGTTGAAGAGGAGTAACTTTTTTACTAACAAGAAGAGCGTGGAGCTCATCAATCGATAAGCCGCGGTACGTCATAAAACCACCTTTGGCAATTTGATTTGCCCACCAATTTTGTTGTTAGCATTTCTTAGAGCCTCTTCTCGTGGAAGCGGAGTTGTTGGAACATCTTCTCTCATGACAGAGGTTGAAACTTCGAACGGAAAAATCATTTGCTCTGTTTTATCTAGTTCTTTGTTTTCTCCAATAATCTTCATTTGAGCGACAACGATGTCGAATTCTTGTAGAAGTGTTTCATATTGCTCTTCGGACATATCAAAAAGTAACCCATGAGCAGCCTGTTTTAAGATTTCAATATTGTACTCTTTCATAATGTTAAAAATATTACTCCATTTGAAGTAATTCTTCAAACTCTTCCTCATTTAATGTTTTGATACCAAGTTCTCTAGCTTTATCGAGTTTTGACCCGGCCTCTACACCATAAATAACAAAATCTGTTTTCTTTGAGACAGAACCGGCGACTTTTGCACCAATGTTTTCTAAAAGGTCTGTCGCTTCTTTTCTTCCATACTTTGATAGCGTTCCGGTAAGAACGATTGTTTTACCAAAGAATGGAGAATTTTCGTTTGTTAAATTAACGCCTAAATAATTGAAATTAAGTCCGTTTTGCCTGAGATTTTCAATCAAAACTCGATTATTTTCATCATGGAAATATTCATAAATTGATTTTGCAGAAACTGGCCCTAAATCAGGCACATTTAATAATTCTTCTTCAGTTAGTTCAAAGAAACGGTCCAGTGTTCCAAAGCGTTTTGCTAATACTTTGGCGGTCTTTTCACCAACCTCTTTAATGCCAAGCCCAAACAACAATCTTTCAAGTGAATTCGATTTTGATTTCTCGATCGCTTCTAAAAGATTGTCGGTAGATTTCTTTTGCCAACCTTCACGATTAAGAATCTCGTCTCGATATTGTTTGAGTTTATAAATGGAGTCAATAGTCGAGATGAATCCCTCGTTGAAGAATTCTTCGCAGACTTTCTCACCAAGATTCTCAATGTCCATGGCGTTTCTTGAGGCAAAGTGAATTAAACCTTCTATTTTCTTTGCTGGGCATTTTGGATTAACACAGAAATGCATTGCATCTTTTCTAACTAATGGAGCGCCACAAACTGGACACACGCTTGCCATGACAAATGGTCTCTCTGTTCCATCTCGTTTCTCAGGGAGAGGACGCACCACTTCAGGAATAACATCTCCAGCCTTTCTTAAAACAATGAAATCGCCAATTCGAAGATCTTTTTCAATGACGAAATCCTCATTATGAAGTGTCGCTCTTTGCACAACCGAACCAGCGACTCTCGTTGGTGCGATGACGGCGTTTGGAGTAATTTTCCCTGTTCTGCCAACAGTAAAAATAATGTCTTCTAATTTTGTTACAACTTCTTCTGGAGGGAACTTATAAGCAATTGCCCATTTTGGGGTTTTAGCGGTGTATCCAAGAACGTCGTATTTGGTTATGTCGTTAACTTTGATGACAATTCCGTCAATATCATAAGCAAGGTTTGGGCGCTTTTCTGTATATTCAGCGACATAAGCCAAAACTTCTTCAATGCCGTTACAAATTCTGCGCTCTTTGTTTGTTCTAAATCCGATTTTCTCAATATAATTGAGAGCATCACTATGTTTTTTAAATCCAAGTTCATCGGCGTTGACGAGATAATACCAGAATGCTTCCAGTTTTCTTGATGCAGCAATCGATGAATCGAGTTGTCTAATTGATCCTGCTGCCGCGTTACGAGCGTTCGCAAGAAGAACTTCGTGGTTTGCTTCTCTTTCAGCATTAAGATCATGGAGTGTTTTCTTAGACATATAAACTTCTCCACGAACTTCAAAAGGTTTATCTTGAACAACTTGTGTTGGAATAGATTTAATCGTTAACACATTGTTTGTAACATCTTCGCCAGTGTTTCCGTCTCCGCGTGTTGCAGCATAGTTCAAGTGGCCATCAACATAATCTAAAGACATCGCAAGACCGTCGATTTTCATTTCGCACATGTACTCAACTTTATCTCCGCCAATAACATCACGAACCTTGCGGTCAAAATCTCTTAAATCATCTTCATTAAACGCATTGGCTAATGAAAGCATCATTCTTTTATGTTGGATCTTTTTAAATTCGGACAAAACTTTTCCGCCCACTCTTTGTGTTGGTGAAAAAGGCGTCACAAGCTCAGGGTGTTCCTTTTCAATCATAATGAGTTCGTTCATCAAACGATCATACTCACTATCTGGTACGCTTGGGTTATCTAAAACATAGTATTCATAGTTATATTGCTCAAGAAGTTTTGTAATCTCTTGAGCTCTCTCTTTTGGACTCATGCTTCAATTCCTCCCTTTTCTCGATGTATTTTTGGATGGCTACCTAAAATTGATTTTCTTCCGTGTTTTTCAAAATCAACTTGAATAATGGTGTCATCAATAATTCCTGTAACAACTCCACGGCCAAAAACATCATGGATAGCGATGTCCCCAACCTTCCAATCAGTAATACCGTTTTCGGTAATTTGTGGTTCTTGAATATAATCTTCGTCTGATCTAGTTTCATCGGCAAAAAAGTCAAAATATGTTGGTTTTACAGGCGGTTTTTGATATAAATCCTTTTTTACAAAGACCAAACCTGCTTCATTAAAAAATCTTGATCGAATTGATTTTGAACTAAGAACGTAGCTATAACCAGAATTACACGTTGCATAAAGTTTGTCTTTCGCTCTTGTAAAAGCGACATAGCAAAGTCTTCGTTCTTCTTCTTCGCCATCTCGGCCTTCTTCGTCCATTGCTTTGATCGATGGGAAAATACCTTCGTTTAAACTAACTACAAAGACGCATTTGAACTCGAGACCTTTCGCAACGTGGACGGTCATGAGGTTAACCTTGTCTGCTTCCTTCATTTCATCTTGAGATGTTTGAAGGGTGGCGTTCTCTAAATAATCTTCAAAACTAGATTCTGGATATTTTTTTAAATAGTCAACAATATCGCTCAATAATGTTTTTACGTTTTCTAAACGCCCTTCTCCTTCATCATCACTTTGAAGATATTCAAAATATCCAATCTTAATTAAAAAATCTTCTAAAATCTTTGGATATGCTTCCAGGTTTTCATCTAGTCGCTTTCTTGTAGCAACCATTTCGTTTATAACCATTGTTAATGAAACAACGTTCTTTGGTTTTAACTCAGTTACATGCTTGTCAATTTCTAAAATGTATTCAAAATACGAAAGGTTGTTTTGCTCCTTTTCGAATTTAAGAATATCCATTGCAACATCACCAATGCCTCTTCTTGGAACATTAACTATTCTCTCAAAGTTAATATCATCCTTTTTATTATAAATAAGACGGAAATATGCCAAAGCATCCTTGATTTCTTTTCTTTGGAAGAACTTTAAACCCCCATAAATTTGATATGGAATTCTCCGTCTCATTAATTCTTTTTCAAACGGGAGCGTTAAATAGTTGGCTCTGTAGAGGATGGCTATGTCCGAATAGTTTGCATAACCTTTTCGAACAATATTTTCGATTTCGTCGCAAACATATTTAGCTTCACCATTAGCATCGTACAAATCTTCAACAGTTACTTGAACGTCACTTTCTCTTTGAGTGAACAAGTCTTTTGGGACACGTTTTTTGTTGTGAGAAATTAATTTATTTGCAGTATCTAGGATCGGTTTGGTTGAACGATAGTTTTGGTTAAGAATAATTGTTTCGGCACCAGGGAACGAGCGCGTAAAATCGAGCATTATTTTTTGATTTGCTCCTCGCCAAGTATAAATTGTTTGATCAGGGTCTCCGACAACATAAAGACTTGTTCGAGAATTCATTAACAATTTTACAAGTTTAAATTGAATATCATTCGTATCCTGAAATTCATCGACAAGAATGTTTGTAATTCTGTTTTGCCATTTTTCTCTAATATCTGGAAAATCTTCGAGAATTTGAATAGTTTTTAAAAGCAAATCATCAAAATCTAAAGATAGCATTTGGTCTTTGCGCAACTCGTATTCGTGAAAAAATTCTAATGCTTTCTTCTCTCTTATAGCGGAGAATTCGTCTAGTACAACATCACTCGCATATCTACCATTGCATTTATGATAAGAAATGAAACCCATCGAGTATTTCACAATTTCATCGTTCTTTTTGAATCCTTTATCAACAGCAATGTTCTTTATTAATGCAAGTTGATCGTCTTCATCCATGATTGTGAAGTTATTTGGAAAATTAAGTACATCGATTTCTTTTCTTAAGAACCTTGCACACCAACTATGGAATGTAGAGACCGATAAACCGCCACCTAGCCCATGCAAAAGCGATAACGCTCTAACACGCATTTCCTCAGCTACTTTATTTGTAAACGCAATAGCCACAATTGATGATGGCATGACGTTCATTTTTTCAATTAAATATGAAATTCTGTATGTTAAAACTCTGGTCTTCCCGCTCCCCGCTCCAGCAACCACTCGGACGTATTGTGAATTCGTAGAAACAGCAGCAAACTGTTTATCGTTCAATAGAGATGCATAATCCATAATACTTTAACAACCTATTACTATGTAATATTTTATCAAAAGTATATGTGCTTATAAAGCATTATTTTAACTTAAAAGGGTGAGTACTTCTTTTTCACCATTAGCATATGTAATAACGCAACCGCTTTTAAAATAAACCGCCGTTGGATAACCAATGATGCAGAAATTGATTTCGTTTAGATTTCCTGTTGGTTGTATCGCGCAAAACTCAAACTCATTTGAGGCTTCACATGCAAAATAATTGTTATGTTTTAAAATCATTGGAATAACTTTTTCCTTAATGTTTTGACAATGAATGCATGTTCTTGAAAAGAAGTAGACATAAAATTCATTTAAATCTATTAGGGGAATCTCGTCCCAATAAATAATTTTTTCTTCTAGGTCGTCGTACTCGTAGGATATTTCGATGCTTATATCTACTTTCGAAGACGTTGCCAAAAGAGAGCTGGTGCCAGATTTTTTTACACAACCAACTAGTGTTAAAGATAATAGACAAACCAATCCAAAATTTTTCTTCACACTATCTTTATTCGCAAAAAATGAGCAAAAGTGTTCAAAAAATGTAAAATATTTTTATGAAACTGCTTTCGGAAAAGAAAAATATAGGGCAAATCATTGCGCTGATGTCGATGATGGCGGCAATTAATATAATTGTTTCGGTCATTGCTGCGTTTTCGGTTATAGCTTCTATTTTTCTAATTATTATCCTTCCGCTCACATCAACAATTGTAGTTTTGACTTGCCCCGAAAAATTTTTTCCAATCTATGCTTTTGCAACAATTGGTCTTTCCCTAGTCGCAACAATTTGGAATTTAGATATAACACTATTTTATGTTGTTCCTTCAATTATTAGTGGATTTGTCTTTGGTTTCTGCATTAAAAAATCAGTTTATTTCGGCTGGTCAATTGTTGTTTCAGCTATTCTTCAAACCGCTATTTCGTTCGCGATTATTCCGCTAATTAATCTTCTCTTTGAAGTGGATTTTATTAAGGATTTACAGGCGATTTTTAAAATTTACGATGCAATTCCAGGACAAATTTTTGTTTGCTGCGGCTTCTTTATCATCGCCTTGATTCAATCATTTTTATCCTTTTTTGTTGTTCAATCAGAAATATCAAAAATGCGCTCATTATCTTCAACAAGTGTGACATACAAATATTTCAATTTCCTTGGTGTTTGTTTTGTTCTTGCAATCATCCCAATCGCTTTCTTATCGATTGGTGTAGCTTACATTCTGGAACTTCTTTCAATTACAATTGCAGGTTTTGTAATTTATGAGTGGTTCAAAAAGAGTCAAAGTAAACAATTAATAATTTCTGCTGCATCACTTTTGTTAAACGTGTTTTTAGTCGCGATTCTTTACGATATTGTCCCTGATTACTGGGGCATGTTGATGTTTGCGTTTACACCTTTGATTATCTGCTTATTGTCTTTTTGCTATTTCTTATTGAAGAAAGAGCACGATGATATAAAATAAAATCATGTTAGGGTTCTTAAAAGTATTTGGAAAAGGGGTATTATACACTATTCTTTTTCCATTTATTGTTCTAATTTTGGTCCTTTATACCGTCTACTGTATTTTTCTTTTCGTCTTTGAATTTTTCCGCAGTTTAATACTTTGGATTAAAGGTGGATCTCCTTTTGATGATACGCCCGAAGATGCTGAAGCAAAGCGCATCCTTTTAGCCAAGCAAAACCAGGAAGCAAATGTACAAACTAACGACCAGTACAAAGACGCTCTAATTGCAACGCTTGCTTCTGCAGTTGCAGCGCAATCACAAGCTGCTCAACAAAATACCCAGCAACAAGACGTTCCGACTCTTGATGTTTTTCCAACAAATGAATTAGAACACGAAGAGCCTTCACAAATTGAACAATATATTGATGAGAAAGGAGATGGCGAGCAATGATTTTGTATGTCGGAAAAATTTCTGAAGATACCAAAAGATTATTAATTGCACTCCTTTTCGCACTCATTATTTTCTTCATTATTGTCGGTTGCATTGGACTCGTCATAAAAAAGGTAATGAAAAAACAAGCCCAGGGCGCAGATGACATGATGTATGACGTTATACGCGCAGGCTTATTTAAAAAGAAAGGCGAATTGATTAAATTTGGTATCAAAAAGAATCACGTTGTCTTCTTTAGACAAGCTTGGAAGCCTTTTATCGTGATGGTTTCTGCATCATTAATTATTGTTCTCTATTGTCTAACAATGAATAACTGGGATGTAAATATTTTTGACTATCATAATGAAGGCATTGGAACTTTGTTCCATGTCTTTGATTGGCAGAATGTTCCAAAGACAAAAGTGTTTGGCATTGAGATTATTTCTGATTGGCCACCACTATTATCTTCCCCGCATTGGGATTGGTATGCGTGGGGATCTTATGTCTTTGTCCCGTGTATGATTGTTGGACTTATTTGGTTCATGATTTGCGTCCAAGCTTACATTGCTCGTTCATTTAGAATTTTTAGAATAGCAAAAAAGGTGTTCAGCCGTTCAGTTGACGACCTCCCACCTCAAGATAAGCCTGTAGCACCGATTCAATAATTACTTTGTAATTAATGTAATTATTTCAGTGATAGCAATCGCCGCTAATAAAATAACAACACCCAAAACAATGCCGAAAATTCTATTTCGGCTTTTTTGTTTCTTTTGTAAGGCTAATTCTTCCTCACTATAGAAATGTTGAGTAACTTGTTGTTCTTCCATAACTAATATTTAATTGGATCGCTTGTTCTTGGGAATGGTTGAACATCTCTAATGTTGTTCATTCCTGTAACATACATAATTAAACGATCAAATCCAATGCCGAAACCAGCATGTGGACATCCACCATATTTACGTGTGTCTAAGTACCACTCAAGACCTTCGAGACAATGGCATTCTTCCATGCGTTTCTTTAAAACATCATAACGTTCTTCACGTTGGCTTCCACCAACAAGTTCTCCGACATATGGCACCAAAAGGTCGCATGCTGCAACGGTTTTACCATCGTCGTTTTGTCTCATGTAGAAGGCCTTCATTTCTTTTGGATAGTTGATCAAGAAGACTGGTCCTTTAACAACTTGTTCAGTGATATAACGTTCGTGTTCTGATTGTAAATCCATACCCCAGAAAATCTTGTTATTTTCAAATTTGTGGCCGTTTTGCTGAGCTTTTTGAAGTTCTTCGATTGCTTCTGTGTATGTCATTCTCTTAAATTCACTTTCTAAAACATGATGGAGTCTTTCCTTTAATGTTTTATCAATAAAATTGTTAAAGAAATCCATTTCATCTGGGCATCCATGAAGCGCAACATCGATGCAGTGTTTCAAACATGCTTCAATGCAATCCATATCATCATCCAAATCTGCGAACGCCATTTCAGGTTCAATCATCCAAAATTCAGATGCGTGTCGGGTTGTATTTGAATGTTCGGCTCGGAATGTTGGTCCAAATGTATAAACATCTCTAAAGGCCATCGCAAATGGTTCAACATGAAGCTGACCAGAAACAGTTAAAGCAACTTCTTTTGAGAAGAAGTCGGTCTTTGGGTGTTTGTCGTTTGTAATAACTCCAAATGTGTTACCTGCGCCTTCGGCGTCATTTCCAGTAATAATTGGTGTATGAACATACATAAATCCTTCGTTTTGGAAAAATTCATGAATGGCCATAGACATTGCGTTTCTCATACGGAAAACCGCATTAAAGGTGTTTGCTCTTGGTCTTAAATGAGCAATTTCGCGAAGGAATTCCATTGAGTGTTGTTTCTTTTGAAGAGGGTAGTCTGGATCAACTGGTCCAACAACTTCAAATTCATGAACGTGGATTTCGAATGGTTGTTTGCCTTCTGGAGTTAAGACAAATTCGCCCTTCACACCTAAAGCTGCGCCAGTATTAACATGACTTAAAGATTTATAATCTTTGACAACCTTATCTTCATAAACTAATTGAACGTTTTTAAAGCATGTTCCATCGTTTAAAGCGATAAAACCTATTGATCCGTTATCACGATTTGTACGAACCCACCCTTCAATAAAAACATTCTTGATTGATTTTAAAATCTCTTTATATTCCTTCTCTTCAGAGTGAACAAGAGCATATAAATCACTTACTACAACACCTTGGTATTCCATAATCTACCTCCAGATATAACTTTTACATTATAGCAACAGTTTATTTAAAACTGCGATTAAAATGTTTTATATTTATCAATTCGCCAGTTCGGGTCACACGATACTGATATAGGCGCAACAATTCCCATCTTATAAAGATGTTCTCCTAATCGAGCAATCATTGCAGCATTGTCGGTCGTGCACCAAATTGGTGGAACAATCAAATCAATTTCCGTGTTATCTAAACGTTCGTGCATTTTTTCTCTTAAATAAGAGTTTGCAGATACTCCGCCAGCAAGAACAACTTGTTTAATTTTATATCGCTTTAAAGCTTTTTCTAAACGATCCATAATCATTCCGACAGCAACATCCTGGAACGATTTACATAAGTCTGGAACCCTAATTTCATGTCCGCGAGCTTTTTCATTATTGACCAGATTTATCACCGCGGTTTTTAAGCCAGAATATGAAAAATCTAGTGAATCATCGTGGAGTGGGAATGGAAGTTCATAAGTGTGTTGACCTTCCTTGGATAATTTATCAATTGGGATTCCGCCCGGATATGGGAGTCCAACAGTACGAGCCACCTTATCGAAACATTCTCCAATTGCGTCGTCTTTTGTTTCGCCAATAATCTCAAAATTCATCGGTTCTTTCATATAAACAAATTCGGTGTTACCACCACTGACAACAATTGAAAGAAGAGGGAATTGCAGGGGTTTTACGAATTCGTTTGCGTAAATATGACCGGCTAGATGATGAACTGGAATTAGTGGTTTTTGATAAAGAATTGCAAGGGTTTTTGCAACTTGCATTCCAACATGAAGAGCTCCAATTAGGCCTGGGCCGCGTGTAAAAGCAAAAGCGTCGATATCATCAAGTTTTACATTCGCATTTTTGAGTGCTTCATCTAGAACAAACAATACATTTTCACAATGCAAGCGAGAAGCGAGCTCTGGCATAACGCCTCCGAATTGCTGATGCATTTTGATTTGGGTCGCAACAACGTTGCTTAAAAGTTCCCCATCTCGAACAATCGCAATGGAGGTTTCATCACAACTTGATTCTAGTCCTAAGATTAATGACATAGCATAAGCCTCTTTACCATATAAATGGCATCTTCTCCGTCAGCATAGTAGTGTGGTTTTTTTACAACAACTTCGTAACCATGCTTTTCATAAAGTTTGATTGCAGGAAGATTTGATGAACGCACTTCCAAAGTAACGTTTTCAACAATGTCTTCGCCTTCTTTTGGAAACATCTTCTCCATCTCATTTAAAAGAATGGTTGCAAGACCTTTTCTTCGATATTCCCTTGTTACAGCAATTTGAGTTATAGTTGCAGAATTGAATGTAATCATAAAATTATTAAAACCAACAATTTTTCCATCGGCTTCAATAACGATGAATTTGTTAACAGGGTTTCCATTAAATTCATACTCAAGATCTGAATATTTCCAAGGATCTAAAAAGCACTCTTTTTCAATTTCGTAAACCTTTTGTAGATCTGCTTTTTTTAATAAACGCACTTTGTAGTCCATTATAAAAGCTCCTTCAGATAGACAGGATTTACGACGAAAGGATTTTCAACTAGTTTCTCATCGGTAAGACCTTTTGCAAGATTATTGATTGTGTCGTAGGAATTTGAATTTAGTCCAAGATGACCAAGTTCTCCGTTAATAAGATAGCAAGGATGTTCAGCGATATATTTTTGAAGATCTTCATTACTCATAACGCAATCAGATAAAAGGCATTTCTCACCCTCATACACGCCAACATACGATCGTCCACTTCGCGCGTTAAAAACGCAAATTGTTGGTTTGCTTTCGTCTCTTAATAAGGAAAGCGATGAAACAGCATAAACCTTAGTATGCAAAGCATAAGCGATTGTTTTTCCAATTGTTACAGCGATTCTTACACCTGTATATGAGCCAGGACCAACTCCAATAACGACGGCATCAATATCCTTGTTTTCAACATTGTTTCTTTTAAGAATTGTTTGAAGTTCACTTGTCATCATCTCTGATTGACGTTGCCAAGCTTCATAAAAAATCTTATCGATGACTTTTCCATCTTTTGCTAAGCCAACAGACAAATACTTGCTTGAACTATCTAACAAAATTTCAAACATTATTTACCCTCCAAAGCCGAAAAGACTTTCTGATATTTTTCAGAATCAGAATAAAATTCAAAGAGACGTTCATTATCGCTGACTCTAGTAATTTTAATTGTCATTGTATGAGGCGGAAGAATACTTTCAATATAGTTTGGCCATTCTACAAAAGAAATGCCTTCATCCTCTAAAAATTCTTCTAATCCAATGTCAATATTTTGGTCTTCTAACCTATAAGCATCGATGTGAAATACATTTGGTTGGACTTCAAAATAACATTTTAAAATGTTAAATGTTGGGGAAACAACGTGGTCCTTATAACCAAGTTCCATGAGCGCGCCTGCAACAAAAGTTGTTTTACCGGCTCCTAAATCACCAGTTAACAAAACAACACTTCCCGGCGCCAACTGACGTACGATATTAGCTGCAAGGCGTTGCGTTTCTTCTTTAGATTTTGAAATCACTTGTAATTTCAACATAAAAAACCCCGATACATTATAGCAAAGTTAAGAAAATATATTTATAATATTTTTCATGACAAAGGAAACAACCGTTACAATTGTTGGAGCCGGACCAGCCGGTTTGTATTTTGCAAATCTCTGCCAAAAGGCGGGAATTGATTATCTTTTAATCGATGCCTCAAATGAAGTTGGTGGACAGATTACACACCTTTACCCCGAAAAAGAAATTGTTGATATTCCAGGCATCAATTCAATCATTTCAAAAGACTATATTTCAAAACTTTTAAAAGGTGTTGATAAAAGCAAAATTCTCCTCAATACAAAGGTTGAAAAAATTGAAAATAACAAGGTTTTTGCAGGTGATTTTGTTGCAAAATCCAAATATGTCATTCTTGCTGTTGGATTAGGCTTTTCTTCGCCAAGACCTCTTGGAATAGAACACGAAAATGAGTGCAAGAACATTCTCTATCACCTTAAAAAATTTGATTTTCTAAAAGATAAAAAAGTTGCTATTTTTGGTGGAGGAGATTCAGCGCTCGACTGGTCAAAAGAAATATCGAAGATCTCTAATGATGTACACTTAATTCATCGAAGAACAGAGTTTAGAGGAAACCATGAAACAATTAAGGATTGCAAAAATTTAAAAATTCATCTTCCTTATGTACCATATTCTATAGAATATGAAAACGGAAAAGCTACATCGATAACAATTAAAAAAGTTCTTCCGGAAGGCGAGAAGGAAGAATTCGAAAAGATTTATGTTGATTACATTTTGGTCAACTATGGCAATATTGCTGCTAACTGTGATTTTGGTTTTGAAAAACAAGGAATGTTTGTAAAAGTTGATAAAGACAACAAAGTTAAAAACAACATTTTTGCTGTCGGTGATATCTGCGATTACGAAAACAAAAAAAGACGCATTGCGCCTTCAATTGCCGAGTGTGACAGGGTATTTAAACTTATTCAGTCTTAAAATCTCTTGCAAATCTCGAATAATATTCACGAATCTCTTCATCATTAAACGGAGATTCTTTTTTTTCAATTTTCTTATAAACTTCATCGACTGAATGAGAAAGGATATTCATTATTTCTTGTGAGTAACCTTGCTCTTCAGCATGTTTTTTGTATTCGGATACATCGAGAAGTTTGGTTGATCCATCAGTAAATTTCTTTATGTCGAGGTCATAATCAATGTATTTGATATATCCTTTGTCATAAATTGCCGGGGACGCAATATTGACATAATAAGAAATGCCCTCTTCCTTAAACATAGCAATCACATTAAACCAGTGTTTCTTAGAAAGAATAAACATTGCTGGTTCTTTTGTGTGCCATTTGCGCCCGTCAGCCTCGATGACCGAAGCTCGAATAGAAGCGAGCACAAAATAATCATCATTGTCTTCCACCACATAGCTATGTGACCATTGGCGATGGAGTTCTTGATTGTGCTTATAGGCCTGGATAATGACCCACTTCTTTTCTAATGACATTAATCAAGTTCCTTTGCTAATTGACAGGCTTTTAAAATATCCTTTTTGTAACCTTTGACAGGCTCTTGGTTAAATGGACGATCTAATGGAATAACCATTAATGGATCATCATAGCCAAGAGCGATATAAGTTGTTCCTGGTTGAATCGAAATCGCAATATCAACAAGTTCTTTGTTTGGCTTCATTGAATTAACAATTTTCATCACTTTTGTGTTAAGTGTTTTTTCCCATTTTGAGTCGTTTGAATAAATCGCAATTTTGGCATCGTCTTTAACGACTTTCACATCTTCTAAATTTGTTGGAGGAAGAGAGCGTTGATCACCTTTTATATAAATATAAATTGGTTCTTTTCCTTCATATTTATTTCCAGTAACGAGATACTTTCCAACGAAAATTGGTGCAACTCGTTTATCTGTTTTAACAGAGCCTGCACAGTCACAAACTAAGATAGGTTTTTTCTCATATTCAAACGTTGTTGCTCCGCGACTACGAACTTCCAAAACATCTTTGTAAAGATTACTATCGATGAAAAGGTGGTCTTCAATTTTTCCTGGGTTTTCAAAGACAACTTTCTCAAAATTCTTTGAACCAAAAACATATTTGTTCATGTTTCCATAGAAAACAGAAAAATAATTCCTCATTTTTTCAGTCATCTTTTTTCGTGTTAAAAACGAGAAAGCTAAAACACATCCAAGTAGGACAACTGCAACAGTAATCATCACTGGGAGCTGCCAAGAGGCTCCTTGCCCAACGTTCGGAATAATAAGGAATGTTCCAACCATCAAAAACATCACGACGAAAAATACAATGGATTTAATTCTGTTTCCGCTACGATATTCGCCTAAGAATTTAACTCGTTGATCTTCGATGGCTTGTAGTTCTTCACTATCGTAAACTGGTTTGGTTGGCTCAGGTTGTGTTTCTAAAACAGCGTTTTCTTCTTTCACCTGTTCAACCTGAGGCATTTCTTCATTAGAAGAAACCTCTTCTGCTTGTACTTCATTGTTCTGAACTGTTTCTCTTTCCATATGATCACCTATTTATACTTAAATAAATTGTATATGATTCACTTACATTATTATAGAAAATTATTTTTCTACCGGAAAACGTTTATTAACCATAATCATCGGCCCATAAATCGCGACTAACGCTGCTATTGCAATTGCGCCAGATATAGACACATAAAGAACGTTATATGCCATTGCAGCTTGAATTTCGTAACCATAAATGATCATTGATGATGTACAACCGCCAACAAAACGTAGCGCCGTGGAAAGAATTCCTCCAATAACAATGAAGAGAATTCCTTTTATGTTATAACCATTTTGATCTTTTC
Source organism: Caryophanales bacterium UBA4278 (assembly GCA_002395065.1). Lineage (GTDB taxonomy): Bacteria > Bacillota_I > Bacilli_A > RFN20 > CAG-826 > Fiminaster. Next base: position 35,558 of record DGVS01000008.1, read on the forward strand.
CAAAAATAAGCGGCTGGAAAAACCCTAAAACGCAAACAGAGCCCATGCCCAATAAATAGTCAAATGGGAATGTCACAATGCCATAACCATCAGCTAAACAGTTTATTAAACCGTATGCAATACCGGCACCAATGAATCCTTTTAACGGCCCTTTTCTTAATGCCAAAATCATAAGCGGTAACATTTGAAAATTAACAGATCCACCGCTTTCACCAAGTTGAACAATCTTAACAAAGTTAAGAACAAGTGCCATAGCAATTAATACACCGATTTCTGTTATATCAATGGCACTAATTGAGGTATGGCTTGCAGCAATAGACAAAGCCACTAAACCAGCAATAAAGAATGCTACTATTGGCAAAACATAACAGAAGAAAATATCATGTGGTTCATAACCAAGCTCGTAACCACTAGAAACATATAAATCGTTCGCTGCAATATCGCGGACGACAATCGCGTTAATACCACTCAATAAGAAAAGTAAAACTGCGACAACATAGAAATTTTTGTGTTTACGTCCCAAAAAAATGGCGCCACAAGCAATGAGAGGAAAAACTAGATATGTTGTGATAAAGAACGCAGTTGTTGGGCCACTAAACGAGCCACCAAATAATGTGCTTCCAAGAGTAAATGATGGATAAGTTTTAACCCCATCAATTTTAACCTTCACATCAAAGAATGTTCCTATAAATGAAAGACCAATAAAAAGTAAAACAAAGCCAAGAATACATAATGGCATCAGTTTAATCATTTTTTGTCTTATTGGAGAATATTGTTGTTTTGACTCTTCCATAAAAAAATCCGCCTTTCGTTAGCGGATAATAAACAAAAAGTTCACCTCCGCTAGCATTACCTAGATCAGGTATGGTCAATTCCGAAGAAGGAATAATCTCAGCCGAGTTCGCTCAGCACCCAAATAATATTTTAGTTTTATATATTAGACCATTCAATCTTTTTAATTTTATTTGACTCTAAAAATTGGTTGGCTTTTGAAAACTGATGTTCATTAAACCATCCGCCATGATTCGCTCCAAGTGGTGATGGGTGGGACGACTTTAGAATTAAATGGTTGTGGTTTGACAGGTGTTTTTCGTATTTTTTAGCAAAATTTCCCCAAAGCATAAAAACAATTGGTTGGTTGCAAAAATTAAGAAATTTTATTACATCTAACATCAAGCAATCATATTCTTTTTTATGGTGTGAAAGAGCTTGTCCTGCAACGACCGTAAGATATGCATTTATTAATAGCACCCCTTGTTTTGCTAGGTATGTTAAATCACCATTTTTAAAATCCATATCACATCCAATATCGTTATGAATCTCTTTAAATATATTTGCCAAACTTGGAGGGACTTTTGTGCCTTTTGGAACAGAAAACGATAATCCCTGTGCTTGACCTGGTTCGTGATATGGGTCTTGGCCAATAATGACAATCTTGATTTGATCGACCGGTGTTAGTTCAAATGCTTTAAAGAGATTTTCACGTACTGGATATATTGTTTTTGTTGCGTATTCCTCGTCAAGAAAACGCATTAAATCACGATAATATCCCTTTGTTTCTATTTCCTTAAAGAAATCTGACCATGTTTTCATTGCTTAAATTATAATTTTCTAAACGTTGATAAACAATGTATAATTGTTTCAAATGAAAAAGGTTCTAATCGTTTTTAATCATCCCGCGCCATACAAAGTTCGTTTGTTTAACGAACTAAGTCAAAGAATGGATCTTTACGTTATCTTTGAGCGAAGCCAAAATAAAAACCGTTCATTAAGTTTCTACTCAGAAAACGACTTTAAATTTAAAACTATCAAAGTTACTGGCATAAAACTTGGAGATGAAAATTTTCTTTCGTCAGGAGTAAAAAACCACATTAAGAAAAACCACTATGACTTAATTGTTATGAATGGTTATTCACAATTTGCTGAAATGAAAGCTATACGTTATATGCAGAAGCGTTATATTCCTTATGTATTATTTATTAATGGCGGAATCATAAACAGAAAAGAATCTAAATGTAAGCGAAGATTAAAAACTTCCTTTATGTCAAAAGCAAAGTTCTATCTTTCTCCCGATAAAGAATCAAATAAATATCTGGAATATTATGGCGCAGACAAATCTAAAATTTTTAACTACCCTTATTCAACCTTCTATGAAAATGAGATTGCTCCTAAAGAATTAACCAAAGAAGAAAAGAATGCCTTTAAGGAGAAATATGATTTACAAGGTGAAAAAGTTTTTGTTTCCGCCGGACAGCTAATCAAAAGGAAGAATTATTTAACTTTAATTGAGTCTTGGAAAGAAATGCCCGAATCACACCATCTTTACATTTTTGGCGATGGAAAAGAGCACCGTCATTATTTGAAAATTATTGAGGATTTACAGGTGAAAAATGTTCATTTGCGTGATTTTTTACCAAAGAATAAATTATTTGAGATTTTCCGCTGCTCAGACATATTTATTTTCCCTAGCAACGAAGACATCTATGGTCATGTTATTAATGAATCTTTATCACAAGGACTCCCGGTTATATCAAATTTAAATGTTAATTCTGCTAAAAAACTTTTAAATGAAAAAACAGGAATTTTAACGAGTGACTTTTCAGCAAAGAATATTCTTAAATGTTTGCAACAAATCGAAGATAATACATCATTCGATGATTGCGTGCGTGTTGCCAAAGACAACACTATTGAGAAAATGTCAGATTCAATTTCTCAAATTCTTTTGGAGAACTAAATGAACATTATTTTCTTAACTTCTTCAACATCGGAAAACGTGTTTCACAACATTTGTTCGGAATCAAAAGTTTTACCAAACCCAAGCAATCAAAATTTTTATCATAAGCTCATTAAAGCTTTATCGTTTTATGACAATGTGGAAGTTGTTTCACATCGGCCATCTGCAAAAGGCGTAACTCTTCCTCCAATTGAAGATGACCATGATGACCGTGTCCCTTATCACTATACAAAAATCCAAAAAACTCTTTTCTACAAGATCTTTAGAGAAAAACACCAGATTGTTGAAACAACAGTAAAAATTTTAGATTCATACCTTCACAAGGATTCCATTATTGTAGTTGATGTCTTGCGAAGAAATCTTTTAAATGCTGCACTAAAAATTAAACACAAACATGGTATTCCAGTTATTGGCGTCCTCACAGACAACCCTTACAACCTTACCAACGTATCAGATCATTATGCCGAGAAAACTATCAATAAAACAGCAAAGCTGGATGGCTTTTTAACATTAACAGATGGACTTCTTGCGGCTTATGGAATCGCAGGAAAACCAACATATATTTTTGAAGGAATTGTTGAAGATATACCAACGTTTAAAAGAGAGCCTTTGGGTGACTATATTGCTTTTGCTGGCTCATTGTACGAACGATATGGTGTTAAAAATCTTGTTGATTCTTTTAATGGTCTGGACCAAAAAATTAATTTAGTCATTTTAGGAAACGGGCCATTAAAGAGTTATATCTCTAATCTCGGCCAACACGATCATCGCGTTTTATATTTGTCTCAACTTAGCAAAAACAAAACATACTGTATCGAACAACACGCTTTAGCAAACATTAATCCGCGTCCATTAAATGAGACTCTCGACAAACAGTCCGTTCCTTCAAAAATGTTGGATTATCTTGCGAGTGGTGTTCCAACAATATCAACAAAGCATCCGAGATTATACGAACTTTTCAAAAACGATGTTTATTGGATTGATGATACCTCTGCTCAAGGTATTCAAAAAGCAATTCTAGATTTTCTTAATTCCTCCCAGATTGAAAAAACAAAAAAGGCCTTGTCCGCCAAGACAAAGGTCTATTCAATGTTTGGAAGTTTAGTTCAAGGAGAAGGGATTTCTCACTTCTTAAATTCTTTTAATACATCTAAAAGCTGAGAGGTTAATTTCTCGGCCGTTAAATGTTCGTTGAAATAGCGCAAATTGTTTGAACCAAGCAGCGCTTTTTCTTTATCGGAAATATCGCAGATTTGCGAGAAAATATTTGATATTTGCAGGGGATTTTCATCAGAAAAGACTGTTCCTTTTGCTTTTTCAAGAAGGTCTTTTGCATCACCTTTAATTACACCAATTAATGGCTTTCCATATTTCATATATTGAATGGCTTTATTTGGGATTGTTTTACCAACTGTTCCCTGATTCTTTAATGAGACAATTAATGCATCGGCGTTTTTATAATATCGTTCTGCTTTCTCAATTGGTAAAGCCCCGGCATATTCAACTCTGTCTTCTAAATGCTCTTTAGCAATTTGCTTTTTAATATTTTCGAGATTTGTGCCCATTCCCATTAGATAGAGTTTCGCATCATTTCGTTTTAAAAGATTCATCGCTTCAACAAGTTCAGAAGTCAATTGTAGTGTTCCAATATTTCCAGCATAAACAAAGTTATGCTTCTTCTCAAAAACGATTGGTTCAAGTTCTTCTTTAGATTTTAATATCGGTTGATAAACAACAGGAAACTTTTTGTCAAAAATATGTAGCACATCTTTGAAATATGATTTAAAAGAAGGCGAGGAAATTACAATTTCATCACATTGCTCATAAAGTTTCTTTGACCATCTATAAAGGATTTTATAAACAATCGACCCTTTTCTCACTGCGCCAGTAACAACAGTAGATTCTGGCCAAAGATCCTGACAATACAAAACATGTGGAACATGGTGTTTTTTGGCATATTTGATTGCCGGAGCAATCGAAATCACTGGTGATAATGAAATTGATAATACAACATCAAAATCATGGTCGAGTTTTTTTACATAACGTTTTGCATTCCTATGGAATGATAAGTAGTTTCGAATGATTGAAATTCGTGAATGTTTTCGTGGATAAAGCTTAGTTCTTAAAACTCTAACACCATTGATGTTTTCTTCTTTAACTTTCTTGTATTCTTCAAGAATGTATCCATAACCGTAATTTGGTTTTCCGGTCAATACGGTAACCTCATTGCCTTGTTTAACAAGTTCTTCAGCAATATCGCTCGTTGAAAAACGTTCAGGGTAATAATACTGCGTAACCAGAAGAATTTTCATAGCAAAATTATAATCATTATTGATTAAAAACAAAAACACTCAAATGAATTATTTTTTGTGCTATGCCTAAAAATAATGTAATATCTTTTTTGTACCTATGAAAAATCAGGTTCAATCAAACGTTATTGTAAATCTCATTCGAACAGTAACGATGACATTATTGTCTTTCGTTACTTTTCCATATGTATGTCGAGTTCTTGGAGATTCCGCATTAGGGTTATATTCGTGGGCCGCCGCTTTTGTCTACTACTTTGTAGTTCTTGCAAAAGTCGCTATTCCAAATATTGCTGTTCGCGAATGTATTAAAGTGCGCAACAATCCAGATGAACTATCCACTAAGGTTCAGGAGTTCTTTATCATTCAAGCTATTGCAACATTAGTCTCGTTTGGATTAATGGCAATCCTTGTTTTTACTATTCCAGCCTTAAGAGAAACCAAAACACTTGTCTTCATATTGAGCATCAATTTTTTAACCAATGTTTTGACATTCGAATGGTTATATCAAGCATTTGAAAAGCACACATATCTTGCTATTCGTTCAGTCATTATTGCCTCAGTTATTGATATTATAATTTTCGCCACAATTCGAAGACCGGAAAATGTTATTTTGTATTCTTTCCTAGTTGTTTCAACTGGTTTATTAACTATGGTCTCCAATTTAATTTACCTGCCAAAACTCGTACGAATTAAGAAATGTAGACCTTATAACTTCAAACAATATATTCCTGTTTTAGCAACGCTTTTAGTCATTGCCTTTGTCGGTTCTTTGTATGATAAAACAGACACTTTTATTCTTGGCCTAATTGATCCGTCTAAAACATCTGTTGGTTCATATACAGTAGGAGTCAAGTCAATCGAAATAGTTCTAGGAATAGTTATGTCACTTAGTGCTGTCTTTGTGCCAAGAGCAGTTTACTATCAACAAAAAGAAGATGAGAAACAATTCAATAACTTGAACATGTATTCTGGAAATATAACATTGTTAATTGTTCTTCCGGCTATTGCTTTATCAATCACCCTGGCCATGCCTATCACCAAGGTCATCTCTGGTTTAAGTGGCTATGCTGATGCAGGAACAATTTTAATGGTTCTTTCAAGCATGATGGCTACATTTTCAATTTGCAATATCGTCTACACTCAGATCTTGATTCCACAAAAAAAGGAAAGGTTTTACCTTTATGTCATATTGGTGTCTGTAGTATTGAATGTGGCATTATCAGTTTTGTTTGGTGTTGTTGTTTTCAAAGACCACCCAGCTATTGGCGTTGCTGTTGGTACCGCTGTAACAGACTTACTGATGCTAGCGTGTTTAATTGGCCTAACTTGGAAAAATTCCAAACAAATCATCTTCAACACGAACAACATTAAGCTTCTTGTTCTTGCTATTGCTATCGCTCTTATTAACATCTTTATTAGACAACCGATAGAAGCCGCGTTCTTAAAAACAATGAATGAGGAAACAGCCTACATTATTGAGATTGTTGTGGTCTTCTTAATCGACGCTATCATTTACGTTGCCGGTTTAATATTAAGCCGAGAAAAATTCGTTCGCTCTTTAAAATTAAAAAGGTAAAAAACTATGGCAAAACTTCAATGTTTTAGAAATATCCTTATCAAAACCTGCCCGGTTTTTTATGTGAAAAAACAATACAAATACATTACTCATCACAAACTTAATTTAAAAAATCCGGTACGCTATACCGAAAAACTTCAATACTTGCGTTTGTTCGTATACCCAAAAGATTTAGAGGTTATTCGTTGCGCATCTCGCGACGGTGCACGCGAATATTTAAAAGAACAAGGATTCGAAGATTTACTGATTAAGTCATATGGTGTTTTTGATCGATTCGAAGATATTGACTTTAAAAAACTTCCAAACCAATTTGTTTTAAAATGTACACACGCCTGTGCGTTTAATGAGATAGTTAGAGACAAGTCTAAATTCGATCTCGAAGCATCTAGAAAGAAATTTCATAAGTGGCTTAATACAAATTACGGCAATATGACTTGTGAAAAACATTATTCGCCAATCAAACCACGAATAATCGTTGAAGAATATATTGGCGAACTTGAACACCTTCCCACAGAATACAAAATACATGTCTTCAATGGCAAGGCAAAATCGCTTTACGTTGTTACTGGCAGAGGCGAAGATATTCGCTATAACAATTACTACATTGATTGGACGCCATTTGATGGTTCTCAGTTTAATGGGTGGAAGAAAACGGATTATGAATTAGAAAAGCCAAAGAACTGGGAAAGAATGGTTAAGATTTCTGAACAATTAGGAAAAATCTTCCCATTTGTTCGTGTTGATTTATACAACATAAATGGAAAGATTTATTTCTCTGAACTGACGTTCACCCCTGCAAAAGGCACATTAATTCTTGATGATGATAAGTGTGATTTTGAAATGGGAGAATGGTTAGATATCTCAAAATTTTTAAAACATTAATACCAAACAGAACCTGGAAGGAGCACTTCATAAAGCATAATGCTGAAGTGTTCTTTTTCTTTGTTTGGATCGCTTGTGTAATCGTCTGTAATCTCGTATCCAGAATATTGAGTTTTATCTTTTAGTTCAAATTCAAAGGACATGGCATCAGCTCCATAAATCTTTGAACCAACTTCTTCGGTAAAATCCATTTGGACATATGTCGTGTTTCCATTGTTATCTGATGAGATTGGTAAATCGGCGAACACAAAATCAACTCTGTTATATGTGTTTGTTCCTTCTACGCGTACATAGAACTTCATGGTTACATCAACTTTAATCTTGGTATAAGGCTTTCTTGCCTCAGAACTTGGGAAGGAAATAGTTGTACCTCCTCGCAGTGCAAAAGCTAATCCTTGGCTACCACGATATTCTTTGGGAAAGAACGTTCCATAACCAGTCTTGTTTAACTGAACTCTTGAACGGGTTGTAAGACCGTCACAACGTAATCTTCCATCATAAAGTTTAGATAAATAGCCATATGAAAATTTGTCTTCTTCTTTAATTAAATTCTTCACATCAAATCCATAATCTGAATGGTCATTAGGAATCTCTTTATTATCGAGATATACAAGATTTGACACGTGAATTGTGGAGATTTCTCCAATTTCCACTTTGTCTACACCACCCCATTCAGTGTAATAGTTGTTATCGAAAACTGAGGAATTATAACGACCATGTTCGAATGATTCATCGGTCTTTCTACAACCAACAAGAACCATTGCTAAAACAGGAAGAATTAAGTATCTCTTTTTCATTGTTTTTCCTCCTGATCGCTATCGCTAAAATCATATTCTTCAACCGCCGAAATACCTTTGCCTGTATCAGCTTGTTTTTTAATTTTCTTCTCAAATTCAACCGGTTCTATACCTTTGGCATTGGCGACGTAACCAAGTAAAAAAAGCAGAACCATAAACATCGTAAAGCGGCTAAATGAATTCAAATAGGTGCTAACGTGTATTAATGGAAATGTTTCAAACGCAACTGAATAATAAAGAACAAAAATAATTAAAAATGTAATAATGACTGATTTTGTAAGATGACTATCATTGCTTTTTGAAACATAGCGCTTTGTTGCAAAGAACGAAAAGACTCCAAAAACAACTAGAGCAATTAAGGCAAAAATTCCACCCTCTTTTAAAACTTCTAATTCAAAATGTCCGCTAGAAGACATTAATGCCTTTTCTGTTGCTCCATATACATCTTCGATATTTCCGGCTTTAAAACCAAATAGGTTATACGGCTTAAGAGCTGGGGCTAAAACATCATTGATGCCAGACATAACATGATTTGTGTTGAATAAATGATCAGTGAACGAGTTGGCGGCAATCGCTTTTGCAAACCCTTCTGAAACATTATTTAAAACAACAAGGAAAACACCAATTCCAATTAATGTAAGGATAACAATTAACGCCCACTTTAATAATTTTTTAAATAATTCGTTATCCTTGAAAAACTTATAAATAGAGCCAATCACTAAAATAATTGCAAGGAATATAATTCCGGTTAGCGATGTAACTGTTGCTATAGCAACAATTGAAATAACGGCATAAATTGAAACAATCAAAAACTTTTTTGTTTCTTTTTTTCGATCAATAAAGAACAGGGCCGGAATCGACGTAGCTAGTAGGACAGCAAATTGTGTGCCATAAGAAATTGTTGATTCATAAAATTTTAAACCAATTATCACACTCATTTCTTTGGTAAGGTCAATTACCTCACCACGATAATAACCATCTGGTCTGGAAGAATAGATTAAAGGATAAAATGGCCCGTAATCGAACCATGTAGCGAACATATTGATTAACACGAGCAAAGCCAATCCACCACCAATGCAAATTAAGGCAAGTTCAATGTTAAACGATTCGTTTCTTCTGGCACTCAGTCCCATGAAAAAGAATCCAAGAATACCAAATAGAGCGCAAATATTATTCAGTGTGTTCCCGGCGTAATAATCTGATCCACCAAAACTTACAAGAACAGCAAAAATAATTAGCGGAATAATTAAAACTAGCAGTCTTACTAATTCGCCTTTTTTAAATTGACTGCCACTCGTTATGAACGAAAAAACCGCTACCAAAAATCCGGCAACGTGAAAAACGATATTAACACCACCAAGCCCAAAGGTCGTTAAGGCTAGAACCTCAAAAATTAGGAACGCTACGATTCCTTCATAAGCTTTGAGTGAATTTTTTACAGTCATACGTAAATTATATTACTTATGATATGTTTCGTGATTTAAAATTTTGAAAGAACGGTAGATTTGTTCCAAAAGAACCAATCTAGTCATCTGATGAAGAAAAGTCATTTTTGAAAGAGAAATCGATGTGTTTGCTCTCTTTTTAAGCTCATCAGAAAGTCCATACGATCCGCCGATGACAAAAGTTAAAAAAGCGCCTGCAAATTCCAACTTTTTTTGCAAAAATGTAGCAAATTCTTCTGAAGAAAATTCCCTGCAATTCATATCTAAATTTATTATAACATCACTACTCTTAACCAATTTCAAAACGCGTTTTCCCTCTTCGTTTTTTGCACGTTCAATATCTGATTGATTTGGGTTATCTTTTACAGGTGAATCTGCCACTTCCACTATTTCAACATCGCAGTATGGTTTAATTCTTTTAACGTATTCGAAAATACCCGATTTCAAATAATCTTCTTTGATTTTTCCAATAGTAATAATTCGAATTCGCATGAACTTATTATACTGAAATAACTTTTCTATAAAAAGAAAACTCTAGCTCTTAACTAGAGTAAGTCTTCATTGGTGGAGTCGGCGGGCATCGCACCCGTGTCCACAGAAGGCCCCACAATAACGTCTACAGCTTAGACGATATTAGTGATCTCGTATGTTCTTTGCATATCGCCTGCTTGAACAATACAATGTTCATTAACGTTCGACAATGATTAGCGAACCAACTGTCATTATCTATCCTTTTGGTATGACACCTACTTCAAGCGTGAAAGGCTAAAACCTTGAAGGGCGGTCTGTCCGGCGCCTAGCGTCGGTCCCTATGTCGGGTCGCTTATGCGAAGCAGACGGCTTGAGCTCTAGGAGCTCTCATATAACTGTTGTCAGTTATTTTGTTTTGATGATAACGTCATCACTCGGCTGCAGTTAATGCCAGGCAATCATCCGTGTCGAAACTATATCGACCCCAAATGTGTGATTATCTTATCACGGTAATTAGTTTTCTACAAATATTTATTTGTTTTGCCCAATTTCTTTGATAACATATATTGCGCTATGAAAAACTTCAAATTAATTCTCAAATCACTATTCTCAAATAATGCTGCCGTTGAAGGTGCTCGTCACCGTCCATGGTATTTCGCAGTAATTATGTTCTTTGTATCAATGGTTCTTGCATTGGTACCAATCTTTGTAACAAACGTCTCTAAACGCGGATCTGATGTTGTTAAAAACTATAGTTACAACATGGATAATCTTTCTCTTCGCTTTAGCGAAGAATTAAAAAACAAGAACGTTGAACTAGAAGTTAGTTACAACGAAGCGGAAAAGAAAAACATCCTCATTACTGACCAAAGTGCATGGGATGCCGCGTTCCCTGAAACATACAAATTTAAAGACGTTGATTATCATGTTTATGTCCACAAGAACGAGGCTGCTCAAAACGATCTTCTTGCCTATTATTTAGGCGCAATGTTAAGCAGCGATCTTTCTGATTTTGCCAAATCTGTTGAGCAATTCTATAAGGACAGCAACACAAATTTACCAAGTTTAATCATCATGACTGATAGCCAATTTGTCGTTTATGTCTGCAATCCACAAAGAGGCGCAACAATTGGTTCTGTTGTTGGAGATTACCAATCTACTAAAGTAGGTTGGAAATTAAATCAACTTCTTTCAGAAAAACCACACGCTACCGCTGACGAATACGCCGAGTACCGCGCGGAAACATGGAATAACTGGAAATCCTTCTATGATGAGGTTTACAACAAAAACCGCATTACAGGAACCTGGACTACAACATTAATTATGCTTGGTATTGATGCTGCTTTAGTCTTCTTTATGGGCTTAATGGTCTTCATCTTAACAAGAGGAAAGAACAACCCATTCCGCATCTACACCTTCTGGGAATCAATGAAGGTTGCGATGTGGGCCGCCAACATGCCTGCTGTCTTAACATGTGGCCTCGGATTCTTAATCACTGGATTCATGCAAGTGTTATTCGCACTTCTCATCGGTGTCCGCGTTATGTGGTTAACAATGAAAACGCTTGGGCCAAACAATGCTCCAACCCCGTCTTCCAATTACAAGGAAGTCAAAACGGTTACAGCAAAACCAAGTAAAAAATAAGAAAGTTAAAAACCTGCGAGTCAATCAATCGCAGGTTTTTTAGTCGCCGTAATCAGAGCCTCGAGATTTATCTTCGAAGTAGACATTTATTGGGTCAGTCACATCAGTGAATTCAAGTAATTTGAACCCTTCAATTTCAATGAACGGATTTTCAAAATCATTGACAAAAATCACATTTTTTCTTTCAAAAGCTGTCTTTTTTAATTGTTGGATAACCTTATCAAAATTTTCTGGTTGAATTTCTTTAAAGATCATTAGTTGAGTATAAAAAGTTGGCTCAATATAAAACTTTTCACCAGTCGGAAACTGAAAACCACGGATGAAAGATGTATGTTCATCTTGTAGCGAAATTAAATCATTAAATTCTTCGTAGTTCATTCCTTTCCTCCTAGAGTCATTTCGAATTGGTTCGCACAATGAATTTTAATTCCTTGTGTTTTTATTTTACGCTTCCTAAATATTTTTTCATATGCAGAAAGAGCTTTTTCAGGAGTGTTTGCTTCCTGAGATAGATGCGCTAGAACAATCTCTTTTGTCTTTGGACCAATTGAATCAGCCATATAAAAAGCAGAGTCTTCGTTACATAAGTGACCGTGGTCAGAAAGTATTCTTTGTTTTAAGACTTCTGGGCGGTTTGTTTTAAGTAACATTCTTCGATCATGGTTTGATTCAATGATGTAGTAATCGGCATTTTTAATCATCTCTAACGTTTTATCTGGGATAAAACCTGTATCGGTTAGATAAACAAGTGTCTCCTGATCTGCGCTAACAATATAACCAACAGTATTCGGTGCATCATGAGACGCTTCAATTGCAATTATATCTAATCCATTTATATGAAATTTCTTGCCGATTTTAACAATGTTAATATCACCGCATTCATATGTGCCTTTTGTGCAATAGATTGGAAGCGGATCAAGATAACCAATTCCAAGCGTATGATCGCTATGTGAATGGGTAATTAAAAGAGCATCAATATCTAACAATTTTTTATTCCAAACAGCCAATCCTTCTTTTAAGCATTTCAAAGAAATACCCATATCAATTAAAAGAACGCAACCGTTATGTTCGATAAGGGTTGCGTTTCCTTTTGATCCTGACTGAATTACATTAAATTTCATTAGTCGCGGTTTAAATAGCTTACACGTTCTTTTTCCAAGGCAAGAATTTGCTCACTTGCTTCTTTAGAAGGAGAATCAAATTTGCAGAATGCTTTACGGAATAATAATTCAACAGTTCCCATCTTTCCAGAACGGTTCTTCACGATTTGAACATTGACCATAATTGTGTCTTCTCCGCCTTCAGCACGAGCAATCTTTTGCTGTGCCTCGTTCACAGCGTCATTTTGTTTTTCGAAAATGGATTTATTTGCTCCACCACTATTAACAGTCATTCTATTTTCTTGAAGCATCATAACAATATCGGCATCTTGTTCAATAGAACCGGATTCACGAAGGTCTGATAGTTGTGGGTTGGCGTTAACACGATTTTCAATGTTACGATTTAACTGAGCAACACCAATAACTGGAATTTGTAAATCCATTGCCAGTTTTTTAAGTGTTTGGGAAATCATTTGTACCTCTAGTTGTCGGGATTCTGATTTGGTTTTACCAACAACGCGAACAAGGCCGATATAGTCAACAATAATAAGTGATAAATCTGGTTCTTTGTTTTTAAGTTTGCGGCATTTTGCGGCAAGGTCAAACAAAGAGATACCAGACGTGTCATCAACATAAATCTTGGTTTCACCAAGACGTTCACAGGATTGTTGCAATTTTAATCTTGTATTTGGAGTGATGTTATAACCGGTTTGTAACCAGTCAAATGGAACGTTAGCATCACCCGAAACTAAACGCTTAAATAGCAAATCTGAAGGCATTTCTAATGAGAAATATGCAACAGGATAGCCTCGTAACGCAGCATTCATTGCTAGGTTTAATGAAAGGGCCGTTTTGCCAACTCCTGGACGAGCAGCAATGACAATAAATTCGCCTTTATGGAACCCGTGAGTTAACAAGTTCATCTTCGGGAAACCTGTTGGAACGCCTGTAACAGTGTCGTCAGATGTTGTTGCTCTTAAATCTTTAAATTCCTGAGAAAGTTTAGTTGTTACCTCTCGTGCTGATTGGAAATCACCAATACGGCGTCTTTCAGTAACAGTATTAATTGCTTTTTCACTGATTGATAAGAAATCCGAAACATTGTCGATATCGTTGTTCTTATAGTTGTCTTCAATTTTTTCAAGTGTTTCCAAGAAATGTCTTAAAAGAGATTGGTCTTGGACGATCTTGATATAGTTTTCAATGTTAGCGAATGTTACAACACTATCAGCGAGTTCAAGAAGGTATTCTGGACCGCCTGATGTTTCTAAATCTTTAGCGTTGATTAATTCATCAACGACTGTTTGAACGTCAACTGCTGTTCCACGTTTAAAACAACGTTGCATAGCTTGGAAAATAACAACGTGATTCTTATTCTCTGGAAAGAAATCATCATCGGTTAATTTGCCAACGCCATCACTTAAAATTGAGGAGCTCTTTAGCATTGCACCCAGTACGGCTTTTTCGGCTTCTGTGTTATGAGGTAAATCTTTTTTATTAATTGCCATAGTCTCCTCCTTTACTTACTTTCTGTGACATGAACGTTAATTTCGCCAATCACACCTTTGTATAATTCAATTTGTAATTTTGTATATCCGAATGAATCAACGACTGCTTTATTGACGAATTTTCGCTTGTCGATTTCAATGTTATATTTGCTTTGTAATTCGGCGGCAATTTGTTTAGACGAGATTGTTCCAAACATTCTTCCACCTGTCCCAGCATTTGCACTAAATTCAAGAACAATATCTTTGAGTTTTACAGCAATATCTTTGGCTTTTGCAATGTTTTTTGCAATTTCTGCTGCCTCATCTGCTTTTTGATTATTTAGAATCTCGAGAGACTTTTCTGAATACATAACTGCAAGACCATGAGGAATCAAATAATTTGCGCCATAACCGTCTTTTACATTGACGATTTCTTGTTTCTTTCCAACGCCTTTAACGTCCTTTAATAAGATAACTTTCATTATCGTTTCTCCGGCACGGTTCGTGCATCATTTAAGTATTCTTTCAAAACATCCAAAAGCTTCTCTTCAACCTTATCGATTGGGGTGTTTTTGAATGCTCCAGCAGCCATCGTAAAGTGACCACCACCATTCATCTTTTCTGCGAGCAATTGAACGTTTACTGTTCCATCGCTTCGGCATGATATACGTGTTTCATTTGTGCCTGTGCGGCCAATGACAAAGCATGCGTTCACACCTTTCATCTGCATACATTGGTTTCCAACTTTCGCAAGTGTCGCTTGTTCGATGATGTCTTCTTCATCGGCGACGCAATATACAACACCATAAGCCGGTGTCTTTAAACTAGAAATAATGTGAGTAATAAGTGTATATTCCTCAAAATCATCCTTGAGGAAGTCATCAGCAATAGAGTTATCAGCACCCATTTCCTTGAGAATCATGGATGCTTCAAACGTTCTAATACCACAACTCTTCGATTTGAAATAGTTGGAATCCATAAAGATTCCAGAAAGCATAATTGTAGCGTATGCGCTTGGAATATTAATGCGTGGGTTCGCGCTTGAATAACGAATTAATTCAGCAATCATTTCGCAAGAAGATGAAGCGCTTGGTTCAATATAATTGAACACCGGTGATTCAATAAACTCTTCACTACGACGGTGATGGTCAATAACCATAACTTTTGTTGCTTTTTCAAGCACCTTTGGTGCCATAGTCATTGATGGCCTGTGAATATCACAAACAATAACCAATGTGTTTGATTTAATTGTTGGCAATGCATCATCTGGTGAAATAGTTAATTTTTCCATTTCGTCACGTGAAAATGAGGAGGTCATAGCAGAACGTGTCTTACGTTCCGTGTTTTTTGGATCATAAATGATCTTCGCGGACTTTCCGCAATAGTCACACACAGCTTTCATGCCTAAGCACGCACCAATAGCGTCCATATCGGCCACCGCGTGTCCCATGATTAGGACATTCGCGGAGTTACGAATTAATGATAAAACTGAGTCCGCCATAACACGAACTTTAACTTTGTTACGGCTTTCTTGAGCTTCAACTTTTCCACCGAAAAATTTAAGTGGTTGGCCATACGGAGAAACAACAACTTGGTCGCCTCCACGAGACATAGCGATTTCAATCGCTGCGCTTGTCATTTCGTTTAACTTATTAATATCTGGAATGTCATGGGCAAACGCCATTGATAATGTTGGAGGAGTATCTTCGTTTTCGCTAATCAAATGGATTTTCTCTAATAAAGAGAACTTGTCGGCCTCCATTCTTTGAAGCGATTCGTAGTTACAAACAAGGAAGTAAGCGTCGTTGCGATAGCGACGTAACAATACGTCGAATTCATCACAATAATTAAAAATTTCGTTACGAATCTTCGAAATAGTATCGTTTGAGTCATCTGAACTTTCTGAAACATCGGAGTAATTATCAATAATTACCATACCGATTACTGTACTATTTTTTGTAGCGTAAGCAGTTGTTGTTTCTAAATCAGTATTATCTTTAAAGATATATAAGCCGGCATCTGGTAAATATTTAACTTCATAGTTACGAGAGTTAATGACCAATTTACAAACAGCATCTCCGCCTTTTTGGATTTCTTGTAGCTTTGGTTGCCACTCTAAAATATTCTGATCAAGGATTTCTAGGTTTCGATCATGGAAGATATCGTTCATCCAAATAACAATGTTATTTTCATCAACAACAACTAGCCCGATCATGCCAAAATTATAGGCTTCTTGAACATCTCCACCAATTAGGTCGGCGGCTCTTAAATCTGTTTTCTTTCGCTTATAAGAAAAAACAAGGATTGAAACCCATACAAAAATCATATCTAAACCAGCCAAAACCGCGGTACCGACATAAAATGTTTCGATTGTTAATTTGGTTTTTAACTCTAAAACATTTTCAAAATAAAAGATGCCAAAAAGAGCAATTATTGCGAGTTCAACAACAATAAGAATAAAAGCGACTAATTTAAACGTGGAGGCTGTCTTTTTCATAAATGAGTATTGATATTATATCAATTATCTAGAAGAGAAAGAAACAAAAAAAGAGCAATTTTGTAGAACTAGTTCACAAAAACCGAAAAAGTTACGAATTGCTCTTATTTTTGTTAATTAATCAATTTTTTGGAAATCTGAAGCCGGGTGTTTACAAATTGGACAAACAAAGTCTTTCGGAAGTTCTTCTCCTTCATACTCGACAACGAATCCACAAATCTTACAAGCAAAATGGTGTTTCTGTTTTGCCACTTCAACTTTCTTCTCGCCAGCAAGGTTTTTACTAGGCTTCATTAATTCTTCTGCTAAAGCATCAATTTGCTTTTTGTTTTCATCACTAAGTGAAGAAAGTAAACGAATTGAAGGTTCAATGAATTCGAGATTTTTGCTCTTCTCAAGTTTTTCCTTCATTAATTTTGCTGCAGCAGGAGCCCATGTACCATTCTCGATTAACGCCACAGTCTTGTTTTGGAATAAGCGTTCGGTTAGATGATCGATAAATGTATGCATGAATGGGAAAATTTGCATGTTATAGGTTGTTGTTGCTAGAACAATTTTTGGATAGCGGAAAGCGTCTTCAACGGCTTCGGCCATATCTTCACGAGCAAGATCGGTTATCGCGACTTTTGGACAACCTTTTTGACGAAGTTTTTCAGCTAATAATTCAGCAGCTTCTTTAGTGTGTCCATAAACGGAAGTATAGAAAATTGCGACACCATCAGTTTCGCTCTTATATGAAGACCAAATGTCATACAAATTAAGATAGTATCCAAGGTCATTATCGAGCACTGGCCCATGAAGTGGACAAATCATTTCTAATGGCAATTTAGCGGCTTTTTGCAGGAGATTTTGTACTTGAAAACCGTATTTTCCGACAATTCCAATATAGTAACGACGAGCTTCACAAGCCCAGTCTTCTTCAACGTCTAAAGCGCCAAATTTTCCAAAGGCGTCAGCCGAGAAAAGTGTCTTAGCAACATCATCATAAGTAACCATAACTTCTGGCCAGTGAACCATTGGAGCAAAGATAAATTTTAGTGTGTGTTTTCCAAGGTTTAATGTGTCACCATCATTGACAACGAATTTGTTCTTAATTTCTGGATGATAGAATTGCTCCATCATTGTGAAAGTCTTTGTATTTCCGACAATAAATGTATCTGGATAGACCTTCAGAAATTCAAGAATGTTTGCCGAGTGGTCTGGTTCCATGTGTTGAACAATTAAATAAGTTGGTTTTGCATCCTTCAAAACATCTTTAAGGTTTGCCAGCCATTCTTTCGTGAATTTAACATCAACGGTATCAAAAATCGCAATTAAGTCATCCTTAATCACATAAGAGTTATACGCCATTCCGTTTGGAACGATGTATTGTCCTTCAAATAAATCTAACTTGTGGTCGTTAACACCAACATAGTAGATATCGTTACGTAATAATTTCATTATTTTGCCACCCAATTAGCAACAACTTCATCAGATTTTTCTGCGTCATAACCACGGATTGCTAAACCTTCTTTAACAATCGCGCCTTTAACCGCTCCACGAAGTTCAAGTTCCATAAAGCCAAATGACCCTTCTTCGTTTGTACAGAAAGGTTTAACGACCTTGCCGACAAATGAATACTGTTTTAAGAAACTGGCAATAATTCTTGGATAAGAACGATACCAAAGTGGGAATCCAATGTAAATTGTGTCATAAGCATCAATAGATGCTGGTAGATTTGCGATCGCTGGAAGAATATTTTCTTCATATTCTTTACGAGCCCGCTTGTTGCACTCTTCATATCCAAAAGGATATTCTTCAACTGGTTTTAAACCAATCAGTGCTCCTCCAATGATTTTTTGAATTTTTTCAGCGACAATTTCAGTAAAACCTTTGTGAATTATTTCACGATTGCCGTCGACAATATTTTCCCCAGTGTGAGAGAAATAAACAATTAATGATGCCATACTAAACTCCTTAAAAATAGTTTACCAAATTATGAAGCTAGACAACAATACTTAATTATAAATAATTAATGTTGTCTTAATTTGTTTTGGTTTCTTTCTTTGGAAAACCTACTGTTCGGCCTTTAAAAACATCATACATTAATAAAATTAATGAAACCATGATTAATGATGATCCGATTAAGAGGTTGAGGTTCTCATTATTTAAATAATAAGTATTAAATAAGTAGTTATTGTATCCCTGGAATGTGCCAGCAACTGCTAAGAATGAAATGTACCATTTCTTTGGGCATACAGCGACATAAAGAATCGCTATAATTTCCGCAATATAGAAATATCTTTCATGCATTGATGGGAGCACATATGGAGCAAATAAAGTAACAAGGAAGGTGACTTTGATAATGTCTTCCAATGTGACGTCTTTATAAGTTAAGAATAAGAACACGAGAAGCACAAAAATTAAAGCGACACCAAAGTAGGTTGCTGCTGGGACAAGATGCTCAATAACCGATTCATTTGTTACAATCGATTTATACATAAAAGCGTAGACGCTTGGAGCGTTCATCACTAGATATGGATATTCTTCAGTTTGTTCAAAATAAACATTGATGCATGAGTGAAAACTTCTTCCGCATGCCATCGCTGGAATCATACAAATAACATAGATGACCGGTACTAAAAGAAGCCAATAGAGCTTAAATCTCTTTTTAAACCATAAGAATACTAAAACTGGTAAGAAGAAAATGCTTTGTAGCTTAAATGCAAACGAGAACCCAAAGGCAACTGAAGCCCAACATGATTTCCCTTTTAATACAAAGAATAATGAAAGAACAATAAAGAATGCATAAATTGCGTCGCATTGCCCCCAGAACGCACTATTTAAGAATACTTGTGGAAGGAATAGAGCAAGGAAAACGCCAAGAAGCGTAATCGAATCATGTTTCTTTAAAATAAATTTCAATATGAAGAAAATTAAGATTGCTGATCCAAGTTCAAATCCCATGGAAATGTACTTAATCGCAAAATTAAAAGCGTTGCCCTCCACATCAAGTTTGAAAATGGAAAGGAAAGCTAAGAAATACATATATGTTGGTGTATAGTCCGCATCGTCACTAGCCAAAAACGCCTTTGGATCTTCAACTAAAGATTCGTACCAAGGTTTTAAGAAATTGTAATAATCACCGCTTTTCTTGGTCATTAAAGGAATGCGAATGACAACTGCTAAAGCAACGATGCCAACTAAGGCAATCCAAAACCAATACTTCTGGATAAAATTAATTACCCAGTCTCTTACTCTAGTAAAAAATAAGCCAACTTTTGCCATATTATTTGTCGTCCGTTGTTTTTTCGATGAAGTAATGTGGACGTTTCTTAACTTCGGTATTTACTTTTCCAAGATATAAACCAATCATTCCCAAAGCAGAGAGAATGATTCCAGTATTTAAAGCAATAAAACCAAAAAGATAATAGAAAATTGAGAAGTTATAAACTCCGCACAAGTGAAGAATTCCAATCGTGAGCATAAATAAACACGATAAAGAAATAAAAGCGATACCGCATTTACCAATTGCAGTTAATGGTTTTGACGAAAATGAAGTCATTCCATCACTTGCAAGAGTAAGCATCTTAGATAACTTATAATGTGTCTCACCTTGTTGACGAGCCAAACGGTCATATTCAACCTTTGCTGATGGATAGCCAATTTGAGGAACGATTCCTCTTAGAAATAAATTCGATTCTCGATAAGAGAGTAAAGCTTCGACTGCACGATACGAAAGAAGTCGAAAATCAGCTGAATCTTCAACAATCTCGACACCAAGACGCTTCATAAATTTATAGTAAGATTGAGCGGTTTTTCTTTTAAAGATCGAATCTGTTTTGCGTTTCTTTCTCACACCATAAACAACATCGTTTCCATCAAGATATTTTTGAACCATTTCACCGGTTACATTAATGTCGTCTTGAAGATCAACGTCCATTGTAATTGTGAAATCTGCTTTCTTTTTATAAGCGTATTCCAAACCCGCTTCAACCGCGTATTGGTGGCCCTTATTTCGGGAAAGCTTAACTCCGACAACAAACTTCGATTTTCCTGACAATTCCTCAATAATTGACCAAGTTTTATCTTTAGAACCATCATCAACAAAAACAACTTTTGAATCTTTTGAAATGAGATTTTCAGCAACTAGTTGTTCATAAGATTTAAAAATTCTTTCTGCAGAAGGATTTAAACATTCTTCTTCGTTATAACAAGGAAATATCCAATAAAGAGTTTTCATAATTGGGGCTCCAATACGTGTGTATTTATAATAAAACACGCATCAAGAATAAAGCAATAAAAAAAGCCATCCACAGAGGACGGCTTTTAATCTTTGAATTATTAGTCTTGCACGTATGGAAGTAAGGCCATATAACGAGCGTTCTTGATTGCTTTCGCAAGTTCACGTTGATATTTGGCACAGGTTCCAGTCGAATGACGGGAAGCAATTTTTCCAGTTGGTGTAATAAATTTACTAAGTAATTCGGCGTCCTTATAATCGATGTATTTCACTTTATTCTTAGTGAAGTAGCACACCTTCTTATGAGGTCTAATCTTTTTGAATCCCATAAATTATCCTTTCTTATTAGAATGGTAAGTCGTCATCAGTAACTTCAATGGAATCTAAATTTTTAGATTCATCCGCTGGAGTTTCGTCATGAACTTCATCATAAACGATTTCTTCGTTCGGAATCTCGCGGTTCTTTGAAGCTGGATCTAAGAATGTGACATAGTCAGCCACAATTTCGATTACTGATGCTTTTGTACCATCACGGCGCTCGAATGTGCGTTGGCGGATACGTCCGTCGACACCTGCTAACGAGCCTTTGCGAAGGAACTTAGCACAATTGTCAGCTTGGTTATTAAACACTGTGACACCAATAAATGTTGTTGTTTTGTTTCCTTGCGCATCTTTTACGCGGTCATCAACCGCAAGTGTGAATGAGCACACAGCAACTTCTGTGTTCGTGCGTCTGAGCTCAGGATCACGAGTTAGTCTACCGACTAAGCAAATTCGATTCATCATAATGTAATCTCCTCCTCAATTAGTCTTTGTCAACTGTGATTAAGTGACGTACAACGTTTTGATTGATCTTTGTTAAGCGTGCGAATTCGTCAAGAGCAGCTTTCTCGGCTGTTACTTTAATAACAACATAGTAGCCCTTAACCATATCGTTGATTGGATAAGCAAAGTTTCTCAATCCCCATTCATTAACTTTTGTGACTTTTGCACCGTTGCTAGTAAGAATGGCGTGAAGTTTCTCGATTTCGGCCTTGCGGCTTTCATCATCGAGACCATCTTTCACGATGTACATGATTTCGTACTTTTTCATACAGGCACCTCCCTTTGGTCTATCTGGTTTGTATTCACTACAAACAGAGAGTAATGCGATTTCTCGCTTCATTATTATAAATGAAGAGATTTTCCTTGTATAGAAAAAGATAAGATTTGTTAATTTTAGGTAAAGAAAAAGGGTAGCAAGCTACCCAAATTCGTTTAATTATTTACCCGAATCTCTCATACATGGGAAGAGAATAACTTCACGAATTGATTGTTGATTTGTCATTAACATGACAAGGCGGTCAATTCCGATTCCAATTCCACCAGTTGGTGGCATTCCGTATTCGAGAGCTTCGAGGAAGTCTTCATCCATTTCGGAAGCTTCTTCATCTCCAAGTTTTTTCGCTTCAAGTTGTTTCTCAAAACGTTCTTTTTGATCAATTGGATCATTTAATTCGCTATAAGCATTTCCGTATTCGCAGCCACCAATAAATAGTTCAAATCGATCGGTGAAGAGCGGATTATCCTCACATTTTTTAGTGAGAGGAGAAACCTCAATTGGATAGCGGTACACGAAGGTTGGTTCTTGTAACAAATCATCACATTTTTGGTCAAAGAAAGCATTGATAATATGACCAACTGTATTGAAGTGTTTTTCAAGTTTAACACCATGTTTTTTAGCGAGCTCAACAGCCTCTTCAAACGAGACTTTTTTATCGAAGTCTACACCAGTTGCTTCTTTAACAACTTCAACCATAGTTTTCCAACCGAATGGTTTACCCAAATCAAGGGTTTTTTCACCATAAGGAATTGTGGTTGATCCAACAACTTTTAAAGCGACTTCTCTGAATAAATTCTCCGCAAATTCTCGCATATCTTGAAGATTTCCATATGCTTGGTAAAGTTCAATCGTGGTAAATTCTGGATTGTGTTTTGTATCCATCCCTTCATTGCGGAATAATCGCCCAATTTCATAGACTTTTTCCATGCCACCAACGATGCACTTTTTCAGGTTAATTTCTGTCGCAATTCTTAGATAAAAATCTTTGTCTAAAGTATTGTGGTGAGTAATAAATGGACGAGCAGAAGCGCCGCCTAAAATTGGTGACAAAATACTTGTTTCAACTTCAACGAAACCAAGGCTATCACAGTAGTTTTGAATAGCACGAATTACTTTTGGTCGAGCAAGAGCAATTTTCATCGAATCATCATTCATAATTAAATCGACGTAACGATGACGATAACGCTCTTCAACATCTGTTAAACCATGGAATTTTTCTGGAAGTGGTCGGAGTGATTTGGTGAGATGTGTGTATTTTTCAACACGAACAGTTAACTCTCCAGTTCTTGTTAACATTACACGACCATAAACACCAACAATGTCTCCAAGATCGGCCAATTTAAAAACTGTATAAGCTTCTTCACCGACAACATCGATACCAACATAGCATTGAATATTGCCGGTAACATCTTTGATGTTCATAAAAGAAGCTTTTCCCATTTTGCGTAATGCCATAATACGTCCAGCTAATGTGACGTAAATTGGATTTGCTTCTAATTGTTCGTTGTCTTTTCCGGCGGCTTTTTCGCGAACCGATTTAATACTGTCACTACGAACAAATTTCTTTCCGTAAGGGTCAACTCCGAGTTCTTTATATCGTGCTAATTTATCTCTTCTAGCACGTTCTTGATCTGTTAATTTTTCTTCCATTTTGAAAACCTCGCTATGACTATACCATAAAAGGACCATTGGAACAATGCGGAATTTATCGATATTCGCTCAAGATGCGCATTAATGAGTCACGTGTTGTCAGTGTTTGAGCAAGTGCATTTTTAATCTTTTTTGTGTTTGGATAACCATCAAAAAACTTTGTCGCAATACCTCTTAGTAACATCATCGCTTTGTATTCGCCTTTTTCTTCAATTAACATATCAGCAAACTCCAAAAGATATGCGATATTTTCTTCAATCGTGGCGTCGGGTAATTTTTCTTCAGTTTCAAAATAATGATTAATTTGTTCAACCAATCTCGGATGACCAACCCCTCCACGAGCAATCATTACTGCTGTTGCTTTAGAAATATCAAGAAATTGCAGGGCATTTTCTAAGGTATAAATATCTCCTGAAATTATTAATGGAACACTCATTTTCGCCTGTAAATCCCTAATAATTTCATAATTTGCTTTTCCGGAATATCCTTGTTTTGCTGTTCTGGCATGAAGCCCAATAGCTTTAACTCCCGCTTTCTCTAAAGCGGCAATATTTTCCATAAAGTTTATCGATTTTTCATCCCAACCCAAACGGA
This sequence comes from Caryophanales bacterium UBA4278, assembly GCA_002395065.1. Lineage (GTDB taxonomy): Bacteria > Bacillota_I > Bacilli_A > RFN20 > CAG-826 > Fiminaster. The sequence goes on from DGVS01000008.1 coordinate 60,068, forward strand.
TTTTTGCCGTTACCGGAAGAGGAGAATAATCACAAATTTTCTTCATAAATTCATAAAGCTTTTTTGGTTCTTTTAACAAGGCCGAACCAGCTCCGGTTTTAGTAACTTTTGGAACAGGGCATCCGAGGTTTATATCAATAAAATCAACATTTGAATTTTCTTTTAATACAACATCAATAGCTTTACAAATGTTCTCGGCGTTTCCACCGAATAATTGAATAGCGACTGGTTTTTCGTCTTCAGTGGTTTTTAAGTATTCAATCGTTTTATCGTTTCCATATATCAAACCACAATCAGAAACCATTTCAGTGACAGTCAAGCCGACACCGAACTTTTTCATAAAATTTCTGTACGCCAAAGAAGTAATCCCGGCCATAGGTGCCAGAACAACTTTTGATTTAATTTCAACGTTACCTATTTTCCACATAATGAAAAGGGAGATATCTCTCCCTTATTATTTTTCTTCAGGTTCCTTTACAGCTTTTGGCTCCGGTTCTTTTTTAACTTCGGCTATTGGCTCTTTAGCAACCTTTTCTTTTTTTGGTTCTTTCTTTTTCAAAGATCCTTCTTTTAGAAGAGAATCAATTTCTTCTGCGGTAATTGTTTCTTGTTCAAGAAGGGTTTCAGCTATCAAAATTACATCTTTTTTATTATTTTCAATAATCTCAAGAGCTTTCTTATGAGCAGAATCAATAATCTTACGAACTTCTGTATCAATTTCAAAAGCTACTTGTGTTGAGAAGTTACGTTGGGTAGATGTGTAATCTCTTCCAAGGAAGACTGAACCAGTATCATGTTCATATTGGATTGGTCCAAGCGAACTCATTCCATACTCGGTGACCATCATACGAGCAATACGTGTTGCAACTTCAATATCGTTTGATGCACCTGTGGAAACATCTTTAAAGAAGATCTCTTCAGATGAGCGTCCACCAAGATAACCAATAATACGAGCTTCTAACTCAGCCTTGCTAAGTAAAAATCTATCGTCTTCTGGTGTCATTAAAACATGTCCACCTGTACGACCACGCGGAATAATTGTGATCTTCTGAACTTTATCCGAATCCTTCAGTTTAAGACCGATAATCGCGTGTCCGGCTTCGTGATAAGCAATCTGCTTACGCTCTTTTTCATTAAGTCCTTTTGAAGACTTGGCTGGTCCAGCGATACGGCGATCAATAGCCTCATCAATTTCTTTGATGCTAATCATCGGTTTATTGCCACGAACAGCAAGAATTGCTGCTTCGTTCATAATGTTTTCAATATCGGCACCACTAAATCCAACAGTTCTCTTAGCAAGAGCTTCAAAATCAACTTTTGGATCAATGAGTTTATTACGAGAATGGACTTTGAAAATGGCTTCACGTCCTTTCTTATCTGGTAAATTAACGGTGATGGTTCTGTCAAAACGTCCCGCTCTTAATAGAGCTGGGTCAAGAACATCATCACGGTTTGTCGCAGCAATAACGATGATTCCAGAGTTGTCTTCAAAACCATCCATTTCAACTAAAAGTTGATTCAATGTTTGTTCACGTTCGTCATTGCCTCCGCCTAAGCCTGCGCCACGTTGACGTCCAACAGCATCGATTTCATCGATGAAAACCAAACATGGAGCACACGATTTGGCCTTTCTAAACATATCTCTAACACGTCCAGCACCGACACCGACAAACATTTCGACAAAGTCGGAACCGGAAATTGAGAAGAATGGCACACCGGCTTCACCGGCAACCGCTTTTGCTAATAATGTTTTACCGGTACCAGGATTACCAACAAGAAGAATTCCTTTTGGAAGCTTGGCACCAAATTTAGTAAATTTCCCTGGTTCTTTTAGATATTCAACGATTTCCTGCATTTCTGCTTTTTCTTCGTCACATCCAGCAACGTCATCGAATCTTACTTTCGAATTCTCTACTTTTCTTGCACGAGAGCGTCCAAAATCCATGGCCTTGTTGTTTGCGCCATTAACAGAGGATGAAAGTCGAGAGAACAAGAAAATCGCAATTAAGACTGTAAAGACCAATGTAATAATTGTTGGTCCCCATGAATCCCAGAACGAAACGTTAAAAGCATATTCGTCTCTAAAATAAGATTTTGATTTCTCGTTTGGGTGATCTCTTTGGAATTTTTCAACAGCTTTTTCAAGTTGTTCGCGAATCGTTGTTGGATCAATTGGTGTTTCACCATATTTATCAAATTCTGTATTAAAAGTCGCAGCATCACATGTAAATGTGAAAGTAATAGCATTATTGGATTCGTCATATCCAGTACCACTGACTTCATACATTGTTTCTTTGTTGTACACTTCAACAGTTTGAATGTTGTTTTTGTTGATTTGTTCATAAAGGTTGTTGCGATTCGAATCCCAACGAGTGGTTTTTGTTCCAGTTAAGGCAACAATCATCCACACAAAAGCTCCAATTGCAACAAGAATTAAGATGTATGGGATGATGCTTCCAATACCTCTTCTTTGACGTTTTTCTTGATCCATACGTATCACCTCTTAATATTGAATAAATTCAAGTTCCGGTACAAAAATAGTACCAAAACTATTTGTTTTGTAAATCTTTTTTTAAAATACAGGGTACTTGATTACAAGTTTTGATGAGTGATTATCTGTATATGTTTCCCTATAACGAGGAATATATACGAGCTTACCATTCTTATTATAAAATCCCGGCCACCAGCCTCGTAAAAATGATGGCATTTTCCAGTCGATAAACAGACGTCTAACGCTGCAGTTGTAGTTGGCAACGGTATACTTTTCTTGTCGCCCGACTGGTTTAATTGTTAAAGGAAAATCTGCAATCGACATATTTCTATCTTTGGTTTCAACTTCAAATTCAAAATCAATAAATTTAGATGAAAATTTTCCAGGATTTTTAATTACATATTCATACTTTTGAAACTGATCAAAATCAACCAATAAAACCTTTTCATACGCTTTCACTAAATGGATACTTCCTGAAATTTTTTGAGCAATATTTGCGTGATTGCTTTCGAAAGATTTTTTGTAGGATTTAATCGAATTGACTGACAACTTTTTAAAAATATTTCTTCGTTGTAAATTATTTGAAATTTGTAAGATTAAAATTTCGTTATTTTCTTTCAAAAACTCCTGTAAATCCCAAATATTTTGCTGCAAATTTGCGCTATTTTTATTTGGTTGATTTTTATTAAGTTCAGCAATTTGCTTCCTTACTTTTGCTCTTTCTTCGCGATCCATTTTCTCAACAATTTCGTGCCTATATTTATTGCGAGTATAAAGGTCGGTTAGGTTTGTCCAATCAATTGAATAAGGAACTTGATTCTTGATGTCATATTCTTCTAGTTCTTTCTTTGTAAAATTTAACAAAGGCCGAACAATTTTTACGCCAAATAATGTTGTTGTTTCTTCAATGCCAAAACTAGATACAAATGATTTCTTAGACTTTTGCATCAGATATGTTTCGATAAGGTCGTCCTCCTGGTGGGCAACAGCGACCGCATCGCATTCGTTTTGTTCTAGAACATCTTTGAAAAATTGATAACGAACCTTACGTGCCCATTCTTGGAAATTCCCAACATGTTTGATGCTTGATGTATCTAAAACAAAACATGGCACATCATTTTTATGACAATACTCTTTTAAAGACTGCTCTTCAAAATCAGATTCCTTTCGTTTGTGGTAATTTACATGTGCAACAACCACACAATATCCATCTTTTAACATCATATCTAAAAGAGCCATGGAATCTGGTCCAAAGGAACACGCAACAACATATTTCTTCTTTTTATCTAAATTCATTACTCATTCACTTTCTTAGAAAACTTTTGATATAGTGTTCTAATCACAACCACTATTGATTCTAAATCACGAATCCAATTGCCTTCTTTCTTTAGTCTGATCCTTAAAACTTTCTGCAAATATGTCACAACAATTTTATCCAAATATGGTTGTAAACTCTCAAAGAGAGCATTACCAATGCCCGATAATTCAGAAAATTTAGAAGACAAAACCAACTCGATACAATCATTATACTCATTTGTTTTCTCAAACTCTTCTTCTCCTAGATATATATCAATCTTTCTTTTATCTATAAGATTCTCCACTTCTTTTGGAAGACGGCCATAAACATCACGAACGTGTCGCTTAATTTCTTTAATCTCTTCTTCATTTTTAGCATTTTCAATCTCTTGATAAAGTTGGATTCGGTCTTCGTTTGAAGCGTATTGTTCAGGAATGTATGCATCAATTTTAAATAATGTAACAGGCTTTGGTGGTTCAGGAACAACACCAGTTTTTTTCTCTTCAATAACTTCTTTAAGAAGTTTAAGATATAAATCAAGTCCCACCGAATCAATAAATCCGGCTTGTTCAGGACCTAAAATATCTCCAGCACCACGAATCATTAAATCTCGTTGGGCAATCTTATAACCGCTGCCCAATTCAGCAAAGTCTTGGATTGCTTTTAATCGTTTTTCGGCATTTTTATTAATTTGTTTATATTCATTATAAAAAAGGTATGCATAGGCAAGAGTGTCTCCGCGCCCTACTCGACCTTTAATTTGATAGAGTTGAGATAATCCGAAATGATCTGCATCTTCTACAATTATTAAATTTGCATTTGGCACATCGATTCCGTTTTCAATAATCGATGTAGCAACCAAAACATCAATATCTCCATTATAAAATCGAATCATCACATCCTCGATGTCCTCTTTGTCCATCTGCCCGTGTACAACTCCAACACGAGCGTAAGGAATAGACCTTTGAATTGCATTTGCAGTTTGATTTATTGAATAAACCGCATTGTGAATATAGAAAACTTGTCCTTTTCTAGAAATTTCTCTTTCAATTAATTCTTTAACAACACCCTTATTAAAAGGTGCAACATATGTTTGAATTGCGTTCCTATTTACAGGTGGGGTTGTAATCTGCGAAACAGGACGAACACCAATCAAAGAAAGTTGAAGCGTTCTTGGAATTGGCGTTGCACTCAAAGACAAAACATCAATATTGCTTTTTAGCTCTTTAATTCTTTCTTTTTGTTCAACACCGAATCGTTGTTCTTCATCTACAACAAGCAATCCTAAATCTTTAAAGACAAAGTCTTTATTTAATAATCTATGTGTTCCGATTACAAGATGGATTTCTCCACTTGCAATCTGTTTCATATAAATTTTTTGTTGTTTTTCAGAAACAAGCCTCGAGATGATGGCAATCTTAACACCATAATTTGCAAACCTATTCAAGGCTAGCTCGTAATGTTGGCGTGCCAACAAAGTTGTTGGACAAAGAATAGCCGCTTGTTTACCGCTAGAAATAGCTTTAAAAATTGCTCTAAACGCAACCTCAGTTTTTCCAAAACCAACATCACCGCACAGCAATCTATCCATCACTCTATCAGATTGCATGTCGTCCTTAATTTCTTTTATCGCAGTTTCTTGATCGTGAGTTAATTCGTATGGGAACTCATTCTCAAAATCGCTTTGAATTTGATCGTCTTCCTGAAATTTGAATCCTTTAGCAGTCGCACGTTCGCTATATAGCTGGTAAAGACGATCAGCCAGTTCGTCGACTCTTTCTTTAATTTTCTTTTTTGTTTTTTCCCAATCCTTAGAGTTGAGGTGTGAAAGTCTTGGCTGAGCGCCCTCTCTTCCAGCATATTTTCGAACAAGTCTAAATTGAGTTAAAGGAACATACAGTTTGTCTGTACCGGCATATTGAATGTTTAAAAAATCTCTATGAATCCCGTCAACCTCAATTGTCTCGATCGAAAGGAACTGACCGATTCCGTAAAATTCGTGAACAACATAATCACCGGGCTTCAAATCATCAAAATTTTTAAGAATGACTCCTTCTTTGAATTTTGAGCTATACCTTGATGAATGACTTTGGAACCCAAACAATTCTCTTGATGAAACAAAGAAGATTTTATCGTCACCAAGTTCAAAACCTTCATCAAGAGAAAATAGAGCAATTCCGACATTTTTCTCAGGAATTGCCAGGGATTTTAGTTTTTCATATTCGATTTTTCTCTCGTCGAAAAAGTCTTTAACAATGTTATATTGCTGAGTGTTTGAAACACAAAAAATCGTCTTTTTTGCAAGTGGTAAATACGAATCGATAATTAGTTGCAAAGATGGAATATTTGCTTTGCTAAAAATTAATGGTTTTATATCAAACTCAATATCATCTGGATGCTCTTTAAATAAGGAACTGGAAAGAACATTTTTTTGATATTTGAGAACGTGATCAATGTCATCATACATTTCTAAATGAGATGGAAGATTTCCGTGCTCAAACATTTCTCTTAGATACGTTCTTTCTTCTTTTAAAGAGAACTCTAAGGCAATATCGAATTGCTTCTTATTATTAATAAAAACGATGTCTGATTCAAAATAATCTAGAATACTGCTGAATCGCTTTTTAATACTTTTAAAATACTTGTATGTTCGTGGATTAAAAATCTTGTTTTCAATTCGTTCAAGATCTCGATTAAAGCAGTCGATTAATTTTTCTCCAATTTCTTGCCCAAGTTCCTTTTGGTCTTTGACCAATTGTTCCTTCATTGCTAATTTAAATTCGTTTAATTCTAAATCAGAAAATAAACAATCTGTCGCCGGTAAAATTTCAATTTCATCAACAGCTTCCTTCGATGATTGAGTTGCGATATCAAAAAAATGAATAGACTCGATTTCGTCATCAAAGAATTCAATTCTAATTGGGTGGTTATAATTAATTGAAAAGATATCGAAAATGTCTCCTCGGTGTGCAAATTGGAGAGATTGATCAATCTTATTAACTTGCGAATATCCAGATGAAATAACAAGTTCTTTTAACTTAGAAATATCTACGTGATCTCCAACTTTTAATATCTTTGAATGTTGCAGGAATTCTACTTTGTTTGGAATTGGAGAAATGACCGCTGTTGCATGTGTTACCAAAATAAAACTTTTTAATTGCTGCACACGGTTTAAAACATATAGACGTTGAGCTAAAAACTCTTTTGAAGATGTTACTAAATCACTTCTCAGAAGATCGTCACCAGGATATAACAAAACATTTTCTTCACCAACAATCGCAGAAATGAAGTCTGCAACCTTTTGAGCGTTATACAAATTTGGACAAATTATTGAGTATTTGCCTGGGCTTTTCGAAAAAACAGACGAAAAAAGCAGGGAAATTCCTGTAGTATCCCCAACGACAAAATTCCCTTTTTTCTCAATAAGGGAGGTAGCGGCTTTGGAGTTTAAAACATAATCAATAAGTTTGTTAGTCAGCAGATTTACCTCCGTTATATTTACACATGGCAGCGTTAAAATCTTTTAGCAAAAACTCGCGTATTGCCAATGCTGCTTTATTTATTCCTTGATCGATAAGAGGCTGTTCTTCTTTCGACGGTCTACCAAGAACATAATTAATTGGATCGAATGTCGGCTCGCCAATACCAATTCGAATGCGTTTAATGTTTTGTGAACCAAGATGGTTAATAATGTTTTGCATACCATTATGTCCACCGCTTGATCCAAAAAGTCTTAATCTGATTTCGCCTGGTTTGACTGCCATATCGTCATAGACAATGACAATATCTTCCAAACTAACCTTGAAGTAAGAAACAATTGCCTGAACTGCCTCACCTGACAAATTCATATAAGTTAATGGTTCAAATAAGATAATATCTTCGTCATCTAATTTAAATTTGGAATAGCGTCCTTTGAAATCCTCGCGATTAAAATCAGCTTGTGCCATATCAGCATAAGCTTCAATTGCTGCGAAACCACAATTATGGCGGGTGTTTTCATACTCTTTTCCCGGATTTCCAAGACCAACAATTAATTTCATAACGATGTGATTATATCACAAATAAATTACTAGTATGCTACAATTACAAACATGAAATCTAAAGTTAAAGAAGTTTTAAAAGATGGTGCCGTAGGTGCCGGAATTGGTTGTGCCGTCATTGTTCCAGGAATTTCTGGAGGCACAATTGCTTTAATTACGGGTGCGTTTAAAAAGATTGTCACGGCCGTTGATCATCTTTTCTCAAAGCTGTTCTGGAAGAACCTAGCAATATTAATACCATTTGGTATTGGCGCTGTCTTGGCGATTGCTGCACTTTATTTTCCAATAACTCTCGCATTTGAATATTGTATGCTCGCGATTGTATGTTTGTTTGCCGGTTTTATGATTGGATCCGTTCCAAGCGTTACAGACAAAGTTAAAGATAAAAGGATTAAAGCAAAAGAAATTGCGTTTGGTGTTTGTGGTTTTTTTGTTGTTGTTTTGTTTGGTGTTTTATCTCTTTTATTCAATCTAAACACAGCCGTTCAACAAACCTTCGACAATAATTCTTGGTATTTGTATCCAATAATTTTACTTGTCGGAATCATTTCGTCTACCGGATTAATTGTTCCTGGATTTTCCGGATCAATGCTGTTGATGATTATTGGTTTTTACGACAAAATTTTAAATTTAGTTAAACAAATCTCATCAGAACCTGGTTTATCTATCCTACGTTTATTTACATTTGCTGTTGGTGTAGCATTGGGTTTTGTTCTCTTTAGTAAACTAATGAAAAAGCTTTTTGAAAAGTATCCACGAGAAACAAATTTTGTTGTATTGGGTTTCTTGATTGGTTCAATTATCGCCATTTTCATAAATGACCAAATGTTCGATTATTTTAGAACCTCACTTGGTATTCTTGATTTTATTCTTTCACCAATATTCTTAATCTGTGGTTTTATTGGTTCGTATTCAATTGTTGTTTATATAAGAAAGCACCCCGAAAATGCCGCGTACTAGTGATATTAATAAACAAATTAAAGACGAGAGAAAACAATCAATTTTGGTTGCTTCTATTCCTCTGTTTGCCTTATATAACGAGAAGGTGTCGGTGGACATGATTTGCGAAAAAGCAAAGTGCTCACACGGTCTTCTTTATCACTATTTCCGAGATGCCAATAACGTTCTATTTAACATTAGAAAAACAGACGCATATTTAAATCTTAAAGCAGAGCTTCTTGACATAGTTGATAACGATTCAGCAATCGATTCTGTTTATCAAATTGTTAGACATGTGAATGATTGTGTTGAGAAGGCTAAAAACGAGGACTATGGTCTCTTATATTTGGTGATTAACGAAGAAGAAAAAACAAGCTTCAAGAATTCACTTATTGGATATGTAAAAAAGGGGCAAGTACAAAACCAAATTGTTGCTGGCAAACCGGAGAATATTGTTTCTGTATTTATTAATCAAATTAACGGGGTTTTGCTTAAAAAACTCCTGCAAAAGTCTTATAAAGTCGAAATTCCACCTGTCGACAACATTATGCAAATCTTCATTAAAAAAACAGTCCGCTAAATTGAGTGGACTGTTTTTCAATTATTAATTTTTATCAGCGAATTTTTTAATGTCTTTATAAATGTTTTTTAGGCGAGGATACATCTTCATATAAGCGTGTCTAAAAAGATAATCATACTTCTCATGGTTTTCCTGATTTGGAAGGAAGACAGAAGTCTGGTGTACCATGCTATCAACAGCTTCTTCAACTGTTTTAAATTCCCCTGCAGCAAGGAACCCAGCAATCGCAACACCAAGTGATGAACATTCACCCGTTTGAACCTTGGAAACTGGCAATCCAAAAATATCTGCTGTAATTTGACAAATGGCTTCACTATTGGAACCACCACCGGAGATTCTAATTCTCTCAATCTTATGGTGAAGTCTCTTTTTTTCGAAAAGTTCTAATCCCTCACGCAAACAATATGCGATACCTTCTATAATTGCGCGGTAGAAGTGAATCTTAGTGTGAGTTTCTGAGAATCCGATAATTGCACCTTTTGCTAAAGGTCTTCTTAATCCTGGACCCCAATATGGTTGAAGAACCAAACCATTACATCCTGGTTCAATTTTAAGCATTTCTTCATTCAAATCCTCAAGTTTAACTTGGGACTGAACTTGTTTTTCTACATCAGTTGGATTTCCTGCAAATTCACGAGCAAACCAGTTTAACATCCAATAACCACGATAAACTTGAACGTCAAGGTTATAGTAACCTGGAATAATTGCTGGGTATGCAGGTAAAAAAGGCTCCGCACTTTTATATTTCTTTATAGGAACTTCAACAGTACAAGCTGTTCCATAAGAAATCGAGGCACTTTTATCATCGATAACTCCTAAACCAAGTGTTTCTGCTGATTTGTCAGAACCACCAGAGAACATTATTAATCTTGATGGTAATCCAGTATCTTTAGCGGCTTGTTCCGTGATTGTTCCAATAACACCGCCGACAGGAACAATCTCACAAAGTTTTTTATTCTCAACATTAAAAATCTGACCTTTTAAATGCTTCTCAGCTTTTTTATACCAAACTCCTTTTTTAAAATCGATTGGCAAATGTCCAGCTTGAGAACACGGAGAGTCAGCATATCTTCCGGTAAGTAACAACGTAATATACGTTGAAAGCATCATGAACTTGTCTGTTTTCGCCCATATTTCTGGTTCGTTTTCTTGGATCCAGCGACTCATTGAACGTTTAAGATTTAGTTCAATAGTTGGCCCCATTCCAACAAGTTTAAAAATGGCACGTGAAAAGGCTGATAATTTCTTGAGTCCTTTTGCCCTTCTTTCATCAAGCCAAAGAATTACTGGTCTAAGAGGTTTGTTGTCTTTATCTAAAGGAACAACAGAATCTCTAAAGCAGCACATGTTAATACCAATAACGTCTGGTAGTTTTTCTTTGTTTCTAGAAGCAATTTCTTTTGTTGCTTCACACATTTTTTTGTAATAGTAGTTTGGATCCTGTTCAGCATATCCTGGTTTTTGACTAAAATATGGTGGTTCATATGGCTTTTTGACTATGTCAACAACATCGCCTTTTTTGTTAAATAAACCAGCTCTAACAGACTGTGTTCCAAAGTCAATTGTGAGAATAAGTTTTTCGTTCATATTTGCTATTTTACCACAACTTTTGAAACCGATTTCAAAAATAAAGTGTTTGCGGCGTTTTCTTTGCGCGTGTAATCTATATACGTGTGTTCAAACACATATTATTGTCGCTTAGGAGGAATAATATGGCAAAAAAGTACATCTACAACTTTAAAGAAGCCCATGGTTTAGGCAAAGAGTTGTTAGGTGGTAAAGGTGCTGGTCTTGCTGAAATGACCAGTATTGGTGTACCAATTCCACAAGGATTCACCATTACAACAGAAGCTTGTAACCTTTACTATGACAGTGGTAAAAAACTTCCTAAAGAAATCGTTGATGACATCTACGCTCACATTAAAGAAGTCGAAAAAGAAACAGGAAAAAATTTCGGTGGAGATCACAACCCACTTCTCGTTTCTGTCCGTTCTGGTGCTAGAGTCTCAATGCCAGGCATGATGGACACCATCTTAAACCTTGGTTTAAATGATGTTACAGTTGCTGCTTTAGCGAAAGAAACAGGAAACGAAAGATTTGCTTATGATAGCTACCGTCGTTTCATCCTTATGTTTACAAACATCGCCAAAGGACATCCACGTACTGAAATGGATAAGATGCTTGATGAACTCAAGGAAAAGCATGGCTATAAACTTGATACAGAAGTTACAGCCGAACAATTAAAAGAACTTGTTAAAGCTTATAAAGCTTACTACAAGAAAACATTCAACGAAGAATTCCCATCTGATCCAAAAGTTCAATTACTCGAAGCTGTTACAGCAGTCTTCCGTTCATGGGATAACCCACGTGCGAACGTTTATCGTATGATGAACTCCATCCCATATTCTTGGGGTACAGCCGTTAACGTTCAATCAATGGCTTTTGGTAACAAGGGTGAAACATCTGGAACTGGTGTTGCTTTCTCAAGAAACCCAGGAACAGGTGAAAATAAAATCTCAGCTGAATATTTACCAAACGCACAAG
>DGVS01000009.1 GCA_002395065.1 Caryophanales bacterium UBA4278
TTAAACCACATTTTGGCGTGTTCTTTTTCGTTTTCAGCTGTTTCTAAGAAGATAGCAGCGATTTGTTCAAATCCCTCTTTTTTAGCTTTGCTAGCAAAGTAGGTGTACTTGTTGCGGGCTTGGCTTTCACCAGCAAAAGCGGCAGCAAGGTTTTTTTCTGTGCGACTTCCTTTAAGTTCCATTTTATTTTTTCTCCTTTACGGATGTTTCTTTACGAACTGGCTTACCAAAGCTCACTTCCGCTAACGCCAGTTGTCCAGCGTTATAAACATCCACTTTTCTTTCATGACCACTAAAGAAGAATCGATTAATCGATTCCCAGATACAAACCCATGAGATGATGAGGAGTGGTTCCATTAACACGGAATTCCAGTTTCCAAAGATGGAAAGAAGAATGTAGGTGATTAGAAAGATTAAGCCAAAACCAAGAATGAAGAATCCACTCCACATATTCTTACGGTAGGCTAAACGACAATCTTCGTATTCTAAGTTATAGTGACGAACAACAGTCTTACGAATGTTACTCTTCATCTCCTCAGAATACTTTCCATCATCATCAAAACGGATGACAAGAGGAATCGACGCTCTTAAGAAGAAGACTTCATTATTAATATAATCATAGATTTCAGGATTTAATCTTCGATTATAAGAGAACTCTGAGAATGGGGATTCAATCTTGGTTAAGTCAACATTAATGTAGGCTTTTCCATCATCCATCACTAGAGCATTCTCAAAACGAATAGATGTACGATACTTCTTGGCGAAGAGTTCATCAATACGTCGATGAAAAATATGATTTTCTTCTAATATTTTTCGTCGATCAAGTTTTAGAGCGTTCTTTTCTTCCTTAGTCATGTGCTTAAAATTATAGCAGTTTTCAAAGAAAATTGCGATAAAAAAGCATTTTTTTGGTTAAAAATCAATAAAAAATTCCCCCGAGATGGGAGAATTCCTTATTTACTTTTACGATTAAGCGTAGAAAGTAAGATCCTTGTTGGTCGCGACACTTAAGATGTCGAGAATCCAGAAGACTAAGGTAATTGGTGGAATTAATTGAAGAACGCCAGCAAGTACATGTCCTCTTTGAATTCTGGTGATTGCACCGAGCAACCAGGATGTGAATGGGATGATCGCGAGGATGAGGTTAACTAAGTCACCTAATCCAGCGTTGAGGTATCCCTTTGCATTATTGGCCATTAAATGCTCCTCCTAATGTTTATAATTATACCAAAATTGGTAAATTATAGAAGAAATAATAACAAAACTAGTACGATTGGTGCAACAAGAACAATGATTGATAAGACAAGCATCAAAATTGTGTACCAAGTACGGATTTTAACAATATTACGAATGGCGATTGAGATTTGAATACCACCCATAATCACCGATGCTAATGAAAAAAGGAAAAAGAGTGGGATGATAAAAATCGCGAATATTGAAGACCAATCTCCACTATGAAGCATCTCATAACAAGCTCGAAATACAATAGCGTCATAAGTTAGACACAAGGCACAAACAGCCATGAGGATGCAGTTTGTAATAAAGGCTTTTTTAATCAGTTGCATATTTTTCTCCCCGAATGATTATAGTCCCAAATATTTTTTAGTCAAATCTATGATTTATATTCGCACAAAAAATAGTTAAGATTTACGGTTATTTTTAAATAAAAGAAAAACAGGTTTTTACGCCTGTTTTGCTTAATTTATCCAAGAATTGCTGGTTATTTTTGTTTATATCGACGAATGTAGAAGTATCCACCAACAGCAGCAATCATAATGACACTAGCCACAACAATAATTGTGATATTTGTGGCGTTATTTAATGTTAGTGTTGTGACTGAAGTTGGAGCTTTTCCAAGTGTCACAAGTTCAGACATGAAGGCTGTTTGTCCATGCTTTTGGACACAGACTTCATATGTCTTCATCATACGTTCAATACATGCCTCACCTGAGTCATCAGAGTATTGAGCAGTAGCATACTTAATTAAGTCTTTAGCGTATGCTTCTTCAGCTGACCATAAAGCAGCAGCTTCGGTTAAGAATGTGCTATAGGCAGATGAACATGTTGACCAAGCTGTTGATAAGTTTGTTGTACATCCGGAAGTAGTATCCATCGCTGCATTAAATGCTTTGGCAAACTTCACTGCAACTCTTTGAGCAGCGATGTGGTCAAGAGAGTTAGCAATGTTTACTGACGATCCTGATGTCGTATAAGTAACTTTTACAGCTTTGCAGTAAATAGCTTTTACTGCAGCAGATGCTTTATAAATGCGAACAACAATTCGTCCAGCGCTTGCACTACCAGTAAATGTCTTATCACTGGCTGTAGTATTAAATGATTGAACTTCACCAAACGCGTTACCTCCAACGGTTACAGAAACAGAACCAGTGACACCAGAGGCACCAGATGCATTAACAACAACTTGTGTTATTGTTCCAGAAGTAAATGAATCAGAAACAAGTTGAATATATTCAACTGCAGCACTACCTGTTCCATAATGAATGCCTTTAGTTGCGTCAAAATTCGATTCGGCGGCATCTGAAGTAACAGTCCAAGTTTTACCATCGTCAGCTGTACCAGAACCTCCGCAAGCAGCGGTAAATGTTAAATCTGAAACATTCGATGATGGTTCTTCGGTTTTCATGATTGTATTTACACTTTGGGTAACTTGAACAGCGCTAGATTCAGATGTAGTTAAAGAACTATATGTAGCAGTTAATGTTTTACCATCATCTGCAGCTACCCATGTGTGTGGAATAGAGATTGTTGTTCCACCAAGTTTGACTGTTAGTTGACTATAAGTCAAAACAGTTTGATGGCCTGCACCGTCATTATATGTAACGGCCCAAGAATTAACATCTGTTCCACTCAAGGTGGATCCAGAATAAACGTTTATTGTTGGAGCAGTCCACGAAATGGATGGATTAGCGGTAACAGTGATTGTATACGTAGCTGTTTTTGTAACACCACCTTCAGTATAAGAAACCGTGACAGTCTTTTGACCGGCACTAGACAAACTTGGTGTTGAAACACTTGTCGGTGTGACAATATCATCGGTACCGTCGTCATAATTGGCGGTTACAGTCAAACCTTCATAACTAAATGTATCTCCAACATTAAATGTTGTTGGAACATTACTTGTATCAAGTGTAATGCTATCTAATGATTTTGTTGTTTGAGCCTCGGTATATTTAAATAACTCTAAATCATAATATTCTGTGCCACCAGCCGTAACATTACTGGTGGAAAATCCACCAAAATAATTATAAGTGCCAAGACGATAAATTAATCCACGGCCAGATGTCTGAGAGGTAAATCTAAATGTTCCTTTTGTTCCTGCGGAAACAGTCCAGGAATAAGAGTCAGTATTTTGTGATAAATTCGTACCACTTCCATAAGCAACATATTTATTTGCATTGGGATCTTTGACAACCACTGTTCTACTATTACCAGAACCACTCACTGTAAGAGCAAACTTTCTCGAATTTCCGTCACTTTCTGAAATTACATTATTGGTTGCCGTTACATTAGTGCCAGAGTACTTGCTACTACTGAAATTGTAAGTCATTCCTTTTAAAGAAGATGAGGTGTCAGCAGCAATAACATAATTTCCAGATTCTAAGGCACTTAATGAACTAACTTTTATATAAGAAGCTTCGGTTGGGCCACTAGGTTTAGTTACAGTTACAGAACAAGTAGCTGTATAACCGCCATCACTTGTGGTAGCAGCAATTGTTGCGTTGCCTTTAGCAACACCGGTTACAATACCACCTGAAACTGTCGCAATAGTTGTATCACTTGATGTCCATGTAACATTCTTGTTTGTAGCATTAGATGGGCTAACTGTCGCAGTTAATGTGACATTTTTTCCTGCTTCTACAGAAGTAGAGCTTGGACTGACGGAAACGCCTGTCACAGCAACTGTTTCGCCAGAAGGATCATTATAATCATTAATTGTGTCACTTAATGGTTGAGCATATCCTGTGCTTTGATAGCCAGATTCAGCATTTCCCCAAATAAAATCAGCCCATTCAGGGAAATCAATAAATGGGTTTCTATTAAACTGATAGTTATTATAAATTAAATTATTGCGATGAATTTCGAATGGTGTTGGTTTAAATGTGCGATTCCATTCAAGTAAGTCGGAGAGTATCCCATAAGGAGCAGGGTTGGTTTCGCTGCTACCTACAGATGTATCGCCTTTTACTATGTGGTCAACTAAAACAAGATTTGGGTCAAAATCTGAAATACTTTCTTTTCCAGAATAATTGTTATAGCATGCAGCCATGTAGAGCAAAGCTCTAGCTATTCTTCCTTTATCAGCATCGTTTGGCTCAAACACCACATTTTCATCGTCTTCGGAACTGGTATGAACAGGTGTCCCAACTTTATTACCAGAAATAATGAACTTTGGAGCAATTGAACTAGCTTCGCCTTCAGCAGCTTCTTTAGAAGCTACTTTAACGTTTCCATAAGAGGTATTGCTGTGAAATTGTTGATTAACAGCTTTTTCTCCTGCAATTAAATGGTGCAAATCAGTTCCAGCAGGACCAGTTGCACCACTAGCAGCTTTAAAACCGTGTGACTGAGACCAGACGTGTTCTTTATCAAAACTTGCTGCAGTTCCATTTAAAAATCTAGTTGGGCCATTCCTTTCGTAGTCAACATATAACATAGTTATATATGGATTATTATCTTTTTCTTGTGAATGGCTATAATTTGTGATTTGATTCAGTGTTGAATTATAAGTTCCGCTCGATATTGAACTAATTGGAGAATTTGTCCAATCTCGATCGGTAATTGTATAAATTTGTGTAACTCCGGCACTTGTAATAGAACCATATGGGTAGTAAGTAATATCATCATGGATAATATCTCTTAAATTCTTCAAAAGATTCGTTCCGCTTCTTTCGTTTTCAGTTAAGTTATTTAACGCGCCATAATAACTTCTGATTTCCGATTCGGTATTGTCGTTAAATTTGATTGTTGTTGGAAGCGTTGTTGAATAATGAACAGCATATGTCTTTTTTGCTTCTTTTTGAGGAATTAAAAAAGCCCCGAAAGTCAACGCGAAACCGGTAAGAAGTAAGCCGATACCGAGAGTTCTTTTTTTCATAGGGGTTTCCTCTTTTTTGTAGTTACACATTAAATTGTGTAAATTACATAATACAAATTTTGTTTAAAAATTACCACACAAATTTATAAGTGTGGTTCAAAAATAGTTAGATTAGTCTAACCAGAAATACTTCTTTTAAACAAAATGTTTTATAATAAGCAGCATGAAGAATTCTCGTTTTCTTTTTTTATTTCTGTTAGTGGGTTTACTCACACTTTCTTCATGTACATCCACAAACAAGAAAATTAAGAAAACGAGTCGATCAATTAATTCAATAACTTCTAAAGAAGTTGAGACAAGTCAAACACCAAGTAGTAGTCTTACTGTAGCGTCTTCTATAAGCACATCAAACACATCATCTTCTAGTACTTCATCATTAACAAAGGATTCATCGATCACTCCACCACCAGAAGATGATTATCAAGAAATTAAAACATTCACAAAAAGAATGCCTGCCGAATTTGAACCATGTGAACAAGTAATTATGTGTTATCCAGAGATGATGGATGCTTCTGTTTATAAAGAAATCGCGAAAGATAATAAGATCCTTTTACTTTGTCATAAATCAAATAATGAATCATCACGAATTATCGAAGCGCAAAACTGGGTTACATCAAACTCAATGAAAGAAGAAAACTTCACTTATCTAGATATGAATCTTGATGCTCTACAATCTTATTGGGTAAGAGATTTCTCTCCATTTTTTGTTTATAACAATCTCGATCTAGGCATCGTTGATTTTACGTATAATCGTTCTCAAAGAACAAACCAGAATAAAGTGCCTCAGAACTTAGCGACATATTTTAATATGTCTTACTCCAAGATGAGTTTGACTCATACCGGAGGAAACCTCATGCAAAATGGACGAGGAACAGCGTTCTCTGATGATTTAATTATTAATGAAAATAGCAACAATGAAACACTCGTTCGAAGTCAGATGGAAACATACACCGGAACAGATAACTATGTGATTACAATTGATCCTCAGGGAGACTATATTGCACACATTGACTGCTGGGCCAAGATTGTTTCACCAGACAAAATTATTGTCGCGAAGCTTCCAATAAGTAATCCACGTTATAGTTACTATGAACAAGTAGCTAGTCAACTAGCGAACACCAAGTGTTCTTATGGATATAACTACAAGATTTATCGTGTGGAAGAACCAGGTGGCAACACAGTTGCACCTTATACAAACTCGTTAATCACGAATAAACACGTTTATCTACCATTAGGTAGTAATTCAACATATAACCAGAAAGCGATGCAAGTTTATCAAGAAGCACTTCCGGGTTATGAAATTCATGGAATCGCTAATTCTAATCATGAAGAATTACAATTTTTAAATACTGATGCCCTCCACTGTAGGACACATGAAATTCCATCAACAAAAAATGTCTTTATTGATTCGAGAGAAGTTCTTCACGACAATGTTTCTAGTTCCACTAAGAAACTGGTGAAATGTAACATTGTTTCTTATGATAAGCAAAGCTTAAAGAGTGTTAAATTATATTACTCCATCAATGATGGAGCGTATCAATCGGTTGATATGAATAAATACAAAGATACATCAAACTATACCTTTGAATTCACTTCCTTAAATGAAGGAGATAACGTTAAATATTACATTGAAGCGATTGATAATAATAACAATGTTGGGAATGATCCAATCTTTAAGGAGAAAGACCCGCATCAGTTTAGTGTGATTTAAAATTTGTTATATTTTTATTGAATACAAATAAAGTATTTGTGATAATATGATTGGGCACGGTGAGAAACCGGGGTCCATCGGATGGAGGGAGTATTATTCCCTCCTTTATTTTATATCGATGAAAAAACAAAAAGAATTGCATGTATATATTGATGAAAGTGGAGATTTTTCACCATATTCCAAAGAAAATCCTCTTTATGCGGTTTCTTTTGTTTTTGTTGATCCTAGCGAAGATAACAAAAAAACAATTAATCACTTTAACCTTAATCTTGAAAGATTGATTGGTGGAAATCACTTTGTTCATGTCGGTAATTTAGTAAGAGGCGAAAAGCCTTATGAACACATTTTTCGAGAAGAGAGAGTCAAACTATTTTATGCTTTATATTTATTTTCTTATTTTGCTAAATACAAAGTAATTGTTTCTTCGCTGTTAAAAGATACAAAAGCCGATTTGACGAGAAAGTCAATATCTGAACTAATAATTAATAATGTCGACAAAATCGAATCTTTTCTTAAAAAATATCAGTCGATTATTCTTCATTATGATTTTGGCCAAGAACGCCTTGCAGATATTATTACTACAGCATTTGTTTTTAAATATCCGAATTGTAAAATGATTAAAACAAAGCAATCAGAATCACCATTTATGCAGATAGCAGATTTATTTGCTTATTTTGAATTGCTGAAATATAAAGTTTCAAAAGGTTTCATTACAAAAAGTGAACGAAATTTTTTTGGAAATTTTAAAAATATAAAAAATAGTTACTTAAAAAATATTGCTGATAAATATCTTATCTAAAAGTAGCGTTTTCTTAATCTAGTAGCAGTTTCGTGAGAAATTAGGTTTTCAACTTCAGCAACATTGATTGAACTATTTAACTCATCACTATAACAATCAAGTAACGAGCTATTTTTTCTAACAGCCTTGCGATACTCCTCAATTGAAGAATTCAAGAATTCTGGTAATAACGTCTTAGGTTCCTCTCTTTCTAAAGAAAGAAGATATTCAATTGACACTCCTAAGCATTTTGAAATTGATTGCAACGTTTTTCCAGAACACTCCAAAATATCAGCTTTACCAGATGCAATATCAGTTAAAGTTGTTTTTGGAACGCCACTAAGATTCGACAAAGCATACACAGTTGTTTTTTTGTTACTAAGTAAATCGAGGAATGTCATGTTTAAATTATATCGGTTAACCGACCTATTTGCAAGAGTTTTGAAATAAAAAAGTTCGCGACAAATTTGCGAACTTTTATTACTAATAATAAATCTTATTTCTTTTTCGCTCCTGGATCTCTTAGGTGAGCGTTTAGTTCACTTTTACCATAATAAACCGAGAGCATTTCTCCAGAAATTGAAATAGCGATTTCTTCTGGAGAATTTCCTCCGATATTAAGTCCAATCGGAGAATAGAAATTCTTTAGGTCAATATCTTTGCCAAATTCTTGATAAGCTTTTTCTAGATATTCAGCGATTTTCTTCTTACTACAGAGCATTCCGAAGTAAGCTGGATGATACTTCTTTTCTAAAATCTTATTTAAGACGTGATAATCATGCGTGTGACTTGGTGTACAAACAACAATATATGCGTTGTCCTTTAAGCCTTGTTTCTCAATGAAATCGACAAATCCGGAGACAACTTTAATATCCGCGGAGTCATCAAGTTGATCAATCACGTAGTCTCGTTCATCAATGATTGTAACGTGGAAACCCAAAGGTTTAAGTGTTTTGGCAAGTGCCTCACCACAATGTCCAGCACCAAAGATGTAGACATATTGTTTTGGACCAACAAACTCATAGAAGAGTGTCGCATGTCCCCCACAAACCATTGGAAGTTCGACTCCTTTGACGTCTGGATAAACTTCTTTACCACAGAGAAGATATTTCTCCGAGAAAGATTTTCTTTCTTTGAGAACTTCTTTGGCTTTCTCACGAGCATAGAATTCAATTGCCCCTCCACCGACAGTACCAAAAGCTTCGTCACTAGTAACAAGCATCTTTTTACCTACATCGGCAGGACCCATGCCTTCTTTTTCGGTGACCGTGACTAAAACAAGGTCTTTACCTAATTTACGATAATCGTTAATCTTGGAATAGATATCAACCATAGGTTGTTAGACTTAAATAGCAGCTAAACCAATGGTTAAGCCAAATGATAAAGCTACTAGAACTCCAGCAGTAATTGGAGAAGTAATGAACTTATTTAAATCAAATTTAAATTTGAAGTTATAGTGTTCAGCAAGTTTAAATAAACCAAATGCTGCACTGCCGATTGCAAGAGTATAAACGATTGCTAATCCATTCATTGTGAACAAATATTTTTCACCGGTCTTGACCCATGCTTCATAAGAAGCAAAGGCGTTGTTTCCGCTAATTGCTCTAATGCCTAAAAATGTTAATTGATAGACAGTGTTAGCGGCAACAATCGCACCAAATGTTCTTAAAGAAAGAACGTTCTTTGGTCTAAAGACCGCTAGGAATGAGCCCATTGCTAAGGCTTCAACAACAATGTAAATGGCTGGGTTATACACTTTTTGGGTGAATCCAACAATAAAGCCAACACTTAATTTAATCACAGCGGCTAAAACGCCCATTAAATAAACTGCATAGAAAGATTCTGTTCTCTTATAGCAATTCGCCATTAAGCAATAGGCAATTGGCACAACAATTGCTGTTGAGGCAAAGTAAATGCCTGTTCCATCAAATCCTGGAAGATGAAGGATTGTTCCAAGTGTGGCTTCAACAATGCCCCACACCGCACCCCAGAAAAGGATGTTCATCCAGGTTTTTAATGTAAATTTCTTTTCTTGATTTTCCATTTTTAAACCTCTTTTCGACTTTTATTGTAATCAAAGAAAATCAGGCAAGTCAAAGACAATTTATTGTCTCACGTGCGCGGTCATTTACCTTGAATGACGCGCACATGATTAAATTTTTTTCTACTTCATAATCCGTGATAAAATAATTCGTGAAATGAATTCAAAATACGAAACGTTATTGAAACAAGTCCAAAGTGTTATTTCTAGTGAACTTCCATTGGTCACTAATCTAGCCAACACCGCTGCAATTCTTTTTAAGATGGAAGACGTGAACTGGGCGGGTTTTTATCTACTCATTGATAACGAACTTGTTCTTGGCCCATTCCAAGGTGATGTTGCTTGTACTAGAATTCCATTAGGAAAAGGTGTGTGTGGAACAAGTGCTAAGGAAAGAAAAGCAATCGTTGTTGATGATGTGAATAAGTTTGATGGACATATTGCTTGTTCTTCTTTGTCTAAAAGCGAGATTGTTGTCCCTTTAATTAAAGAAGAAAAGCTCATCGGAGTGATTGATCTAGATTCTCCGATTTGTTCTCGGTTTAAACAAGAAGAAAAAGAATTCATTGAACACGTCAAAGATGAACTAATTAAAGTCATTAAAGAATGAAAAAGGGTGTCAAAATTGACACCCTTTATCTTAAAAGATAAATATTACTTCTTAAATACTTCTTTTGCTTTAGTGTAATAAAGGAAGGTAATGACTGTGGCGACGACCTCTAAAACGGCGGCAGCAACCACTAAAACAGAAACAACAATTTTCATCCAGTCAGCGGCGTTTGTTTCAAAGATATTACCGAATAAACTAAAGACCATGTCAGCGATAAGGAGGATATAAATAACAAAGATTAATCTTCGTCCTTCTTTGACCATGTCTTCGTTATTTAGCTTCTTAGAAATCGCCATAATTCCATGGAAAATATAAACTAAAGAAAATAATGAAGTAGCACTACCAAGAATACCTAGATATTTAGCAGCTGTTATACAAATATCATTATTGATGGCCCCGATAACACCAGCAATAATGCTGATGATTAATCCAAAAATAACCATCCATAAAGCACTATTGAAGTTTTTATCGTCTTCACTTGCTTGATGAAGTCCAATAAGTTCGATGATAAAAACAACTAATCCAGCAATACCACCGGCACCAACAACACCAACACCGGTTTTCTTAAGAACCTCTGAACCATTGTTAAATCCTAATAAAATTGAACCAATCACGGCGATTGCTGTAACAATAATGCCGACTAAAGCTCCAACCCAGAGTTTAGTGACACCTTTTTGAGCATTTGGAAATTTCATATTTATACTGATCTCCTTTGTAAAACAAAATATATTATACACATTTCTACACAAAATAAAAGTCCGTAGAATCTCTACGGACAATTATTAATTATGTATAATTATTTTAATGCTTCAGACTTGGATTTAAAGACTTCTTCAGCTTTACGGTATTCCACCTTACAGCACATGGAGATTAAGCGAACTTGTTCGCCTTTCTTTCCAAGTGGGAAGACACGAAGAGCTTTATCATCTTTCTTAATCCATTTGTTAAAGACAAAGAAGAGTAAGCAATATGCAACAGCGAAGACCACTGCTAAGCAAGCAACTACGATAAGTAGAACTGCCCACCAGGCTAAGCCAGAAGAAACTTTCTTGTATTCGGCTTCTTTAGCTTCAAGATCAGCTAAGGTCTTTTGTGGAACAAGAAGCTTTTGATCGTCACTTAATAATTCATAAGCAGCACGAGCAAGCTCAATTGATTCTTTTGAATGTTCATCGTTTTTAATTTCACCGATTGATTCAACAAGTTTTTCAATAGCGTTAACGCAAGCTTGATTGATTTTTGTTGTAGCATCAGTGATATCTTTTGCTAATGCTGTTGTATCAGCACTTACAGTTTTGCCTTCACTAAGAGCTGTGGCTAATGGTCCATCAATTTCTGGATAATTATCTTTGATAAGATCGTGAAGCTGATCGCCATTTTCAATGGCTTTATTAAGACTTGTTTTGTCGTTTTCACCAATTGTTACAGTGACTGATTTTGGTTCAGAATCAAGGTGGTTAGAATCGCCTTCAACCTTGTACCATACAACATATGTGCCTGGTTCAGTTCCAGTCGGAATAGCATCGGAGTAGGTTCCTTCTTTATCACCAACACAATACTTGATAACGCCATCATCTGTTTCACCAGCTTCAACGAGTTCAAGTGGTTCACCTTTATAAGTTAAACCTGCAATAGCACTTGGTTCTTCTTTATAAGAAGATTGAGCTTTATTAATTGTTACCTCAAATGAACCTGTAACAGTATTATGATTCGCTGCTTCAGCTTTCCAATAAACTGTGTATTCTCCAGCATCAGTAAGTGCTGGAAGAGTTGTTTCAAAGCCGCTATCTTCATTTAAAGAATATTTAAAGGTCACAGCGGTTTCATCAACTGTTGTTCCGGCTGTTTGGACAGATAATTGTTTTGCTTGTTCATCATAAACAAATTCGGAAGTTTCAACGCTGACAGAAACATCGCTTAAGTTTGCTGGAGTAATTGTAAAGACAACACTTCCTCCTTGAGATTTATGGTTTGGAGCAACAACTTTCCAATAAACAGTGTGATCTCCAGCATCAGTAAATGTTGGAATAACATTAGTATATTCACCATCTTCGGTTAAAGAATATAACCAACTAATTGGGTCATGATAATATGTAGAAGCGGAACGAGAGAACCAAGGAGTTAACTCTTCGCCATTATATTCCTGCGTTCCAGAAATCTGATGGTTAACAGAAATAAAATCAGCGGCTTCGATTTCGACTTGTAATTCAATATCATTTAATGGTTCATGATACTCATCCACATTAGCGTGAGCAACGATTTTGTATGTTCCAGCATTTGTTGCTTTAAGATCAGAAACATCTGTTAGAACACCATTTAAGGTATAAGAAACAGTGCCATTTGAAGCTACAGCTTCTGTTACTAATAAGTTTTTCTCAGTTTGATCATATTTAAGGTTAGTTGCACCAACTGGAAGTGTTGTCCAGGAGGTCGAGACCTTATTGATGGTAAATTTTACTGATCCAGTTACAGTTGTGTAATCTTTAGCTTCAATTTGATAGTAAACAATATGTTCTCCGATTTGGCTTTCATATGGAATAGATATTGAAAAATCAGTTTCTCCATCTTTTTTATACTTCACAACAGAACCAGAAGTTGGGTCACTAACAGTGACGCTTAACATTTGATGAGATAATCCATCGTATGCAACAGCTTCACAAGCTGTAGCAGTATAAGCGATTTGACCAAAGCTAATGCGTTTAAAGTTATAAATTACACCACTAGGATTTGCATTGATATTAGATGCATAGCCAGTTCCAGCAGCATCTTCCCATCCGTAACCAGCAAAGGCATTTACAATACTAATTTTTGAGGAAGCAGCACGTGTGTTACCACTAATAGTAAAGCGTTTCATATCGTTTCCGATAGTCACAGTCTGGGTTTCTGAATTGAGAGTATTAAAACCATAGTGTTCTCCAGTTGCGACAAAATTAGATTTAGAAACGCTAAACACTTTTTGCATTGCAAAACCGGTTGATTCTTGTGTTGCTGTTCCAGCAATTGCCTCTACATTACTTTCAGTAATGTCGACTTTCTTACAACTTGAAGTATTGATGCGGACCCCATATGAATTGTTTCCACCATGGCCAATTGCTCTTACTGTTGAATTAGAGAAGTCTAAGGAACAGTTGGCTACGATTCCAGCAGAAGTGCCAAATTCTGTATCCGATGACTCAAATCGAGTAACACTATTTGTAATTGTCAAGGTGCCATCAACCCAACTACCATAAAAACCCCAGTTTGCGTTTTTAGAAGCAGATTCAGTATATGAATTGAAGACAATGCCGGAAAGACTTAAGCTTCTAGCGCAATAAATTCCATATGTAGAATAATATTGGCTCATCGCGGTTGATTGAGCAGTGACAAATGATAATGAAGGTTTTTCTCCACTAGGATCAAGAGCGCTGATTGTTGTATTAACATTGATGATACCGCCATTAACGATAGCATTTGCGTTATCACTGTTGTAAAGGCCTTTAATGACGTTGTTACCGCTTAGTTTAATTTGTAGATCTTCGAGTCCTGTAACATAAAAACCAGCATAATTACTATATTCATATACATACGATTCACCACTATAAGAGAAATTGGTTAAAGTGAGTGTTCTTGTTGAACTATCGTATGTTGCGGTTCCTCCGCCACTAGAAAATGTTGGCTCAGAAATCATGTCGTGCGTTCCAATCATGAGCGCAACATCTTCATCATCGGCCTTAACTTCTTTAAAGTCTTTTGTTGCCGAAGTAGCGCCAATAACTCCCGCGAATGAGAGAGCCATTGCTCCACCAAGTAGTAAACCATTTACTTTTTTCATAAATGACCTCCTAAATTTTTAAATTTATTCGATTAAATCTATTTTTTTAAAGCTTCAGCTTTTATCTTGAATACTTCGTTATCAGCGTGGTATTCGACTTTACATGTTAAGAGTAATGTACGTGCTTTACCTTCCTTGTGACCAAGGACAAAAACACGAAGAGCTTTATCATCTTTAGCAATCCAACGATTGAAGACGAAGAAAGCTAAGACATAAAGAACAGCTAGAACAACGACTAAGCAAGCAACTACGATCAGAGCAATTGCCCACCAGGCTAAGCCAGAAGAAACTTTCTTGTATTCAGCTTCTTTAGCTTCAAGATCAGCTAAGGTCTTTTGTGGAACAAGAAGCTTTAAATCGTCGCTTAATGATTCATAAGCCGCACGAGCAATCTCTAGAGAATCTTTAGATTGTTCGTTGTTTTTGATTTCACCGATTGATTCCACAAGTTTTTCAATAGCGCTAACGCAAGCTTCATTGATTTTTGTTGTAGCGTCAGTGATATCTTTTGCTAATGCAGTTGTATTCTCTTTAACTTCCTTACCTGCAGTAAGCGCAGTAGCTAATGGTCCATCAATTTCTGGATACTTATCTTTGATAAGTTCGTGAAGTTTATCACCATTTTCAATTGCTTTATTAAGAACTGTTTTATCGTTTTCAAGGATGCTGACTTTCATGGATTTAACTTCTGAATCAGTATGGTTGCCATCACCAACAACCTTATAGAAGATTTCGTACTCACCGATTTCTAGACCGGTTGGAATGTCAGCAGAATATGTTCCTGTTTCAGTTGAAGAGTATTGGACTGTACCTTCAGTGGAACTACATTCATTAAGTAATTCAATGTTTTCACCTGTGTAATAAAGGTTTTCTTTAGCAGTTGGTGTCACGCTTTGAGCAGCAACCTTGTGTAATGTAACTGTTGCTGAATCAACAACTGTTGCATAACCTTCTGCTTCAATCTTGAAGAAGACTTCGTAAGCAGCTTCATTTTGCTTCACATCTGTGTATGTTGGTGCATTTTCTAAAGTAATATCAGAAGACGATGTACCATAGGTAACAGTTGCACCTTCAACTGGATTAGAGACTGAAACAGAAATAGTATGAGGCTGACCATCATAGTTTCCTTCATAGTCTTCCGCTGTGTATCCAATAACCTTTAACCAATGAGCATATAGAGTGGAATTTTCAGCCTTGTTCCATGTCCTAGCACTAGAACCATTGGCATTGTAATATTTTGTTCCACCTTCTAAGGCATCATAATAACCATCAAAAACAAAGTTTTCCTTTGATGGTTTGGTCATTGATGGCATGTTTGCGTTATAGGTCGCATTAACAGAACCACTTCCACCTGTACCCCCATTTTTATCAAGCGTAACGGTGTAAACATTAGCTTTCCACATTGCATAAAGCGTTGTTGCTCCATTAACAGTATAGGAAGCACCAGCGTTGACATTTTGACCTTTTCCGTTGGATTTTGTGTTCCATTTCGAGAATGTATATCCAGTTCTTTCAAAGCCAGTTGATGCGGCAGCAGTAATGGAGTTTCCAGCAATGCATTGTTGCGTTGTTGGAGTTGTTCCTGTTCCTCCATTGAGGTTATATGTAACATTAAAAATTTGTCCAATAACTGGAGTTACGGTTACGATTCCTGTTGGAGTAAATGTATAAGGATTATCTGTTGGATGGTCAGACGAATTGGACAAAGTCCAATATTTAAAACCGTAACCATCATTTGGAGTAACACTTACAGTAACAGAAGAGCCTTCTTCTATAAAATCCCCATTATCAGAGATACCACTCATAACGCCATTTGAAACAGTGCCTTTTTCAACATAGTAATAATCTTTTGGTGCTAGAGCACAGGCACCAATAACTCCATCAACACGAGTTGTGCCTTCAAAGTATTTAGTGACTTTTTTATCACTTGTTGGGGTTCCAAGTTCTCCAAGAGCGGTAATCGAACCTGGTTCACCATAGCCCATCTTGACAGTTGGGAAGGCATCATAATCAAAATATGTCTTAATTCCACCTGTGGCAGCAGGACCTTTACGACTTGCTGGAACATAGTAGCTATAAGCATTTGTGCCATTTTGAACAATCTTTGGATGACTGAATACTTTTGTAAATTCATCGTCATAGTAAGTCGATGCGGTTTTTTTGACATTAGAAATGTTTTCGTAGCAGAAAGCGAATGTATTATCTAAACTCTCTTTACAATTTTCAATTGTATTTGTTGCATCTTCTGATTGAAATAGTTTTCCGTAAAGGCTATTAAAAATATTCATACGGAATTCTCGATAATTTTCTTGGGAAATATCGGTTCGTGCAGGTTGTTGACTTTCCCGACCCACAATGTAGTTATCAATAATAGCGTTATTTACACTATAAAAGGTTGTGTTAGTACCATCTTCATAGCCAGTTAAAGCAACTGCACCATCAAATTCAGCATCGTCATCATCAAAAGAAACGTGGGAGCTGGCATTTCCGGTAACTGTGCTGTTCATTAAATAAAGCTTCGAACCATATTTTTTATAAATGCCGCCTCCAGAACTTGATCCAGATGCTGTATTGTTTGCAATAACTGAATTGTTGATATATGCAACAGTATGTTTATCACGGTTTTTGTTTGAGTCTAACGCAATTGCACCACCACTAAAGTCATAAGTGCAATTCGATACAAACGAACATCCATCAACAACAAGTGTTCCGCTAGAGGTTTTTAAAGCTCCTCCCGAACAAGCAATGTTTTTATAGAAATTTGAATTCTTTACAATAACTTTGGAGTTTCCATTTTGGTTGTTTAAACTGAGACCACCATTACTTTGAGTGAAATTACAATTTTCTATAGTAACTACCTGTCCTGTAGTCACTGAAACTGCACCCCACCATTGATTGACTTGAATTCCGGTATCAGTTTTTCCACCCATAATCGTCATGTTTTTGATGGTCAAAGGATTATTTCCTTGATCAATTTGAAAAACACCAAAATTCGATGGGTTGGCATTATAATTCATGTTTTCATCTAGAAAAGGTGTAGGAACACGAACGGTCGCGCCTTTTCCATCTAAAACATAACTTGTCGAACTAAAATTATCAGGATTTAATGTCAGTTTTTGACTAACAACGATTTCTGTTTCTGATGTAGCCGAAGCTAATGCAGCTTTAAGTTCGTCAACACTACTAACATTAATAGCAGCGTGAGCCGCTTTAACTTCTGTTTTGCTTGCTGAAACACTAATAACTCCTGCTAACGAGAGAGTCAAGGCTCCACCAAGTAATAAACCGTATATTTTCTTCATAAATAACCTCCCGAATTATTTATTCAAATAAGAACAAAAAAATAATAAACAAAGATGTGCCACAAAAGTGCCACACTTGATTAAACTAATAATAAATTATTCGTCCTTGAACACTGCCCAAGGGTATTGAATCATGTATTCCCCTCGATACATTCGTACAGCATCTGGGTTATCTTTTTTATATTCAAATGCGTCACAATCAACTTTGTTGATATCAATGGCGCATTCGTTATGTCTTTTAATAAATACATCACCACAGTTAATCGCGTTAAAGGAGTTCTTAATATCCGCGATTAAATTTCTTAAATATGACTTATGATCTTCTTCCCAAAGAACAGCGTTAAGTTCGTTAACATTGACCATTGAACCTTCACGGTCAACTAGATAAGCGACAACTTCTTTGGATTTTTGATAGGCGAATTTAACTGGTTCACCTTGGTAGAAAATTTCAAAGTTACCAAAACATTTAATTTGGATTTTCTTTGTTGGTTTTAGTTCTACTAAACCTTCGAGTTGTTCGAGTTCTTTTTTTATTTTATCAACATTGACTGGTTTAGTTACATAACCCGAAGCATGAACCTTAAATGCATCAAGTGCATAGTTATCGTAGGCGGTCACAAAAATGACCTTTGTTTGCGGGTTAATAGCTTTGAGTTTTTTAGCGAGTTGAATGCCATTTAGATGCGGCATTTCGATATCTAAAAAAGCAAGATCAATGCGATTCTTTTTTGCTTCTTCAAGAGCTTTATCAGGGTTAGAAAAAGATAATAACTCTTCGTCTTTTAGAACACTTTTGACTGTGTTAACTAGACGTAGTAATTGAAGTTCTTCATCATCAACTAGTAGAATTCTCATTTTTTCTCCTTATAGAACTTAACAGTTGTGCTTGTTCCGTAACCTAGTTCACTTTCAATGATCAAATCCGCGTGACACATACTTTTTAAACGGTTCTTAATGTTATTGATTCCAATATGTTTATTTGACCCAAAGTCGATTGTCTTTGGATCAAAGCCCACTCCATCATCTTTAATTTCAACTTCATATGCTTCATCTGTTTCAAATGTTTTGAAGATGAGTGTGCCTCCTTCAACCTTCTTTAAAATACCGTGTTTCACCGCATTTTCGACTAAAGGTTGAAGAGATAAAGGTGGGACATAGAAGTCCGTTGTTTGAATGTCATAAACAACATTTAGGCGGTCGTTAAAACGAACTTTCTCTAATGAGACATATGTTTGGATGTGACGAAGTTCATCTTCAAATGGGATAAGGTTTGTTTGAGTAAGACTAGATAAGTTATGTCGAAGATATTCTGTAAAATCATCAAGAGATTTTTGGGCTTTCTTTGGATTAATTGGAATTAATGTTGAAATCGAAGATAAAGAGTTATAGATGAAGTGCGGTTGAATCTGTGACATCATGATCTTAATCTGGGCTTCTTTGTTCTTCTCTTGTTCCTCGCTTAATTGAATATTTCTTGTCACGTTTAAAAACAAAAAGAGCATTTCAATCGCGATAATGATGGAGAGATACGCAATAGCGTATCCTTTAAAGGTGTTCTGTAAGATAATCGCGATTAAAGGAAGAACACAATATGAACCAAATGCGAGTTTCTCACGAAGGTTTAGTTTCTTATTAAACACCGTGATCACAAAGATAATAATAAATAAGATCAATTGATATCCTTGAGAGATAAGCATTGTTTTGCTTCGAGTGTATACGCCATTTACTGAAGTAAAGAATATTCCGGTAAAAATGTTGACAATATCTAAAATAACAAAGATGGAGAACAAAGCGAGATTAACTAAGTTTAATCGTTTTTTCGTCTTCTTTTCTAGATTGATATATTCAATCGTATAAAGATAAAGAAGCAAAGCTTCAATGTTATTAAAGATATAAAAAACTGTATAAAACGAGATGATGAATGGATCACTTGTATAATTCGCTTTAACTAAAGTGAAGGTGAGATAAGTCGCGAAGTGTAGAACTGTAAAAAGAAGGAAGTTTAATAGACGAGTTCCATCTTTTCCACGGTTCTTTTTCACAAGGACATTTAGAGCGTGGATGGAAAGAATTCCAATTCCAATAATACAAACCGTTGCATTAAAAATGGCATTTCCACTCATATTGGTTGTTATTATACCACTGATTAGTTATCACTAACAAAAAACATAAATAAAAAGCTGACCCTGGTGGATCAGCTTGAATAAGTTAATTATTTCTTACAGTAGCATTTGTGGTACTGATTTAGAAGGGTTTTACCTTTCAAAGCACAAGACGCACATTCTCCTACTGGAAGACCTTTTTTCTTTTTGTAGATGTATCTTCCAAGCAGGAGAAGGAAAAAAACAAGTGTTAACACAACAACGAGGATTTCAATCCATAGGGTATTTTGATTTTGAAACATTACTTTTTTCCTTTCTCTTACTTATGAGTAAGTAATTAAGCTACTTTGGCGTCTTGTTTTCTTTCGTAATGACGAAGATAGAAAACAGTTAAGACACCTAACGCGATAAACACCGCGGTGCATGGGATTGCCCAAGCAAGGGTATCCACACTAAACATGCTTAGGAAGCAGTAGACGAAGGAAGCACCGATAAATGAGGCAACAATCCAGAAGAGAAGTGTCCATTTAAATGTTCCTTTTTGTAGTTCGCCTCTAGCGGTAGCACATGCAGCAAAGCATGGGATAGTGAGCATATTAAAGGCGATAAAGGCAATCGCACCTGGCCAAGTTATGCCAGTGTTGGTAATCATGACCACCGCTTCAGCGACGCCTTCTTCTGTTCCTTCAAAGCCAGCAACAATGGCAGCGGCTAAAACAGAGAATGTCGCGATGACGTTTTCTTTAGCAATAAGACCAGTAATAGCGGCAACAGCAAACACCCAGCCAAACGCTGAAAGTTGTGAACCAAAGCCAAGTGGGGTAAATAATGGTTGAATGAATTTACCAATACTAGCCAAAATGGAATCTTCCATTTCGCACATCTGCCAATCCCAACCAAAGTTCGATAAGAACCAAATAATGATTGTGGAAGCTAAGATGATTGTGAAAGCTTTCTTAACGAAGTGTTTGGCCTTATCCCAGAGGTGGATCATTAAAGCACGGAATTGTGGTAAATGGTATTGAGGTAACTCCATAATGAATGGAGCAGCTTCACCACGTTGGGTGGAGTGTCTCATAATAAGAACAGCGATAATCGCGGTAATAACACCAACTACATACATCGAGTAGGTGATGAGGTCAACACTACTAAAGCCGAAGACTTCACAAACACCACCAGCAATGGCGACTAAGATTGGTAACTTCGCGCCACAAGAGAAGAATGGGATAACTCGAATTGTAGCAACCTTTTCATGTTCATCCGCTAAAGTACGGGTATTAATCATCGCTGGAACAGAGCAACCAAATCCCATAATCATTGGGATAAATGCTCGTCCAGAAAGACCAAACTTTCTAAAGATACGGTCTAAAATGAAGGCGACACGAGCCATGTAGCCGGTGTCTTCCATAATGGAGAAAAAGAGAAAAAGAACCAAGATTTGCGGTAAAAATCCAAGAATGGCGAATAATCCAGAGAGGACTCCATCGCATAAGAATCCGGTTAACCAGTGTCCTTCTCCTAGTGCGCCTGCCATGGCACCACTAACAGCATCAATAATCGCACTAAACGACATATCAAAGAAGTTAAAGAGAATGACACCTGGAGAGTTAATTCCTCCATCAGTCCAGAATAATCCTTCATAAATACTTCCTTCAAATGATGGAGCAGCATTTTTAAAGAGTCCACCAAGGAAGAAGAGGTTTTCACTAAATGTGAGGTGGAAGACAAAGAAGAGGATGACGGCAAAGATGAGTAAGCCCAACACCTTGTGTGTTAAGACTTTATCGATGCGGTCGGATTTGGTTTCTTTGACTTCCTTCTTTTCATCAGCAAGTTCAGAGTGAACAATCACTTTCGAGAAGTTTTTGGAGATGTAGTTATAACGTTCATCCGCGATGATGGCTTCGATATCGTTACCGAATGTTTCATCGTGGAGAGTTTGTTTAAATTCTTCCACCATTGGTAGAAGTTCTTCATGCATCTTCACTTCGATCTCATCATTTTCCACGAGTTTGATCGCGTGGAAGAGTGGGTTTTCCACTTTCTTGCCTTTAAAGGCAATCTTGACATCTCCGACGAGATGTTTGAGATCTTTATTCTCTAAAATAGTGACTCCTTCACGTTTCTTTTCACTAGCTTCAAAAGCACGTTCCATGAGTTCTTTTAAGTTGTCTTCCTCTAAAGCAGAGATTTTGACGACTGGAACGCCAAGTTTCTTTTCAAGAACTTTTTCGTCTAATGAGTCACCATTTTTCTCAAGGACATCCATCATGTTGACTGCCACAACGACAGGAACATCAATTTCAAGAAGTTGAGTTGTGAGATATAAGTTTCTCTCTAAGTTTGTTGCATCAACAATGTTGATGACACAATCTGGTTTTTCATCCAGAATGTAGTTTCGAGAGATGACTTCCTCACTAGTGTATGGGGAGAGGGAATAAATTCCTGGTAGGTCAATAATTTTGATTGGTTCAGATAGTTTCTTATAGACACCATCTTTCTTTTCCACAGTGACACCTGGCCAGTTACCAACGTGAGCTGTGCTACCAGTTAAGTTATTAAAGAGAGTTGTTTTTCCGCAGTTTGGGTTACCTGCGAGAGCAAAGCGTTTCATCTTATTTTTTATCCTCCACTTCTAGAAGGACTAAAGCGGCTTCGCTTTTTCTTAAGGTGAGTTCATAACCACGAATGGTTACTTCAAGTGGGTCTCCTAAAGGAGCTTTCTTTCTAAGGTAGACAGTTGCACCTGGTGTAACACCCATGTCGAAGAGTCTACGACGGAGACGACCTTCACCTTCTACTTTTTTTATTAGGCCAGTCTCGCCTATTTGAAATTCATCTAGTTTTTTTAGCATAAATTCCTTCCTTTCTTATGCAACCAGAATTTTGTTAGCGATGGAGCGATCCAACGCAAGTCGTCCTTCTTTGACAGCGAGCACTACACCGCCGTTAACCGAAGAGATGACTTTCACGGAGGCATTCACTAAAATTCCCAGACTCTCGAGATGTTTCTTTGTTTTATCATCAGTGAGCACTCGGACAATCTTTACATCCGTATTTAATGGAGCTAAACAGATTGGCATAGAAGAACCTCCTTCAAAAAGTTAGGATTTCCTAACCAAGAATATTATAGACCCCATGATACATAAGTAAAGAAAAAAGTTAGGAAATCCTAACTCTTTCACTTTTTAAAGATGTGATAAACCTAATGGTTTATTTTCTGTTTTGTTCGTAGTGTTTCTTAATTAATTCCCATGTTTTATCAGAGATATCATGCTCCATGCGACAAGCATCATCAGAGGCGGTTTCTTCATCCACTCCTAAAGCAAGTAACATTTGGGTGAGAATAACGTGTTTTTCTAAAGTTTTCTTAGCGATTTCTTCTCCGCTTGGAGTTAAAGTAATCGCTCCTTTCGGATTAATTTCAATATAGCCTTGCTCTTTTAGTTTTCCCATGGCTTCAGATACAGAAGGTTTAGAGAAAGACATTTCACGAGCAATATCAACAGCGTGAACTTCTTCTTTAATATCTGATAATTGAAGGATCTTTTCTAAATAGTCTTCAGTGGATTCGTAGCGTTTCATATTTCTTATTATTATAATACTTCTTTATTTAGATAAAAGATTAGAACTGAATGCAATCAAGTGCAAGCATAATGACAAAACCAAGAATAAATGACCAAACTCCATAGTGGTCATGACCTTCACTTGTCATTTCTGGAATCATTTCTTCAGCAACGACATAAATCATGCAGCCAGCAGCAAATGCAAGAGCCCATGGCATAATTCCTTGAATTTGTATTGCAAGGAATAAGCCAATAATAGCGGCAACTGGCTCAACAGCACCACTAAGCATACAAAATAAGAAGGCTTTTTTACTTGATCCAGTTTCCGCTTTTAAAGGAAGAGAGACCACTGCACCTTCTGGAATATTTTGAATACCAATACCAATGGAAAGAAGTAAAGCTCCAACAAGTAAGGCTTGGTTACCTGGGTTAGCTAGGGCGACACCAAAAGCAATACCAACGGATAAACCTTCTGGAACATTATGGATAGTGACTGCAAGGAACATCTTTGATGTTTTGCTTAGTTTTCTTGAAGGTAGACCTTCATCTTGTTGTTCGGCGCTATGAAAGTGTGGAACAAGTTTATCAATGCCCCATAGAAAGAGAGCACCTAAAACAATCGAGATCACCGCAATAACCCATGTTGGCATGTAAGTAACATCACTTTCAATCGCTGGTTTAATGAGTGAAAAGAAAGAGGCGGAAAACATCACTCCAGCAGCAAAACCAGTAAAGATTTTATTTAGTTTTGGAGAGATTTCTTTTTTTCTAATGAAGAAAACAAATAAGGCTCCTAGAGTGGTACATAAAAAGATTAGAGGGATACCAAGTAAAGGGTAAGCATAATCTTCCACTACTAATTACCTCCAGCCAAAGAGTTTCTTTGTAGCTAAATCACATTGATAAGATGTAACAATATAACCAGTTGGGTCAAGGATCTTTTTAAAATCTTCTTCTTTGTAAATTTCTTCAGAGAAGATCACCACATTATTTTTGATGTGGCTTGCTTTGACTTTTTTACAGTTTAAGCGACGAATGAGTTTATTTTTGACGTGGGCTTCACATGCACCACACGCCATTCCATCAATTCCTAAAGTATACTTATACATTTTTCTTCTCCTATTCTGGCACTTTAAGTGCTTCGACCATATTGATTTTCTTATTTTTTCGACTAACGAGATATGAGACAAATAAAGATACTCCAAAAACCAAGACAAGTGGAATGACAAAAGTCATCCAACCAAAAATGAGCATCATTTCATATTCACTGGCTAACGCCTTTGTTAGTACAAAAGTAATCCCAATTCCTGCTGGAACTCCTAAAACAAATCCAGCAATTGTTAACCACATGTTTTGACTAATTAAGAGTTTTCCGATGTGTCGATCTTTAAATCCGACAACTTTTATGGTGCTTAATTCACGATATCGTTCAAAATACGACATCGTCCCTAAGTTATATAAAACAACAATTCCTAGAATAATTGATAAAACAATTAATGCTCCAATCATTGTGTACATGACTGACATAAAACTATCAAAAGATTTAATGATATCCGCACGAGATTTAGTCGTCGAAATTAATGACGAATAAGTTGTGTCTCTGTTAATATCATCTTTTAGTGTATTTGTGTAAATCTGGTTAATTTTATACGCAATTCCCAGTTCTTTCGCGTATTTCTCATTCATCACAACACCTTTGGTGAGAGTGCGGAGTTGACCCGCTAATGTTAACTGATAATTAATATCAGTTCCAAAGACGGAGACGGTAAATGTATCACCAATTTTCAGGTTATTTGTCTCCATTAGACGTTGCCCAACATAGACACCTTGGTCACCTAAAGAAACATAATTCATCTTTTGATCAAGGAATCGAACGTGGTCAGATTCAACATGATAAATATCCATCGCGATAGCTTCATCGTTAAATAAGACGTTTGTGTTCGCGGAGTAATCGCCTTTAAAGTAGGATGCGATTTCTTTTGCTTGCTCGTTACTTACATCCTGTTTTAGTGAAATCTGTGATTCATAGTTCATTGAACCATAATAGAATTTGTTCACGAATCCAGTCATTGATTCCATCATTAGAAATGATGCAATAAGAAGGATTGTACAACCGAAGACTCCAAATAAAGTCATGCCACTACGAGCTTTATGACGAAATAAATCTCGTAAATTCCATTTTGTGGCAAACTTTAGTTTTCTCCATGCTTTGGAGTCTTCGATTTTTAATCGGTTCATGGCTTTTGGTACATATGGTTGAAGGGCTTCACTGGCTGTACCTCGAAGCATGCGTTTTGTAGATAGAAAGGAAATTAAAGTCATAAAACCGATTATTCCAATAATCACTAGATAGGTCCACCATGGCACATGGATGGCCCAGCTAGGTAAATCAAAATAGGTTCCCATTGGTCCACTTTGGTTAAAGATAAACCAAGCGATAAAGTAGCCTAAGCCAATACCAAGAAGAGAACCAACTACTCCGACAAATAGACCAAATAGAGTATAGTGTTGAACGATTTTTGCATCTCTAAAGCCTAAGGCTTTTAGTGTTCCAATCTGGGTTTTTTCATTTCTAGTTAAGCGTTGCATGGTTGTGGCCATAATTAAAACTGCAATACCTAGAAAGATGACAGGAAGAATTGAAGCCATGGTTTTACCTTCTGCCGCTTCACCTTGAGCTTCAGAATAAGAGACGATTTCATTTTTCGATAAGATGAGATTTGTTTTTCCTAAGGCTTGATTAGCTTTAGAAATAAAATCTTTTTTACTTAATTGAGAAAGAACGTGGATTTCAGGATAAATTTCTGTTCCTAAAAATAACGAGTGATACATATTTGGAGAAATATAGACATAGCCATACGTATTAAAATCAGGCATGACTTGGCTTTCTCCAGGAGTACAAATTAAGTATTCACTCGACTTAATTAAACCTTGAATTTTTCCAGTGAATGTATGTGAACCATATTTCAAAGAAATATTGTCACCTAATTTATAGTTATTTTTGATTGCGTATTGATTAGAGATCCATACACCATCTAAAGATGCTTCATCATATTTTTCACCGGAGATAACAACAAATGAAGAAACATCAAAGTTTGTTGTGACAGTTACCGCAACAACATCATTTTCTTTTGTTTCGTTTGTTTTAACAGAGACATATCGAGAAACTTGATCGACTCCTTCGATATTTTTGATTTTCTCCATTTCCTCAATAGAGTA
The DNA here is from genome assembly GCA_002395065.1 of Caryophanales bacterium UBA4278. GTDB lineage: Bacteria > Bacillota_I > Bacilli_A > RFN20 > CAG-826 > Fiminaster. The sequence continues at coordinate 26,257 of DGVS01000009.1, forward strand.
ACCAGTCTCATTAACTAAACGATAATCTGCAAAACCAGTTTGGTCATAGAAAGCAAAGGTATCAACTTCAATCGATTTCCATTCTCCTTGGAAACCAACAAAAACAGAGACACCTAAAAGAACCATGACAATCATGGAGATAAATTGTGCTTTATAGTGCCAAATTGTTCTGAGTAACTTCTTAAAAAGCATTTTACCAATCCACCTCGTCAACACTTAATGGATGGTCTTGGTTGACCACTTCTTTAATATGACCTGATTTGACTCGGATAATTGTATCCGCCATTTTAGCAATGTTTTGGTTATGGGTGACGATAATAATCGTCTTGTGGTAATTTCTAGCCATATTTAATAAGACTTTTAAAACCATAGCGCCGGTTTCACTGTCAAGAGCGCCAGTTGGTTCATCACAAAGTAAGATTTTTGGGTTTTTAGCGAGCGCTCGAGCAATTGAGACTCTTTGTTGTTCACCACCACTTAGTTCAGATGGGAATTTATCTTTGTGATCATCTAGACCAACCTCTTTAAGCATTTCATTGACGCTTAGAGGGTTAGAGACAATTTCTTTAACGAGAGAAACATTTTCAAAAACTGTTAATGTTGGGATGAGATTATATGATTGAAAGACAAAACCGACAGTTGAAGCACGATAATCAGCGAGTTCGTTATTGTTGAGAGTTGAAATATCTTTTCCTTCAACATAGATTTTTCCACTTGTTGGAGAATCAAGACCTCCCAATAGATTCAGTAAAGTTGATTTACCAGCACCGCTAGGGCCTAAAATAACGATAAACTTTCCTTCTTCAATAGAAAGATTAACTTGATCAAGGGCTTTTTGTTCGTGTTCTCCAACGTGATAAACACGTCCAACATCTTTAAATTCAATAAGATTCATCATGTTTCCTCCGAAATAGTTAGGCGCACCTAACCTATATAATTATAATCAGTTGAAAAATGATGTAAATAGAAAAGTTAGACTTGCCTAACTAATTCAATTTGAATTCATATGAATATTTCATAAAAAAGGACCCTTCCCTTAATAAATAGGAATTGAGTACCTTTCACATTTACTTTTTTTAAAATTTCGGACAAGCCTTCTTGCCTTCACTAGTTAATAATCCAAGTTTATCAAGTTCTTTACATCGTTCAATGTTTGTTTTTGTCCAGTGGGAGTTGTTCCTTCTAGGAGAAAAACGTTGAATAAGTTTTCCATCAATGTTTCGTAAAGTAGAGTCAATCCAACCGAAACATAATGCCACTTTTACAGCGTCATAATAACTTAAAATATCACGGCAATTCTCGGGTCTTTTTCTAGAAACCTCGACAAAAACCTCATTTTCTTTTGTAGAGTTTTCCTTTAAATATGCGTAAAACTCATCAAAAGTTTTGAAATTGTGGATTATCATACCGGTTTTCATTATTTTTGTTGTAAAAAATTAATTAAAAGTTGTTAAATGAAATGGCGTAATTCGATCAAAAGATTCTTTATTTTTAGCTAAAGTTTTTCTTGCATCAATATCATTTTCAAAATAATCTAAGCCTCTCCAATAGGAATTATAGCTGCATATCTCTAATAACCCCATTATTTAATAACCTCCAAAATACATTTTTTACCAACTATATCGTCAACTGTTTGTTTTGTGACTAATAGTGAAGAATGTTTTATTTAACCGCAAAAAGCATGTAATAAGGCAAATAAGTTAAATTATCTCCGTAGGATAGTTGCTTTATATGAACTATATATTTCTCTCCAATTTTTTTGACGAACTTTTTTCTAAATTCGTCTAATGATTCCTTGGAAGAAACATTTCTTGATTTGACTTCAAAAGGAATGGTCTTTCCTCCTTTATAGATAATAAAATCTATTTCATATTTCTTTTTAACACCACCAGTTTCTTGTTCCCAAGAGTAATAATATGGTTCAAAAGAATTTGCTACTAGCATTTGAGCAGAAACATTTTCAAACAACATTCCTAAATTTGTTTTTAGTTTATCAAATATTAGTCTTTGATAAATATCCTGGGTGTCATTGACAGTATTAGGATAGATAATAGAAGTAAATAATCCAACATCATTAAAATATAATTTGAATGAACCAGCATCTTTAGTTAAAGAGAATCCGCCACTTGGATCAGTGCATTTATAAACCACCATTACCATTTTTGACTCTATCAGTTTTTCCATTGTGTTAATAAATAACACAGAATCCGATCTTTCATTGGTAGACGATACAATAAATCTAGTTGAATGTTTCGAAAGCATTGTTGGCATTTGTTTCCAAACAAGATAACAAATAGTGCCAAACTTATTGTCAATTTTTCTTAAATCTTCTTCATAAAGTTTAATTATCTTTTTCTTTTCTTTATCAACAGCGTAGAAATCATGTGTTGTTAAATATGTATCCACCACTTTTGGCATACCACCTACAGCAAGATACGTTCTAAAATTCTTCATTAATGATTGATGAATATTTGAATCAAACGCTGTTCTTTCTTTGAAATGATTAATTATTGTTTGGGCTTCAAATTCTAATCCACAAGCCCAAAGAAATTCTTCATAATCCATTGGATACATTTGAATGGATTCTTCTTCAGAAGGAATCAAGATATCTTGAGTGTTTTCTTTGATAGAAACTAGAGATCCTGTTTCCAAATAATAATACCTTCCGTCAGCAACAAGAGTTTTAATTGCCTGCCTGGCTTTAGGACAAAACTGTATTTCATCAAATATTAATAAGCTGCCTCGAGGCAAAACATTAGTTCCTAGAGCTAAAAATAAATTCTCAAAGAACTTTTCAATTTTGCTTAAATCATTAAAAGAATTAATCACATCTTCTGATTCTTTAGAGAAGTCAATTGTTTTATAGGCAGGAAACTCATTCTCGCCAAAATACTCGGCAATTTTTGTCTTCCCTACACGTCTCGCGCCCTCAATTAATAAAGCGGATGTTCCCTTTGAGTCGTTTTTCCATTTTAATAATTCAGAATATATTTTTCTTTTAAACATTTGATTTACCTCACCATTATAATACAACGAATATATAGACATGTTAAATTGAAATTGCAAAAAGTTAGGTTTATTTATATGGTACATTTGCAAAAAGTTAGGTTTATTGCATAGCTAAATTTGCAAAAATCGCCAAATTGTATCAGGGATTATTTACGAATGCTTAGCGCTTTATATAACCACAATTAATTAATTTGATCCAACTAGCGATTCAAAACGTTCTCCGACTCTATTACCACACTCGAGCATTCTATGTAGGTCTGGCAATAGTTTTAGTTGTCTCAAGATGTATTCCAAACAAAAACCACTCCAAGAGTGGTTAATGATTTATTTGGTTGCGGAGGCAGGATTTGAACGCTGCGACTTCCAAGTTATGGGCCTGGTGAGCTACCGGACTGCTCTACTCCGCGATTGCGTGTATATCTTATAAGAAGATAAAATAAGTTTCAACTAAAAGTTACCACAAGTTGTGGACTTTCTCGGCAAAGCCAGGAATATTTTCAAAATATTCTTGTTTACCATTAACAATAATGTATCCAGAAAAAAGACCAAAGACTTGGTTTTGGTTACTTTTTAGGAATAAAAGATTCATGTTTGCTTTACGATGAAGCACTGGATCAAAGGTTAAGGAAATGTCTCCAGTTTTAGAACGGAACTTCCACTGCTTGAGGTATTCGTGTTTTCCATTTGGTAATGTTGGAATATCAAAACGAACATCGTTTAGTTTGTAAGACATTCCATCAATATAGAAGATGTTTTCACTAGCGGCTGAGGTATCACCAAAACCATAACCAAGGTTCATTCCAATCTTCTTTCCTTGATACTCTCCGTTCATGCTTGCCCAATACCAAGTGTTGTTATAAGTCCAGATTCCTCGACCCCAATCTAATACTGCTTGAGAGGTCTCATCAAAGTAATAAAATTGGTCATTAAATTTACAATATCCGTTCGCACTTAAATTATTGATTTTTTGGTTGTAATAGAAGTGTTTTTCTTTTTTAAATGGAGTCGAAATCACCAGCGAATCCTGGTTAAATTCATTTAAAACAACCTCTAAACGAAAATCATTGTGATTTGTAAAATTTTTGTATAAAACATTGAGTTTTC
>DGVS01000013.1 GCA_002395065.1 Caryophanales bacterium UBA4278
CACCAGTTTTCATTTCGGCAACATCACCATCATGCATAACTAATGCGCCGATGATTTGAACCTTGAATGGGAACTGTCCCAAAGTTCGGCGAGCTGCTTCTCGAGCAACTGCCATCGCTTCATATTTGATTTGGTCAAGAGTGGCTCCTTTTTCTAATAACTCCTTAAAATAAGGAGTCTTTGCGCGAAGTTCATCATCGCTTAAAGCCTTCATCTCCTCTTCATATGCAATAACTTTATCCGCTTCTTTCTCGTATTTTTTAAGCACACGAGCATCGATACGGAAGATTTTTTCAATAAAATTAGCCATAATTTATCTCCTTAACCGGACAATTTAGTATTCTACCATATAAAAATGGTACGACAAGCAATTAATATAATTAACAAATCAATTAGGTCTATTTTGGTTATCGAGATTCATTGTTTTCGACATTACTAAAACCTTGATTTGTTTTGGGTTTTTGCTTTTGACAAGCTTAATCATTGAGCGAATTGTAGATCCGGTTGTATAAACATCATCAACGATTAAAACTTTTTTCTTACTTAAATCAATATTGTCGATAGTTAAAATTTTTGATACGCCCTCTCTTTCTTTGGCTGATAAATCAGCCTGTTTTATATTCTTGGTTTTATGAACACACCTTAACATTGGGAGTTTTAAATTAGAGAAAATCTCAACAACATGATTAAATCCTCTTTTATCATCTCCTTCTTGACTAGATGGCGCGGGAATTAATGTAAAGCCATGATATTTTAGTCTTAGAAAATTTTGTAAATATTCGAGAAACACCTGTGATAATTCAATATCGGCACATCCTTTAAATTGATATAGAAGTTCTTGGATTGTTTGATCGTAATCAAATATGTACAATGCTTTAATATTACCGATTCCAAACGTTTCCAATTTTGGATTAAAGCGCTCAAAACAGCGATGGCAGATAGAAGTGTTCTTGTGCAAAATGTGGTGCAGCGAATCTTCGATAGGATTAAAACAAATTTTACAAAGAGTTATTTTTTGTTTTGATCTGTTCGATTGCACCAACGATAGCACGCGTTTTCTTAAATCCAAGAAAAATAACTTCACCTTCTGGAGCATCATACTTCCTCCCCACTCTTCCTGCGATTTGCACTAATGTGCATTCGTCATAAATTTCATGATCTGCTTCATAAACGATTACCTGGAGATTCTTTACCGTAACACCCCTTTCCAATACTGCTGTTGTAACCAGATATTTATATTTTCCATTTCTGAAATCTTTTATTCTTTGTTCGCGGTCCATACACTTGGAATGGACAAAATTCCCATCTGGTATTTTCTTTAAAAGTTTTTCACAAAGATATTCACAAATTTGTATCGTTGGGACAAAAATAAAAACTGGTTTTCCTTCATCAATAAAACGCTTAAGTATTTTGAGTAATTCAAACCACGTGTTTATTCCGAATTTTTGAATGTACTTTGGCTCAGGAAGTTTGTGACCATGGTAACGCTTGTTTAGGTATAAAATATCGTGGTTTTGCCTGGAAAAATTTTGTAAAACCTCATCGGATGGTGTTGCCGACATCATCACGTAATTGCCATCCACGGCTCGCTGAAACATAGCCTCTAAAACATCGTTTCCTTTGTATGGAAATGCATCGATTTCATCCATAATTAAAAGACCAAAATATTTTTCATAACGATAAAGTTGATGGGTTGTTAAAACCACCACATCACCTTCTAGTTCTTTGTGGTGATCGCCACAAACTAAAATGACTTTGTTTGAAGAAAAAACTTCTTTAATTCTTAAATAGAGTTCCTGCGCAACATCTCTTCTTGGAACGGCAAAACCGACTTGCTTTCCGGTTGATAGCGCATGGGCGATTACGCCATAAACCAATTCTGTTTTTCCGGAACCACAGACCGCATTTATTAGTGTGTTAGTTCCGTTCTTATAATTTTCGACAATCTTCTTGCTAATCTCTTGTTGATCTTTTGATAGCTTATATTTGAGACTAAAAGTAATCGCGCCTTTTTTAATATTTCGTTTATTAGCACTTTCTCCACTAAACGAAATACATTTGCGGCAATACGGTTTTCCGTTTTTAATCCCAATAAATCTATCATCGCTATTTCCACATTTGGGACATTTAAAATTTTCTTTATTTTCCATTTTTGTCTCCTCATGAAAGGCAGTATTGTCCGTAAAACCCTTCTATATTCTTTATTCGTAAAAAAAGGACAAATGTGTTCAAACACTTGTCCTTTTATCTAAAGATAAACTTTTTTTATTCGATTTCGGAAACGCGTCTGGCGTGACGACCACCTTCATGTTCTGTTGAAAGGAAAATATCAACACGCTTTAACACATCATTTAAATCCATGAATGATTGTCCAAAAGCAATCATATTTGCATCGTTGTGCTGTCTCATTAAACGAGCAACATCGTCATTATAAGCAAGACCACAGCGGACACCTTTCACTTTGTTTGCAGCAATAGAAATGCCTTCGCCAGAAGAACAAACAAGGACACCAAAATCAGCTTCGTTTTTAGCTACTTTTTCGGCGGCTGCTCTTCCGAAAATTGGATAATCACACGATTCTTTTGTGTAAGTTCCCACATCTTCGCAGACGTGCCCTTTTTCCTCTAAATGTTTTTTAATTGCGAGCTTGTATTCTAAACCCGCATGATCACTACCTAAGACAATTTTCATTTCTTTGCCTCCAATACTTTAAGTATATCTTGTTTTGTAATATAACCTTCACGAATTATTTTGACATCTTTATCAACTATTACAATTGTCGACGGAACATTGCTAATTGATTCACCCTCGATTACAGCATCAACTTCGTCTTTAAATACGTTATAAACGTCATCTGAATTTACCAATGGCGGTTCGCCGTGTCTATTTGCCGATGGAACAAGAAGCGGTTTCCCAACAGCGCGAATTAGATTTTGAATCTCGCGATAATCAGGAACACGAATTCCAACATTTCCTTCTTTTGAAACAACCCAACTTGGTAATGTCTCTTTTGCTTTTAAAATAATCGTAAATTGACCAGGAAAAAACGCATTTATCAATTTTCTTGCTCGTTCGTCAATGTATGCATAATCGTCAATATCAGTACGATCGGCACACATTAGAGTAAACGGTTGTTCTGGTGGTCTACGCTTTACTTTTACTAGTCTTTTATATGATTCTTCATTATCGTAAACAACACCAAAACCAAAAACCGTTTCCGTTGGAAAAGAAACCAACCCTCCTTTTTGGAGAATTTTAGCAGCATCTTTGTATTTAGCACGAGGAATCTTTTTCATAATCAATATTCTATTAAATTTTCTCTAAGGAACAAATTCTAAACTTTCCGTTTAAATCTTTGATAAAGTCTGTCTTATAGTTTGGAGCAATTTTTTCAATAATTTGTTCAAGTTTTGATTTAAGATCGTAACCAATTTCGAAAATAATTAATGGGACACCTAATTTAACGGCTTTTTTAATGATGTTTTGATAAATGGTGAGTTCTTCATCAACAAATAATGCTATATGTGGCTCATGTTTCATTACGGATTCATCGACATCAAATTTATTTAAGATATAAGGAGGATTTGAAATCACCACATCGACGTTTTTATCGAGAAAATCTAATCCGTTTGAAACATAGAATTCTCCATGTACCCCAAATTTTTGAGCGTTTCTCGATGCAAGTTTCACTGCGCTTTCGGAAATATCAGAGAAAATCACGCGGTTTGTTTTTGCGTGTTTAAAAATCTCACATCCTATGCAACCAGACCCAGTACAGACGTCACAAACGACAACCTTTTTGTTAAGAAATTTTTCATTAATTTTTTTGATAGCAAAATCAACAACTTCTTCAGTTTCTAATCGAGGAATAAGAACATTTTTCGTAATAATAAACTCATCTCCAAAAAATGTTGTTTTACCGAAGATGTATGCTAATGGTTTTCCATTCAAAAACTCCTGCAAAACCTCAATAAATCTTTGAAAATCCTTAATATTTTCATCTTTTCGAAGATAAAAATCTGTCATCGATTCAATACCATTAATTTCACACAAAATGATACGAAGATTAATCTCTTCTTTTTCAGGATTTTTTAATAATTTTAAGCCCTTTTGGTAGGCCTCAAAAAGAGTCATTTTATTGTTGCTCGCCAAGCATTTTCATTTCTTGGTCGTAATGGATGAGCGCTTCTATAATTTCTTCTAAATCACCCTCCATTACACGGTCTAATTTTTGTACAGTAAAACCAATTCTGTGATCAGTTACCCTGTTTTGTGGATAGTTGTATGTTCTAATTTTTTCAGAACGTTCTCCCGTACCAACTTTCAAACGTCTTTCGTTACCAAATTTTTCCTCTTGCTCTTCTTGCAGTTTGGCGTAAATTTTTGCGCGAAGCATTTGCATACAAATTTCTCTGTTTTGAATTTGAGATTTTTCGGTTTGGCAAGAAACGACAACCCCAGTTGGCTTATGGGTCATACGAACAGCAGACTCTGTTTTATTAACGTTTTGTCCGCCAGCACCTTGTGAACGATAGGTATCAACTTGAACATCAGCCATGTTGATTTCGACTTCTATATCTTCCATCTCTGGCATAACTAAAACAGTTGCTGTCGATGTATGAATTCTTCCAGAAGCCTCAGTCTTCGGAACACGTTGAACACGATGTGCACCACTTTCAAACTTAAGTTTGGAGTAGACAGAATCACCTTTAATCATAAACGAAACTAAAGAATATCCACCAGCTTCAGAAATGTTTTCTTCAATCATTTGAATTTTCCAGCCTTGATGTTCGGCATAGCGAACATACATTCTAAAAAGATCACCAGCGAAAATGTTGCCTTCGTCTCCGCCAGCAGCACCTCTAATTTCGACAATAATGTTCTTATCATCGTTTGGATCTTTTGGAAGGAGCAAGATTTTAACTTTTTCGATTAATTTATCCTCTTCTTCAAGGATTCTTTTATGTTCTTCGTGACCGAAAGCATTGATTTCTGGGTCGGAATCACCCATCATCACTTCAGCATCTTTTAAATCAGATTCCAATTTTAGATATTGATCATAACACTCGACAACAGGTTCGAGATTAGCTCTTTCTTTAGAAAGTGCTTTAAATTTAGCGAGATCTTTCATAATATTCTCGCTTGATAATTCTTGATCAACTTCTCCTAGGCGAACCTTGGTTGCCTCGAGACGTTTAAGCATACTTGTTTCCATTGCGTGGTGATTATATCACAACAATCTTTTTTCTTAAAGTAAGACATAGTCTTTTCGATTATTTCGTGTGTTTTTTGCTATTAAATGCTAAAAGGGTTCTTAATTTTTAATTAATCTCGTCTTTTCTTCTTTAATGAGTAATTAAAATTTTGTATAATCAAAAACGGTAACATTTATGGCATATAAAGCACTTTATCGAACATATCGTCCGCAAACCTTTGAAGAGGTTGCTGGGCAAAAACACATTGTCAAAACTTTAAAGAACGCCTTAACAACAAACAAAATAGCTCATGCGTATCTTTTCTGTGGTCCTAGAGGAACTGGAAAAACTACGATGGCTAAGCTTTTTGCTAAGGCTCTTAATTGTCAAGAAGGTATTGGACACATCTGTAATAAATGTTCCGATTGTGTCGAAATCACGAACGGATCACATCCAGATGTTATTGAAATCGACGCTGCGTCAAATAATGGCGTCGAACAAGTTCGTGATTTAATTGACAAAGTCAACTATCTTCCAATTGAAGGCAAATATAAAGTTTATATTATCGACGAAGTGCACATGATGACAACAAGTGCTTTTAACGCTCTTCTAAAAACAATCGAAGAACCACCAGCACATGTTATTTTCATATTAGCCACAACAGAGCCGCACAATATTCTTCCAACCATTCTTTCAAGATGTCAAAGATACGACTTTACTAAAGTAAGTGATGCTGATATCGAAGAAAGAATTGTTGAAATTTTAGAAAAGGAAAACATTACATACGATAAAGATGCTGTTCGCGCAATCATTGCGCTAGCAGATGGTGGAGTGCGTGATGCGTTAAGTATTTTAGATCAAGTTTTAGCATTCTCCGGAAATGCACTAAATGTCGAGGATGTTTACTCTTTGTTTGGTTTAGCAAGCAAAGAAGACAAAATTGATTTCATTAAATTTATTGCTAATGGTGATGTCACACGAGCTCTAGCAAGAATTAATGCTTTTGCTGAAGGTGGAGTTGATTTAAAACGTCTTACCGCCGAACTGCTCGAGATGCTTAAAGATGTTTTGATCTTGAAGAAAACAAAATCTCAAGACGAATTAACTGTTTTAAGCGAAGACGAGGCCGAAGATCTTTCGACCGTTTTATCAATGAAACAAGTTAATGAAATGATTGGCGCTTTCCTTCGTGCTCAGATTGATTTTAAAACTGCACCAAATGTTAAAACCATGTTTGATATTGTCGTTTTAAAACTTTGCACAGATGAGGTTGAAGAACCGGCAAAGCAAATTAAAGTAGTTGAAAAACCAATTCAACAAGAATCACAAGACGATGTTGAAGAAATAAAGGAAAATCACCTGCAAAAACCAATTGAAACTCCTGTAACGACCGAAGTGGAAAAACCAGTTGAAAAACCTGTTATTGAAGAACCAAAACACGAAGTTAAGGTTGAACAACCAAAAGTCGAAGAAAAACAATCCGCACCAGATTGGTTATTTGAAGACGACACGAAAGAGAAGAAAGTTGTCGAAACAGATGGTGATCGTTACGAACTTGATGATGACATGATGATCAAACTTATGGTAACTGGTGATAAAGAATTTAGAAAATCACTCAGTCTACGTTGGAAAGAACTCGATTCTTATTTAGGCCACCCAACTCTTGGTGATATCGTGGCCCTAATCAAAGACGGAAAAGTCTTCATCGCAACAAAAGATGTTATTGTGCTTGAATATGATTTTGAAAAACTTTCTCAAAAAGCAAACATTAAGGAAAACGCTAAAAAGATTGCAGAAATTTTAAGCAAAATGATTGGACACGAAGTCTTTACATACGCTATTTCAAGAAGCGAATCCGTCCGTTTGATTACTTCTTATCATAACTTACGTCAAATTAGTCAATTGCCAAAGGCAAGTGACATCAAAATTAACATTGAGGAGCTTAAATAATATGAATATGCAACAAATGCTCATGCAAGCACAAAAAATGCAGCGTGAATTACAAAAAGCCCAAGACGAATTAAAGAAAAAGGAATTCACCGTTTCAAAAGGCGGTGCTGTCACCGTTGTTGTTCTTGGAGACAAATCTGTCAAATCTGTTAGCATCGATCAAGATGCTTTTGATCCTGACAACAAGGAAATGGTCGAAGAAATGATTGTCATGGCGATTAATGAGGCCATTCAAAAGATTAATACTGAAGAAGCAAAAATTAATGAATCAATAACCGGAAGATCTGGTGGATTATTTTAAAAATGAAGGAACTCAAAAGCGTAACTAGACTAATTGATTCTTTTGCCAAACTTCCGGGTGTTGGATATAAGTCCGCAGAGAAAATGGCATACGCCGTTTTAAATATGAAGGAAGCAGATGTTGAAGAGTTTTCGAGAGCTTTAGAAAACGTTCATGACAAAGTTCACAAGTGCCCGGTTTGTGGTTCTTATACAGAAGAAGAAATCTGCGAGATTTGCGGCGATTCAGAAAGAAATCACAGGCAAATCATCGTTGTTTCTTATTCAAAAGACGTTTTGGCTTTTGAGTCATTAAATACTTTCAATGGTGTTTATCACGTTCTTGGTGGGGCAATCTCATCCGTCAATGGAGTTGGCCCAGAAAACCTAAGAATTAATGAACTTGTTGAAAGAATCAAAAAGGATCAAGTTGAAGAAGTCATTATTGCAACAAATCCAACAACAGAAGGGGAAGTTACAGCGATGTATCTTGCTCATATTCTTGAAAAAGAGAATGTTACTGTCACTAGACTTGCTTATGGTCTACCAATGGGTGGACATTTAGAATACGCTGACGCTTTAACACTTAGTAAAGCTCTTGAAGGAAGAAAGAAATTTTAGGAGGACATCTTTATGTTTGTCACGATCGAAGGACCAGAAGGTAGCGGTAAATCATCCGTTACAAAAGAGGTCGTTAAACTCTTAGAAAAGGACGGAGAACAAGTCGTTTTAACACGCGAACCAGGTGGTACACCAATTGCCGAGCAAATTCGCGAAGTTATTCTCAATAAAGAAAACACAGCAATGGATCCCGTGACAGAAGCGTTGCTTTATGCTGCCGCTCGACGTCAGCATCTCAAAGAAAAAGTTTGGCCTCTTTCTAAAGAAGGCAAAATTATTATTTCAGATCGCTTCTTAGATTCTTCTCTTGCTTATCAAGGCGGAGCTAGAGGTCTTGGAATAGATTATATTTTGGAAATGAATCAATTTGCCACAGAAGGCTATTATCCAGATTTAACTTTGTTATTTGATATTGATCCTCGTATTGGTTTGGCACGAATTGCTGCCAACAAAGGAAGAGAAGTCAATCGTTTAGATCTAGAAAAAATTGATTTCCACGACTCTGTTCGACAAACATTTTTATCACTAGCAAAGCGATTCCCAGAAAGATTTGTTATTCTTGATGCCTCAAAACCATTTGATGAGGTTGTTCAAGATGCTTATCACGCGATTAAACATAAATTAGTTCAATGCAAATAAAGGAATATTTATCTAAATATCAGCCAACTATATATCAAACATTCGTTAATGCATTAAGTAACGGAAAGCTTTCGCACGCTTATCTAATTTCTGGCAATCCTGGAATGCCTCTTAAGGAAGTTGCGTTATTTTTGGCAAAATCAATTCTATGTGATTCGCCAAATCCTCTAGCATGTGATACATGCATTACATGCGCAAGAGTCGATGAAGGTAATTATCCAGACGTAATGATTTTTGATGGAGAAAAAACAAGAATCAAAAAGGAAGATATTGAGCAAATTATTACAAACTTTGATAAATCAGCGCTCGAATCAAAAGGAATCATGATTTACATTCTTCATCTTGTTGAAACCATGAAGCCGATTGCAATTAATTCGCTGCTGAAGTTTTTAGAAGAACCAGGAAAAAATGTTTTCGCTTTTTTAACAACCGAAAACGAAGCCAAGGTTTTACCAACAATTATTTCTCGTACGCAAGTATTTAGATTAAAAGCAATCAATGTCCAAAAAGTGATAAAAGATGCCATTTCTGCAGGTATTTTTGAAGAAGATGCTGAACTTTTATCGATTTTTTATAACGACCCCGAAAGCATCAAAGCAAATATTGAAAATGAGAGTTTTGTTGTTGCAAAACAAGCGTTAAACGATCAATTGAATGCGCTCCTTATGTCGAAGGATGACGCTATCTTTACATGCCAAAAACTCGTCGGACCAAAATTAAAGACAAATGAAGTTGCAAGAATGTATCTTAAATTGTTATCGCAGGTCTTCCTTGATTTGAACAATCTTGCTGTAAACGGGGAAGTTATTTTCTCTTGTTATGCTAATATATATGAAGGTTTATTAGAAAAACTAAAAAACCTTGATAAATCATTACTGGTGATTATGTCGTCACTTAAGAAGCTTGAGTTAAACGTAAATGTTCCGCTCTTGCTCGATCACATTATTTTTGAAATCACAAAGGGGGCTAAATAAATGGAAGTTACCCATTATGTAAGTATAAAATTCGCTCCAACCGGAAAAGGTTATTATTTTGGAACGGACATGTCCGACCTAAAAATCGGAGATAAAATTGTCGCCGAATCTATTCGAGGATTACAGGTCGGAGAAGTCTCTGGAGACTTGATTCCTATTGAGAAATACAAATCCGAATTAGAACTTAAACCAATCATCCGAAGAGCGACAGAAGATGATTTGCTCATCTTTGATGAGAATATTAAACGCGCAAAAGAAGCGATGAAGATTTCGATGATTGAAATCAATAAATTAGAGCTCGATATGCGCCCAATTGACGCTGAATATGCTTTGGATGGAAGCAAATTAACCATCGCTTACACCGCCGAAGACCGCGTAGACTTTAGAGAACTGCTTAAGATTCTTGCATCACGTTTTCACTGTCGTATCGAACTAAGACAAGTTGGCTCAAGAGATAAAGCAAAAATGGTTGGAGGTGTTGGCATTTGTGGATTACCGCTATGTTGTTCACATTTCCTTAGCAATATTGAGGGTATTTCAATTAATCGAGCTAAAAACCAAATGCTTTCTTTAAATATCCCAAAGCTTAGCGGACACTGTGGAAAACTAATCTGTTGTTTATTGTTTGAAGATGACACATATACTGAACTTAAGAAAGATTTTCCACCATTAGGTTCAATGTTCGAAAAGGATGGAGAAACTTTCAAACTAACATCAATAAATGTCATTTCGAAAGTTGTCAAAATTGAAAACCAAGAAGAAGTTAGATTCCTTCCTCTTGATGATTTAAAAGATTATCACAAGGTTCAAAGAAAGAATGAGAAGCCAGAATTTTAATTCCGACAAGCCATTACTTTATTTAGTTGCCACGCCAATTGGCAATCTTTCAGAAATGTCTCCAAGAGCTATAGAAACCTTGCAAAACGCAGATATTATTGCTTGTGAAGATACACG
>DGVS01000003.1 GCA_002395065.1 Caryophanales bacterium UBA4278
CGCACCCCTGATAAGGGTGAGGTCGATAGTTCAAGTCTATTAAGATCCACCAAACTACATTCAAGGTTGCCCAAACTTCAACGGGCAATTTTATTAGGGAGACCCTTAACGACAGTGTCGTTAAATACTCCCAAAATGGGCACTTAGCTCAGCTGGGAGAGCGTTTCCTTCACACGGAAGAGGTCGCTGGTTCGAGACCAGTAGCGCCCACCACATTGCCTTCTTAGCTCAATTGGCAGAGCAACCGCCTTGTAAGCGGTAGGTTGTTGGTTCAAGTCCGATAGAAGGCACCGAAATAACGGTTCGAAAGAGCCGTTTTTCTTTTTATTCAAAAAGTAATTAAGTGTGTTATAATATCGCTCACTTGGAGATATGGCGAAACTGGCAGACGCGCTAGACTTAGGATCTAGTGGGGCGACCCGTGCAGGTTCAAGTCCTGTTATCTCCACCAAAGATAACTCCTTCGTGGAGTTTTTTCTTTTTGTTAAATTAAAATATTTGAGAATTTTGCAAAATTACCAGCAAAATTTGGATAATTATCAAAATTTTTCAATGAATCGTGAATCTTTTATGATAACTGGTTAAATAAATGTTTGTATGTAAAGGAACTATTACTAAGTTAATTAAAGAACGTCGAAAAGTCTTTCAGGAAAGATATATTAAAGCAACATTGATTGAGACACATCGACTTCAATATCAAAGAGGAACTTCAAAAACTCGTAAAAGAAACTTGCGATTCATTACAGAAATAAGAGGGGACTTGTCCCACTTTTTACTTTGCTTTGATTGACAATTTATAATAATTACTTAGACAAATATTTAAAAAAATATTTTTTTGTTTAATAATTATTAAGCATTGTTAATGAAAAAGATTTTTAGTCAGACTCCAAATATTCTCTCTTCAATAAGAATTCTTCTTGCTATTGCAATCATTTTTATTGAACCAATGAGTCTAGCGTTCTTTATTGTTTATGGAATTGCTGGGTTAACGGATCCTTTAGATGGTTTCATTGCACGACGATTTCATCTCGAATCACGAATCGGATCTGTAATCGATAGCGTTGCTGACTGGGCTCTTCAATTAATTATGGCTATTCGTATTCTTCCATATCTATTAGGCATTTTAGAGTGGTGGAACTGGGTCATTATTCTTATTCCATTCACATTACATATGGTTGCCTATGTAGTGTGCTTTGTTAAATTCCGATGCTTTAGTTCTGTTCATACTTACATGAACAAATTAATGTCAGCTACAGTATTCTTATTCCCATACACATTCATTGGAGAAATCTATTGGTTATATAACTCTTACGAAATCTTCTTTGGATGTTTCGCTTTATACGGATCAATTGAAATGAATTTAATTCATTTATTATCCAGAGAATATAGCGAAGATAATAAAACACTTATTCGTGTATTAAGAAAGAGGAAAGAACAACATGAGTGATCAAGAGAAAAGAAGCTTACAAATCGCCACAAGACTAAAGAAAGTTCTCGTTGCTATTTTTTCGATTGGTTTTTTAGCTCTTGTTGCTGGCATTCCTTTAACCGTTTTAGATATGTACAGCGTTGCTGTACCACTTCTTACTTCTGGAGGAAGTGTTATCTTCATTGGTATTTTAATTTCGCTTTGTTTTAATCACTGGATTGATGAAGTTTTAAAGAAAACAAAATAAATCTTATTTTCCTTGCTTAACACATATAAAGTGTTAAACTCTCTACGGAAAGCATACTGAAATGTCGTTTATTGTAATCTTATCTTTATTTATTCCGCTTGTTGGTACTGCCTTGGGTAGTGCCATGGTTTTCTTTCTAAAGAAAGAATTAAACCCAAAAATCCAAAAAGCATTAATGGGATTTGCTAGTGGCGTAATGATTGCTGCTGCTTTTTGGTCTTTACTTTCACCAGCAATTGAATCTTATGGAGAGGGTGACTTCCGTAAATGGTTTGTTCCGGCTATTGGTTTTCTTCTTGGTGTTGGATTTATGCTTCTTTTGGATTACCTTATTCCTCATATCCATTTACACGGATCTGAAGAAGGTGTCAAAAGACCAAAACTTTCTAGAACATTCAAATTCTTTTTAGCTGTGACACTTCACAATATTCCCGAAGGTTTAGCTGTTGGTGTAGTCGTTGCAGGAATGATGAATGGTAATATTAATGAACAAGCAATGCTTGTACTAGCAATCGGTATCGCGATTCAAAATTTACCTGAAGGAATGATTGTCTCTTTACCTTTAAAAGAAGAAGGCATGTCCAAATGGAAAGCATTTGGATTAGGAACATTATCTGGTGTTGTTGAACCAATCGCTTCATTAATCGCTCTTGGATTAACATCATTAATTGTTGTTATTCTTCCATACACTTTGGCATTTGCTGCAGGCGTGATGGTTTACGTCGTTGTTGAAGAATTGATTCCTGAGGCCAGCCAGGATGGGCACTCCA
The DNA here is from genome assembly GCA_002395065.1 of Caryophanales bacterium UBA4278. GTDB lineage: Bacteria > Bacillota_I > Bacilli_A > RFN20 > CAG-826 > Fiminaster. Next base: position 2,447 of record DGVS01000003.1, read on the forward strand.
ATCTTGGCACAATTGGATTTACCGTTGGATTCATCATTATGATGATTCTAGAAATTCTTCTTGGATAAAAAAACAGAGCTGACCCTCTGTTTTTATTTTAAATCACCAGCATTTCTTGGTTAAAATTTATATTTTTCTTTTTGTTTTGATATGACTTTTGTATTGATAATTAGCTGTGCTGAAATGCCAACAATTACACCAGTAATGATTGCTGACAAAGCAATAATTGGTAGATAGTAAAGGACGTAAGCAGTGGATAAATAAATCATTGCTACGCCAATCTGACCAAAGACATGAAATAATGCTCCAATAACGCTCACGCCTATGATGGAGAACTTTTTTATTAGTAAGAAGAAAAGAATCATAATGCCAAGAGAAAGTAGAGCCCCACTTAGTGACATCACAAAACCCATTGAAAGGAATGTGCCTCTTACAAGTGAAACAATTAGAACTCTAGATAGACTAACTAGTAGTGCTTCCCAGATTCCTAACTCATAAAGAACAACTAAAATAACGATATTAGAAAGCCCTAGTTTAACCCCTGGTATTCCAATTGATGGAATGAGCGATTCTAAAATGCCAATAACAATTGCTCCAGCTGTTAGTATTGCTAGAACAGTCATTTTATGAACGTTAAATTTTGATTCTTTCATCATTAAATCTCCACGTCATAATTGGCATTGCCATTAATTACGATATAAACCTCGTTATACGCACAAATGATTGGGTGATTAATGTCACTAACTTCACCCTGGTTAACACAGTCTTGGTGTGGGCAGTTTGATTTACTGACTTTGATCTTCCCATCATGAACATGAATGACCAATTCGCCGTTCTTACCATTAATTGTGTAATCTCGTTCTGTTTTATCGGAAAGATCTATTGTTTCGACAATCGCGTCAGAAACATAAACCCTTGCGACTAATGGTTTATCTGTTTTTCTTGTTAAAATAACAACCAAAGCGATAATGGCCGCTACTAGTAGCGGCACAATTAATAAAAGATCGTTCCTTAATTTCTTTTTAACCATCAGTGAAATAGTTCAATATCTTTATTAACGTATTCAATTTTGCGATCGCGAATCACAATAGTTTTCACGTGGAATTCATTTTCAATGGAAACAACTTCGGTGGTGGACATCATCATCATCGATGTTGATAAGGCATCGCCTAAAGCGCCTTGTTCAGATAGAACAATAACAGCTTCATTTATCGGCCTTGCATCCCCGTTTTCTGGAGAGACGATGTGCGAATAGCGAACACCATCAATTACTTTGTATTGTTCCGAAATAGAAGATGTTGAGATACAAACATTTTTAGCTTTTATGTATGTTTCAGATAAGTTTTTAATCTTGATTGTAAATAAACCATCGTCTGTTACTTTTTCACCAAGAAGAATGCTTGATGATCCCGCATCAACAATGTAATTAGAAATGTTCTTGTTTTTAAAATGATTCTTAGCAATATCTAACGCATAACCCTTTGCAATTGCGCCCAAATCAATCTCGCCCGATCCGGTTTTAGTTACTTTTTGATTTACATCATCAAATGTTAGAGATGTGTTTCTTGCTTTGGTTAATTCAGTATCAATTGTTGTAGTGTCTGGGAGAATTCCTGTTGATAAAGTTTCTTTCCAAATTTTTGATAGAGATCCAATATACATAGAAAAATAGGTATCAAGTTCTTGAGTTAATGTGTCCGCTTGTTTTAAACAACCATAGAGGTTAGCACCAACTGGGATTTCAGAATTACTTCCATTGATTGTTGAAACACTATTAACATTGCTTGTTTGATAGTTGTTTGTTTCCTTACTAAATGTTTCTAAAATTCCACGCAATTCTTGGATATCTTCTGCAGAACCTTGATAAGTTTTAATATCAACATATGTGTCGTATGCATAGAAAAAATCCTTATTTTCAACCATTCGATTAGAACAGGAAACAAGGCTTAAACAAAATAATAATGGTAGAAATATTTTTTTCATTTATAAGTGAACTTTCACTTTTGAACCATCCTCATTTGGATGTTGATCAAGATATTCGATAATCGGTTTAAAGTTTTGTTCCTCTTTGCCAGGCTTACATTTACGAAGGTTTTCTTCTTTACCTGTAACGATTGCTTCTGCTAAACCTTTGCATCCAGCATAACCGCATGATCCACAGTTATAATTTGGAAGCCGTTTAGCAACTTCCTCAATTCGTTCATCCTCTTTAACGTGTAGAATCTTTTCTGCGATTGCAAGACCAAGACCTAAAAGGAGACCTAATCCAAGTAGAATTAGCACAGCCCACAAGATTTCCATAGACTATTTTTCCTCCTTTTTCTCTATTGATTCGACACTATCTTTTTCTTTATAGAAAGCACATGCATCGTTTGTGCACCCAGCACATTTTTCATCGCTAGGTTTTAGATCTTCACATCCTTTTGGTTTTGGTGTTCTTTGATAAAGAACAAAGGAAACAATGAATGTAACCGCAAGAATTACAAGAATCACGATCGCGATAATTAAGTATTCAGTTTGGCTCATAACTTAATTCCGGAGAATAATCCTTGTAAACCCATAAAGGCAATTGCCATAATCGCGGCGGTGATTAAAGCAATTGGTAACCCCTTGAAAGCCTTCGGCGTATTTGCGCTTTCTAAACGAACGCGGATACAACTAAAGACAACAATAACAACGAGGAAACCAAGTGATGTTCCAACGCCATTAGCAAGAGCATTTAAGAATGTTAAACCTTGGTCGGTGTTACCTTGGACCACGCCTAAAACAGCACAGTTTGTGGTGATAAGTGGAAGGTAAATACCAAGTGTTTTATATAACGCAGGCGAATATTTCTTAATAAACAATCCAACGAGTTGAACAAGTGAGGCAATAACCAGAATGTATGCGACTGTATCCATAAATGGAATACCGGCTGGAACTAATACATAAGTGTAAATCGGCCAGCAGATGCAAGTGGCTAAGATAATAACGAAAACCACAGCAATTCCCATACCTAATGATGATTTAACCTTATGGGAAACACCAAGGAATGGGCAAATTCCATAGAATCTAGATAACACGACGTTATCAATCAACATGGAGGAAATAATGGCTAGAACAAATGAAATGAATGTAGACATTATTGTTGCCCTCCTTGTGCTTGTTGAGCGGCTAATTTAGCCTTCGCTTCCTCAGCGGCTTTTAATTTGGCTTGTTTTGCTTCAAAGGCTTTTAATTCAGCTTTTCTGTTTTTGATAAATGCGACAACAGCAAGAACTATACCAAAAACGATAAAAGCGCCTGCTGGAGTTTGGAATAATGAAATCGCAAACTTCTCTGCGCCTGGAATAATAAGTTTTGTTAATGGGATAAATGTAAAGATTTGTCCGAATGTAAATCCGCCAGTTCCGAGAAGTTCTCTAAAGAATGCTAATAAACAGAGTGATAAGGTATAACCAACACCCATGCCTAAAGCATCAATAAAGGAATCAAAGACCCCGTTCTTACTCGCATAGGCTTCAGCTCGACCAAGAACGATGCAGTTAACAACAATGAGTGAAATAAACACACCTAATGTGGAATAAAGTTCTGGCAGGAACGCATTGGTGAACATTTTAACCATTGTGACGAATGTCGCAATGATAACGATGTAAGCTGGAGTTCTGATTTCATCAGGAATTAGTTTTCTAAGTAAAGAAATAAGAACGTTTGAACAGAGTAAAACGATTGTGAATAAAATACCCATACCAATGGCTGCTTCTAAGCTTTTAGTCGTGGCTAAAGCAGGACATGTTCCAAGAATCGAAACAAGTAGTGGGTTTTCTTGAATTATCCCTTTGAGGAAATTCTTCTTTGTTTGTCCTTTCTCTCTTTTCATACTATTCCTTTGCATTAATCTTATTAACAACGCTTCTAGCGTCGTTGACTAAATCACGAATTAATTTTGCTCCATAAGTTGCTCCACAGGAGACATCTTCTAAGGCTTTATCTTTGTTATCAGCTTTTTTCATCGGATCAATGTATTTATTAACTAATGTTGAAGCGTAAGTTTGTTCGTTAACGATAACAGAGATTCCTTTAAATTGGTTGAGTTCGTTAAAACCAACAAGAAGAGAAATTTTGCCGTACATATTTGAGCCATCAGCTCTAAATGCATATTGGTTTTTCTCATCTGCTTTAACAAAATAAACAGTGTTTGTATATTTTTCGTTTTCAATCGATTGAGTATTTAAAATAGTGGAGTTTTGACCGAAAATCTCGGCAATTCCTTCATTAATTTTATTTTGCTCGTTTTGCTTAATTTGTTCTCTTGTCACTAAATTAGTCACACCAATAATAGCAGCACTAGCTGCGCCAATAATACCGAGAGTGATGGCGGTGATGATATAACGCTTTGTATTAGCCATTAACAACACCTCCAAATTTAATAACAAGGAAAACAGTTAATCCTGAAAGAACAAGCAGTAATCCCATCGCTAAATATTTCTTCCATGTATAACGTGGATTAGTCCATTCATAGTGGTCTAAGAAGACCGCAATCATGTTTGCTAAAAGGATCGAGAATCCAACGCCTTCTGGAAGAGCAGCGAATAAACGAATAAAGACGGTAAAGATAGCGGCAACAATACCATAAATCCATCGACTTGGTGGATTTATCGGGCTAGTTACCGGATCAGTTAACATAAATGTTGCACCGAATAAGACACCACCAGAAAGAAGTGCATATGCGGTGAAGTGTAGTGCGTCCACTCCTGGAATTGTTAGGCCAGCAATGAGCATTAAGATGGCAAATGTTCCTAAGTAGGAAACAACAATTCTATAATCAGCAGAACGGCGAATTAATAAGTAAATTAATCCAAGAATAATGGTGATCTTAAAGACTTCACCAAGAGTTCCTGGAATTCTTCCTAGGAAGAGATCTAATAATGGATAATTTCCGATATTTGTGAGATTGCCTCCATTAAGAACACTTAAAGGTGTTCCTCCGCTTGCCGCATCAGGAATGGTGTAGTACCAAGTATTAACTTGTGGATATGGACCAAAACAAATCTTGGCAAATAGCATACCAACCGCAGCTGGGTTAAAGATATTGCTTCCAAGTCCGCCAAAAACAAGTTTTCCTAATGTGATTCCAACTAAGGAACCGAGGAAGACGGCATATAATGGACAACCTGCCGGAACAATTAAACAGAAGATAACTGCACTGATGGAAGCAGTTAATGCGTTAGATAATTTGTATTTTCCTTTGTAGGAATAAGTAAATCTTTCTTTGAATGAATGCTTGAGATTATCTTTTGGCATCATGTTGCGTAAGCCAACATAAATAAACTCACAAGCATTCATCGTTAATAACGAAATTAAGAAAATCCAAAGTGTATTTAATGGATAAACCACAAACGCAAAGATGAGAGTTGGCGCGAGCGCAATTAAAACATCAACCATCATTCTAGTGACGGAAGCTTTTCTTCTTAAGTGTGGTGCGCTTTCCTTAACAATTGTCATTACATTTTTGCGAAAAGTTTCGCCCTCCTGACATAGTCAGTTACTTGGATTTTTGATGTACATGAATATGTGCATAAACCACACTCAATACATCTCAGTGGATTAAGTTTTTTAATGCGTTCTTTATCAAGTGCTTTTACAGCATTCATGATTTGAACTGGTTCAAGATGAACCGGACAAGAAAGAACACACGATCCACATCTAACGCATGGTTCTTCTTGGTATGAACGTTTATTGATAACCAAAATAGAGGTCACTGTTTTAGAAATGATGCAATCATCGCTTGGCACCGATGCACCCATCATTGGGCCGCCAAGAATAAAGACTTTTTCAGCGCCTTCATCTGTATAACCTCCACAGAGTGGAATCAGTTCTTTAATGGATGTTCCACAGCGAACTCTAAAGTTCTTTGGAGATTTAATTCCATCACCACTAATAGTGATAAAACGTTTAATAACAGGCATGTTGTATTTAATCGCTTTATAAATACCAACAACAGTTGAAACGTTAAAATTGATAATGCCACGGTTAGCTGGAAGCTCACCTGGTGCAAGTTGAATACCTTCGGCATTCTTAATCATTTCTACTTCCCAACCTTGTGGGTAGTAGTTGCCAACGCAACATAGTTCAATGCCAGAATCCTTATAGTTTTCTTCTTGAAGAACTTGGTCATAAACTTCTTTAATATCTTTGTATTTTGATTTAATACAAATCTTGGCATGCTTACAGTTAAATGCTTGCATGACATATTTAATTCCGTCTAAAAGACGGTATGGATACTCCATTAATAAACGGTGATCAGCATTAATAAATGGTTCACACTCAATTCCGTTAACAAGAATCGTGTGAATTGGTTTATCGGTTTGGAACTTAATGTATGTTGGGAAAGAAGAACCACCTAAACCAACAACAGCACATTGTTTGATAATTTCAGTCATATCTTGCTTGGTTAGTTTAGCAATTTCTTCTGGAGTTCTTCGCTTAACTTCCTTTGCATATGTTTCTTTCTTGTCGTTTTGAATTTTAATAAAATCAACAAGCTTTCCGTTGCGGTGGTAGTGTTTTTCAACACCGACAAATGTTCCAGAGACTGTACTATGAATTGGTTGTTCAAAAAATGGGCCATGACGCATTCCGACAACTTGGCAACAATCAACATGGTCACCAGGTTTAATAAAAACATCCGCTGTGGCACAACGGGCATTTGTTACTGCTAGATATATAAAATCTGGATCGACATATCGGATAGCTTGTAGAGCACCGACATTTTCCATCGCATCATGAATCTTTTTTGTCTTAGCAATCATAGTTATAGAATATATCACATCATTTCTTTAAAAGAAATATCCGTCGTATTAATTCTTATATGGTTTTTTAAGAATAAAATATCGAAGTTTTTAAACAAACAAGCAGGAATTGCAGGTATTTTCATAAAAAAATCAGCCCACGAATGGACTGATTTTAGAAAGTGAATTATCAATGATTAGTTGGCCTTGGTATAACCGCTTGAAAGATCAACAAATGATGGGTTGACAGAGTATTCAAACTTAACAGACATTTCCGATTTGAAAGAATGTCCTTCTTCGGAAGAGTTAATCTTAACAGACATTTCTGTTGGGTAGTATTTATCCCATACAACTTTTGCAGAAACTTCACCTGTAGCTCCGCCTTCTGAACCCTTGTAAGAAGCCTCGACAATTAATGATCCGTCACCCTTTGTGGAGTATTTGACATCAGCGTTTGGTGCTGGTACATAATGTGTAAGTAGGCCATCAATGTCAACACGTGCCATTCCTGTAAACCTTCCAGCAATTTGAGTTTTTTGTCCGGCAATCATGTAATCGAAACTGGCTTTTGCTTCTTCGCCTTCAAATTCAGAATATTGTTTTGCTACAGCATCAACAACATAATATTTTGAGTCTTTCTTATAGGCATAGAGATCCTTATCCTCATACTTAGCGTGGAAGTAGCATTTTTCTTCAGAGAATTCATAAGAAGCTGTAGATTCTTCTTTTTCTTCATCCTCTTGTTCTAAGGAGTGCATTTCGAACTTGAATTCGGTGATTGGGTGTTGTTCTTGGTATTCATTGATTTGTTTGGCTTTTGCTTGAGCGTCTTCTTTATTTATGCTCTTGGCACAACCGACGAGTAAGAACGCTGGTAAAAGCATTAAAATTTTGGATTTTTTCATCTTTAATTTTTCCTTTCTGGTTAATATCATTTTAACCGATTTCTAATTTATATACATAATAAAATAGGAATTTATTGGATTATTTTTTCTCTTCAACAACAGAGATTTGGTTGAATGGAACCTTAATGTTGTTTTCTTTCATGATAAGGAACAGTTCTCTAGTCATATCACGGTTTACTTGGTAACGATCGTTTTCGTCGCAACTCAAAGAGAAAGCTAGTTCAATACCAGATTCTTTTAAACTTGAAACGCCAATATAGGAGATTTTTCCAATAACTTTTGGAAGTTTCTTTTGAATTTTTGGTAAAGCTTCGGCAAGAATTGCTTCAACGCGTTCAACGTCTTCTTCGCGTCCAATTGTGAAGTTAATAACGATTGACGTGGCTTCACGAGAAAGGTTTGTAACTGTAACGATTTGAGAGTTGCTGATTCCTTTAATATTTCCAGCCCAGTCTTGAATCTTGGTACTTCTTAAACCAATTTCAATAACTGTTCCGCGGAAACCATCGATCACGACAATATCTCCGACATCGAAGAAGTCATCGAAAACAAGGAAAACTCCGCTAACAATATCATTAATTAATGATTGGCAACCAAGACCAATAATTAATGTAATAATTCCAATTCCGGCGACAATGGAGGCAACATCAACTCCACAAATTCGTAGAATAAGACCGATCGCAATAATGCTAATTGCATATTTGATTAGTGACTTAAATAGTGAGCCAATTGTTCGACTTCTTTTACCTCTCCAAGTGATTAATCCAATAATTAGATTAACAATGAATGAGATCATAAATGCCACAGCAATGATAGCAATAATTTCAAGCCAAGCAATTCCGTCGGAAAAGAGTTTTGAAACTAACCAGTACCATCCTGAATTACCTTCACCAAACAAATAATTAGAGATTGAAGTTAATCCTAATTCTTTAGTTGTTAAAACAAAGCAACACAGAAAAAGAATAACTAAAGCAAAGACTAAAGCGATAATAAAGTATTTCTTTTGCTTTGGTGTTTGGGCGTTCCACCAGGAACTTGGTTTTTGTAATTTTTTTATCATAAAGAGCCTCCAAATTAGTATGTAAACGTGTATAAAGTGACACGGTTTGTATAATCGATGTTATTAGTTGAAATAAACTTTAATTCATAATTTCCAGAATTAGTTACAAGATATTCGCCTTGATATTTTTGTGACTCACTAACTGGGAAACTTTCTGCTTCTTCGCCGTCTTTATAAATGATGAGATTACAATCATAGTGAAGACTATTTGATACTTCAAAACTATAGTTAAGAACATTGCCTACTAGCGAAAACTTTTGATCTTGAACCTTTGGCCTCATCGTTAGTGGATTTACTATTGTAATAATTCCAACAACCGAGGTAACCAAAATAACAGTAGCGGTCAACGCAAGGTTTGTTCTTTTCTTGGTTTCTCTAACCTTGGTGTGACGGATGTTTTGAGAGTTGTTATACAAATCATCATAATCCTCTGGAGTTAGATTCTCTTGAGTATGACGATAAAGCTCTCCAACAGAGTTTTCACCTTGTTTGACCGGTGTGTGATCAAAAAGAGATTGGTCGACATCCCATTCCTGTGGTTCTGGATTGTTTTGATAAAGTTTATTATTATCCATTGCAAAATTATTATACTTATATTTCCTATTATTAATATAATTAAATTTAATATGAATTATTCGTTAAAGATTGGAAAAATCTACAAAATTACAGAAGAAAACTTTGATGAAAATCTTGGCTATCTTCCGAAAGCAAGACAGGAACATGTTTTGAAATTTAAAGATCGCAACCGTCAAAAACAATCTCTTGTTGCGACACTTCTTTTAGAAGAATGTTTAAAAGAACTAGGTGCTTTAGATTTATATAACGACCTTATTGAAGATGAAAATGGACAATGGATTATCAAAGATAGCGACATTCATTTTTCTATATCTCACTGTAATGAAACTGTTCTTGTTGCTGCAGCGAGATTTCCAATCGGTTGTGATATCGAATTAGTTAAAGACGCAAAGATGGATGTTGCGAAGCGTTTCTTTTCTGAAAACGAAGTGAAACAAATTGAGACTTCTGATCGACCAGAATTAGTGTTCTATGCTTATTGGACAATTAAGGAAAGTTACTTAAAACTAACTGGTAAAGGTTTACTTGGTTCAATAGAAGACGTTGAAGTTGACGATAGTCTAACAATGATTAAAAACCATCCAGAATTAAAAGTCGAAAGTGTCTTTTTAAACGATTACGTAATTAGCGTTGTTTACGAAAAAAGATAGGAATTGCTGGTTCTTTTTAAATGAAAATTCGACTTTTTAAAATAAGGTCGATTTTTTATTTTTGTGTTTTTTCATTTTTTGACTGAAATTACCAAAATTTCTCCTCTTTTTTCCTTTTTTAAACCCGTTTGCCGCCATTTTTTGAATTTTTCGAAGTTGAATTTTTAACCATTTTTAAAAGCTATTTTTGATTAATTTCACCAGCAAAACAGACATATTTTATATGAGAAAAGTTCACTGATTTGTTTATTTAAAAAATAAGTTTTAAAATTTATATGCTGAACAAATGGATTGCAAAGCTGTATCTACGCAAACTCAAATAAAGCGCTACTAGTTTGTGTTTTTTCTTTTGCATCCTAGGAGGTAATTAAAACCATGTACAAAAGCAAATACCTAAACAAAGTTCTTCGTGAAATTAAAGCCAAGAACAAAGGTCAAAAAGAATTCATTTCTGCTGTTGAAGAATTCTTTGATTCAATGGATTTCGTTGTCGACAAAGATCCACGCATTGAAAAGTTTGCGATTCTTGAAAGAATTACGGTTCCAGAAAGAATCATCACAATGCGTGTCCCTTGGGTTGATGACAAAGGAAAGATTCGTGTCAACACAGGTTACAGAGTCGAATTTAACTCGGCTATTGGTCCTTACAAAGGTGGCATGAGATTCGATAAGTCTGTTAATCTTTCAATTCTTAAATTCTTAGGATTTGAACAAACATTCAAAAATTCCTTAACCGGATTACCAATGGGTGGCGGTAAAGGTGGTGCTGATTTTGATCCACGCGGAAAATCCGATGGAGAAATCATGCGTTTCTGTCAATCAATGATGGCTGAATTATTCCGCCACATTGGTCCAAACACCGACGTTCCAGCCGGAGACTTAGGTTTCGGTGCTCGTGAAATCGGTTATATGTTTGGATATTACAAAAAACTTCGTGATGAATTCACCGGTGTCTTTACTGGCAAAGGCATGAGCTATGGTGGTTCATTAGGACGTCCAGAAGCCACTGGCTATGGTCTTCTCTACTTTGTAGAGGAAATGCTCCGTGAATTTAAGAAGACTTCCATTAAAGGAATGAAAGTCATTATTTCTGGTTCCGGAAAAGTCGGAGGTATGGCAGCTGCTAAAGCCGCTGAACTTGGTGCTAAATTAGTTGCTATGTCCGACATTGAAGGTTATGTCTATGATCCAAATGGATTAGATGTTCCTTATATTGTTAAGAAAGCAAAAGAAAAAGGCATGTTCTCCAAAGACTATGCCGCTGATCATAAAGGTGTTGAATGGCACGCTGGCCCACACGGCATGTGGTCTGTCCCATGTGACATCGCTCTTCCATGCGCGACACAAGGAGAAATTCATGAAGCTGATGCCAAACTCCTCAAGAAGAATGGTTGCTTTATGCTTGTTGAAGGTGCAAATATGCCATGTGATGTTGAAGCAATTCGTTACTTCAATAGCAATGGCGTTCTCTTTGCTCCAGGAAAAGCTTCTAACGCTGGCGGTGTTGCCGTTTCTGGCTTAGAAATGAGCCAAAACGCGATCCACTTATCTTGGACATTCGAAGAAGTGGATGCTCGCTTAAAACAAATTATGAAAGACATCTTCAAAAAATGTCACGATACAGCTGTTAAATATGGACAACCAACAAATATTGCTTTAGGTGCGAATATTGCTGGTTTTGAAAAAGTCATGGATGCCATGATTGCTCAAGGAGTTTGTTAATGTCGTTTACGACTATTAAAGCCCCACATATTCTTCTACCTAAAAAAGGTGTAAACATGACCGCTTGGGCAGTTATTGCCTGCGACCAGTTTACATCCCAATTAGACTACTGGAAAAGAGTTGAAAAGTTAGTTGGTGATCAACCATCAACTTTAAGAATGATGTTCCCAGAAGCCTATTTAGGTAAGGTAGATGAAAAAGCGTACATTGATAAAATCAATGAAACAATTCAAAAATATCTTGATGAGAATGTTTTAGTCGACCAAGGCGAATGCTTTATCTTGGTCGATCGTAAAACAAATGTGGTTGATCGAAGATTAGGCTTAATGATCGCGATTGATTTAGAAGATTACACCTACGAGAAAGGTGTGAAATCTCTTATTCGCGCCAGTGAAGCCACCATCGTGGAACGTATTCCTCCAAGATTAAAAATTAGAGAAAACGCTCCAGTCGAATTACCACATATTCTCTTCCTTTATGATGATCCAAAACGAAAGATCATTGAGCCGCTCTATGAGCATCGAGATGAACTCGAGAAAGTCTATGACTTTGAGCTCAATGAAGATGGCGGACATCTGAAAGGATACAAGATTAAGGATACCCAAACAATCATCAAACAATTTGAAGATCTTTTTAAAGAAAACAATAGCGGATTGCTCTTCATTGTTGGTGATGGAAACCATTCTTTAGCTACTGCAAAAGCACACTGGGACAAAGTTAAAGGTCATCTATCCGAAGAGGAGCGCAAGAATCATCCGGGCCGCTATGCATTAGTCGAAGCGTTAAACATCTATGATGAAGGTTTAATCTTTGAGCCAATTCACCGGGTTGTATTTAATGTGAAAGATGATTTCCTAAAAGGTCTTAAAGAAGTCTTAAAAGGCGAGAACAAATCTTATGCGTATTCAACTAAGGATGGAAAAGTGGAACTCAATATTCCAAAGGTTGGTCCAGAAGCATACAAGATTGTTCAAACCTATGTTGATGCATACTTAAAGAGTCACAAAGATGCATCCGTGGATTATATCCATGATGAAGACCAAACATTAGAAGTGGCTAAAAAACATCCAGGTAGTGTGGCAATTATTATGCCAGCACTCACCAAAGGTGATATCTTCGCTTATATTGCGAAGGATGAAGTGCTCCCAAGAAAAGCATTCTCGATGGGACACGCAACAGAAAAACGTTATTATCTCGAATCAAAGAGAATTAAATAACAGAAAAGGAGTCTTAAATGAGTCGAATTTACAACTTCTCCGCTGGACCAGCAATGCTTCCTGAGGAAGTCCTCAAGACCGCTGCTGCGGAAATGCTTGATTATCATGATTCAGGCATGTCGGTCATGGAAATGTCACACCGTTCCAAAGTCTACCAAGGCATCATTGATGAAGCTGAAGCAGATTTAAGAAAGTTAATTGGCATTCCAGAGAACTATAAAGTTCTATTTATGCAGGGTGGTGCTACCCTCGGATTTGCGATGATTCCAATGAACTTCATGGTCAAAGGAAAAATCGATTTAATTAACACAGGCGTCTGGACAAAGAAAGCCATTAAAGATGCCAAAATTTTTGGTGAAGTCAACGTTGTTGCTTCCGGTGAAGAAAACGGATTTAAAAAGATTCCGGATGTTAAATCAATTAAGTTTGATCCAGAAGCAGACTATGTCTATATGTGTGATAACAACACCATTTATGGATCAAAATTCAAAGAATATCCAGAAACCGGAAACGTTCCATTAATCTGTGATATGTCTTCATGCTTCTTAAGTGAACCAATTGATGTGAAGAAATTTGGCATGATCTATGCTGGTGCCCAAAAGAACGTTGGACCAGCCGGTGTTACTATCTGCATTATTCGCGATGATTTACTTGCTCGTACACCAAGACAACCTCTTCCAGCATATTTAGATTATCGTCTCCATGCTGAAAATGGTTCGATGTACAATACCCCACCAACCTATGGTATCTACATTTGTGGATTAGTCTTCAAATGGTTACTTAAAGAAGGTGGACTTGCAGCACGTAAAGCAAACAACGAAAAGAAAGCCAAGATTCTTTATGACTATCTTGATTCAAGCAAGTTCTTCAAGCCATACGTGGATAAAGATTCACGTTCATTAATGAACGTAACCTTCCGTACACCAAGCGATGAACTTGATGCTGAATTCCTTGAAGGAGCAAAGAAATATCGCTTTACAAACCTCAAAGGTCACCGTTCTACTGGTGGACTTCGTGCTTCTTTATATAACGCCATGCCAATTGCTGGTGTTGAAGCACTTGTCAAATACATGAAAGAATTTGAAGAGGCTCATAAATAATGAAGGTACTTTGTTTAAACAAAATCTCTCCAGTCGGTTTAAAGGTCTTACCAAGTTCTTATACCATTACCGAAGATGTTAATGAAGCAACAGCAATTCTTGTTCGTAGTGCGAACATGCTTGAAACTGTTCTTCCAGAAAACGTTTTAGCAGTTGCTCGTGCAGGTGCTGGTGTGAATAATATTCCTCTTGAACCATACGCCAAAGCTGGTGTTGTTGTTTTTAATACACCAGGTGCCAACGCTAATGCCGTTAAAGAATTAACAATCGCCTCGATGCTTCTTGCTGCCCGCGATATCCGTGGATCCATGGAATGGGTGAAAGAAAATAAAGGTGATGAATTGATTAATAAATCAATGGAAAAAGCCAAAGGTGCTTTTGCTGGAACCGAAATTCTTGGTAAAACCCTTGGTGTTATTGGCTGTGGTGCGATTGGTGCATTAGTTGCTCAAGCTGCTGGTGGACTTGGCATGCACGTTATTGGTGTTGAACCAAGCAAAGATACAATTGAAAGAAACAAACATCTTTTCCCAAGCGATATGGAAATTGTTTCATATGACGAAATGTATGCTCGCGCAGATTACATTTCCGTTCACGTTCCTTTATTAGACACCACACGCGGAATGCTTAATAAAGAAGCGTTTGCCAAAATGAAAGATGGCGTGATTATTGTTAACTGTGCTCGTGATGCTATTGTTAATGACGATGACTTAAAAGAAGCCATCGCTTCTGGCAAGGTACGTAAATACGTTACCGACTTCCCAAATTACAAAACAGCTAATATGGATGGAGTCGTTGCTATCTCTCACTTGGGTGCTTCAACTGAAGAAGCCGAAGATAACTGTGCGATGATGGCTGCTAAACAAGTCGTTGATTATGTAGAAAACGGAAACATCATTAATTCTGTGAACTACCCACGACTTGATTTAGGTAAAAAAGAAGGAACACGTGTTGTTGTTCTTTATGAAGCCGAAGCCGAAAAAGCAGTTAAAGAAGTCGTCTCTAAAGCCGATGCTACAAAATTGGTTTGTGGCGTAAAAGGTGCTTTCGGAGCAACCTTAGCCGAAGTTAAAGGCAAGGTTGATGAAGCCGCCTTAAAAGCCATTGCTGGCGTAAAGAGAATTCGCGTTATTTAATTAAAAAATTTCAATCAAAAAAGTTGACCGTTAAAAGTCAACTTTTTTTGTGAAATAACCAGCAATTCTCGGTTATTTAATAATTGTTCCAGCTTTTAATTCAACAGCTAAATTTGCTTTTTCTAAGGATGAAATAATAGCGGTTTTGCCAGGTTTTTCGTTTAAGAATTTCACACAGGCATTGACCTTTGGATACATACTTCCTTTAGCAAAGTAATCGGTTTTCAAATATTCTTCCATTTCCGCTTTAGAAACACGCTCGAGTTTCTTTTCATCTGGCTTGCGGAAGTTAATATAGACATTATCAACAGCTGTTAAAATAACAAGATAGTCAGCGTCAACAAGAGCAGCAACTTTTGCGGATGCATAGTCTTTGTCGATAACTGCGGCGATACCTTCTAAGTGATCGCCGTTTTTGATTACTGGAATTCCACCTCCGCCAGCACAAATGACAACATCACCTGCTTTAACAAGACGGGAAATGGATTCTTTCTCAACAACATCAACTGGAAGTGGCGACGCAACAACTCTTCTCCAACCTCGACCAGCATCTTCTTTCATCGTATAGCCTTTTTCAGCAGCGATTTTCTTTGCTTCATCTTCGCTATAGAATGTTCCAACTGGTTTTGATGGAGATTTAAAAAGTGGATCATCCTTATCAACGAGTACTTGTGTGACAACAGTGGCAACGTTTCTCTTAATACCTTCGTCTTTAAGTGCGTTTTGAATGGCGTTTTGAATATGGAAGCCAATATAACCTTGGCTCATTGCTCCACATTCTGGGAATGGCATATCTGGAGCAGAAGTTGATTCAGTAAAAGCAAGATTAATCATACCTACTTGTGGTCCGTTCCCATGGACAATCACAACTTCGTTTCCAAGTTTGATCAAGTGGACAATGCTTCTTGCAACACCCTTTAGAAGAGCTTTTTGCTCTTCGGCGTTGTTGCCTAGCGCATTGCCTCCTAATGAGACAACATAACGTGACATTTTTCTACCTCTTTCGTACTTCAATATTATACAAAATCTACAGCAAAACACGCACATATTTGCATTATTTAATTTTCTTTTTATGCGCTTGCTTGATAGCGAGCGCTTGCTCGTGTAAAATATTTATTATATTTTGGGAAAGATTGTATGCTAGGAATTATTCTCGCAGGCGGTTATTCCAACCGGGCAAAACTCAATAAGATGGTTTTAGAGTTTAAAGGCGAACCATTAATTTGTCATACATATAAAACAATGCGACCATTTGTTGACCGCGTTGTTGTTGTGACGGGTCGATACGACGCTGAGCTTAGAGAAATTCTTCATCAATATGATGTTGAATTTGCCTACAACAAGAATTACGAATTAGGAATGTTTTCTTCTGTGTTAACTGGAGTTAGTAGAGCACATGATGAAGACATTCTTTTAATTCCAGGAGATATTCCAAACGTTTCTAGCAAGACTTATGAAACAATCTTACATTCTAAAGGCATGGTTCGTATTCCAACCTATCAAGGTCAAACTGGCCATCCTCTTTTTATTGAGAATCATTTACTTTCTTTATTAAAGAAGGAACCAGTGGAATCAAACTTACATGCTTTTTTAGATCAAAACAAAGACAAAGTTGTTAAGGTAGAGGTTAATGATCCATTTATCAATTTTGATGTTGATACGATGGAAGACTACGAAAAACTTCTTACTTTGTTAGAAAGGAAGTAAACATGAAAGTAAACGAATATGTTCGTGCAGCTTCTATAGAAGAGGCATACTCCCTCAAGAAATCGTCACCAAAAAATAAAATCCTCGGTGGTGGTTTATGGCTAAAGAAAGGAAATGGCGAAGTCGACAAACTAATTGATCTTTCTCGTTTAGGTTTAGACCAAATCAAAGAAGAAAAAGATTATGTTTCAGTTGGCGCGATGGTTACTCAAAGAGCTTTTGAAACCTCTCCAATTATTAAAAAGATTGGTGGTGGAGTTCTCTCTGATGCGGTTCATCAAATCATGGGTCCAGCTTTCCGTAATAGCGCCACAATTGGTGGTTCCGTTTACGGAAAATATGGATTCTCTGATGTCATTACTGCTCTTCTTGGATTTAAAGTCGATTTAGTATTCTATCCAGAAGAAGTCGTCTCACTTGGCGAATACGTGAAGAAACCAGGATTTGCCGATGGAATTCTAACTGAGGTTCGTATTTATAAGAGTTCTGCTAAATCTTTCTTTAAGAAAGTTAAAATGACTGCTCTCGATTACCCAATTCTTAATGTCTGTGTCACCAAAGAAAAAGATTACCGAATTGTGGTTGGCTCTCGTCCATTAGTCGCATATTTATGCGAAGGAGCGATGAAATATTTAAATGACGGTGGTAAAGACGTTGATCAAGCCGTTGAGCTTGCAATGCAAGAATTAAAGCTTGGCGACTCAATGAGCGCCAAGGGTGAATACCGAAGCCATCTTGCTCGTGTTTACTTAAAACGTGCTTTAGAGGAGGTTAAATAAATGGAAGTCAAATTCAATTTAAATGGTTTAGATGTTGTCTACTATGTTAAACCAGGTGAATACCTTCTTGATTCACTTCGCACTAACGGAGTCAAATCAGTTAAGAAAGGCTGTAACGCCTCTGCTTGCGGAGCTTGTACAGTTCTAGTTGATGGAAAACCAACTCTATCTTGTTCTGTTTTGACAGCTTCAATTGAAGGAAAGAAAGTCATGACTGTTGAATCCATCCAAGAAGAAGCTGCTGAACTTTCGGAATATTTCGCTAAGGAAGGCGCCGACCAATGCGGATACTGCTCAGCAGCACTCGCCCTTGTTGTTCACGCCTTAAAAGAAGAAAACCCACATCCAACTCGTCAAGAAATCAATGATTACTTAGTTGGAAACTTATGTCGTTGTACTGGTTTACAAAGCCAAGGCAACGCTGTTGAAAAATATCTTGGAGGTAAAAAATAATGAAAAAGAATTTCCGTGTTGTAAATAACATTACTCCAAGTATTGATGGCAAAGGCTTAATGCAAGGTCGTTCTTTCTACACTGATGATCTTGCTTCTCAAAACTCCTTAGTCATTAAGCTACTAAGAAGTCCACACGCTTTTGCTCGTATTAAATCAATCGATGTCAGTGAAGCTGAAAAAGTTCCTGGTGTCGCTTGTATTCTTACTAAAGATAACGTTCCACACGTTCCATTTACACGTGCTGGACAAGGTTATCCAGAACCATCTCCACACGATAAGTTCATCTTTGATGACTACGCTCGTTATGTTGGCGATGAAGTCGCTGCAGTCGCTGCAGTTAGCGAAGAAGTTGCTTTAGAAGCAATGAAAAAAATCAAAGTTGATTATGAAGTTCTTGAACCAGTTCTCGACTTTGAAAAAGCTTATGAAAATAAATCCGTCATTCACCCAGAAGAAGGCATTCATGAAATGTTCCCAATTGGCTTTGATCCAAAGAAGAACTTAGCTGCCTCCTATGAGATGGAAGTCGGTAATGTCGCTGAAGAATTAAAGAAATGTGACTACATTGTTGAAGACACTTTCTATTCTCAAGCCCAAGCTCACGCGATGCTTGAGCCTCACACATGTAATGCTCGTTTAGATGAACATAACCGTTTAGTTATTTATTCAGCCACCCAAACCCCATTCCACATGAGAAGAATTATGTCTAAGACATTAGGTCTTCCTGTCGAAAAGATTCGTGTTATTAAACCACGTGTCGGTGGAGGATTTGGCGGTAAACAAGCTTTCCACGGTGAAATGTTCTGTGCTTTAGTTACATTACGAACAAAGAAACCAAGTAAATGCGTCTTCACTCGTGAGGAAGTATTTGGCTGTTCATACACACGTCACCCAATGAAAATTACTCTTAAAGTCGGTGCAACAAAAGATGGTATTATTCAAGCTATTGATTGTCGAGCTTTAAGTGATACTGGTGCTTATGGTGAACACGCCTTAACAGTCTTTATGATTGTTGGTTCAAAGGTTCTTCCTTTATACAACAAAGTTAAGGCTGTGAGATTTGGTGGTCACGTTGTTTATACCAACCACGTTTCTGCTGGTGCATATCGTGGATACGGTGCTATTCAAGGAAACTATGCTGTTGAATCCATCATCGACGAACTCGCCGAAAAGATGGGCATGGATCCAATCAAACTTCGTGAACTAAACTCCATGAAAGAAAAAGAAACCTCCCCAATCTTTGAGATTATGGGTGAAGGTACAGAAGGTACCGCGATGATTATGGAAAGTTGTAAGCTTCCATATTGTATTAAACGTGGTCGTGAACTCATTGAATGGGATAAGAAATGGCCAAGAAAAGAAGTCGGACCACACAAAGTTCGCTCTGTTGGCTGTGCTATTGCTATGCAAGGTTCTGGCATTCCATTCTTAGATATGGGTTCTTGCACAATTAAACTTAATGATGGTGGTTCTTACATGGTCACTGTTGGTGCAACTGATATTGGTCAAGGTTCTGACACAATGATTGCTCAAATCGTTGCCGAAGAACTTCAAACAACCGTTGATAAAGTCATTATCTATTCTTCTGATACAGATTTAACTCCATATGACTGTGGTGCTTATGCATCCTCCACAACTTATGTTAGTGGTAACGCCGCATGGAATGCCGCATCAAAGATGAGAGAAAGACTTGTTAAAGAAGCTGCTGAATACATGAATGTGAAAGTCGGCACAGTTGAATTTGACGGAAAGATGTTTACATCTGGCGAAAAATCTCTCTCCTTAGAAGATTTAGCAACTAATCGTTTATATAACCAAGACACCCGTCAAATCGCTGTTACCGAATCCTTCCACGGACATGTTTCTCCACCTCCATTTATGGCAGCGTTTGGTGAATTTGAATTCGATACTGAAACATTCGAATACAAGATGATTAAGTACGTCACAGTAACTGACTGTGGTACAACAATTAACCCAATGCTCGCCAAGGGCCAAGTTGAAGGTGGAATTATCCAAGGTTATGGAATGGCCTCTTCTGAAGAAGTCATTTATAACGACAAAGGAAAACTATTAACAACAAACTTCGATGTCTATCACATTCCAACTCGTGCAGAAGTTGGTGAATTAGTCACCGAATTTGCTGATTCATATGAACCAACAGGACCATTTGGCGCGAAATCTGTTGGTGAAATTGGTATTGATACTCCACCAGCTGTTTTGTGTAACGCTGTCTATAACGCTTTTGGCGTAAGAGTCCATCACTTGCCAATTACTCCTGAAAGAATCTTTAAGGCGGTTAAAGAAAAGAAATAATGCACGACTTACTTATAAAGAACGGATTAGTTTGGATTGACCACAAATGGCAAAACGTCAATGTGGCTGTTTTGGGTGAGAAAATTTCTTACGTTGGAACAGAAGAAGTCGAGGCTAAAGAAGTTCTTGATGCAAAAGGAAAGAAAGTTTTACCAGGATTAATTGATCCACATGTTCATTTTGAACTAAACTGCGGAAGATTGACCTCGGTAGATGACTTTTATAGTGGCTCAGTTTGTGCCGCTTATGGCGGTGTAACAACCATTGTTGATTTCCTTGATCCGACTAGTAACGCCAAAGATTTAGAGAAGTCGTTCTATGAACGTCTTGAACTCGCGAAGAAATCGCTAGTTGATTATCACATGCACGCTTGCATTAAGATGCCAAATGGCGATTTGGAAGAGTACGTTAAGACTGTTGTCAAACTCGGAATGAGAACAATTAAGTTGTTTACAACTTATAGTGACACAGGTCGACGTACTTATGAGGAAGATATCGAAAAATTATTACGACTTTCTAAGAAGTACAACGTTCTTATCGAGGCGCATATTGAGAATGATGATTTGATCGATCTTCGTGATTCTTACACTTACAAAGATTTACCAGTTTCTCGCCCATCAATGAGTGAAACAAGTGAGGCACTAAAACTAGCTAAGCTTGTTCGTGAAACTGGTGGAAACTTCTATATGGTTCATTGCTCAAGTGGTGAAACATTAAAAGCTCTAAAAGAACAATTCCCAGACATTCTGAATAAAAATTTCTTTGTTGAAAGTTGTCCTCAATATTTCATCTTTAATAATTCTGTTTTAGAAGGTGAGAATGGAAAACTATTTACGTTTGCACCTCCACTTAGAAGTGAACGAGAAAGACAACTATTAACTGCTTACTATAAAGATGTTGAAACAATTGGCACTGATCATTGTTCATTTATGAAGAAAGATAAAGATTATCCAACTTTAAAAGGATTCCCTCTTGGTGTTGGAGGAATTGAGCATTCTTTCTCAACAATGTATCGACGTTTTGGTGATGAAATCATCGACAAAATGTCATTTAATTCTGCAAAAATCCAAGATTTCCCGACCAAAGGAGAAATCAAAGTTGGAATGGATGCAGATTTGTCGGTATTTTTAGAAAAAGCAGATTATTTTGAAAATGAAAACCACGGAACCTGTGATTACTCCATTTACGATGGAATTCTTGGTTCTGGTGAATTTGAAACAGTGCTTGTTCGTGGACAATTTGTGTTAAAAGATCGAAAAATTGTTCAACATCAGGGAAAGAACTTAAATTGTGGGGAGGTTAAATAATGAAAGCAATTATTAATGCTCGAATTTATGACTACAAAAACTACATCGAATGCGGTTATCTACTTTTTGATGATAAAATCGTGAAATGTGGTCTAATGAGCGAATTCCCTAAAGGCGAATATCAATCAATCGAAGATTATAAAGGTGATTTACTTCTCCCAACATTTGTGTGTGCCCACGCTCACATTTATTCGATTTTTGCTAGAGGTCTTGCTTTGCCGTTTAATCCGAAAAACTTCCAGCAAATCTTGGATCAAATGTGGTGGAAGATTGATGCAAAACTTGTTAATCAAGAAACTTACTATTCCGCAATTTGCGCTGGTGAAGAATTTCTTTTAAACGGTGTAACATCAGTTATTGACCACCATGCATCCGGAGAAATTGTTGGTTCTTTGAAGTCTTTAAGAAAAGCTTTTGTCGGACCACTGAAAATGCATGGAATCTTCTGCTTTGAAACAAGCGATCGTTATCACGTTAGCGATTGTATTAAAGAAAACAAAAGCTTTGCCAAACGTTATCCTGGCGAAGGCTTATTTGGATTGCATGCTTCAATGTCACTATCAAACACAACACTTAGAAGAGTTGCTAAAGCACAAAACGGAGTTCCTTTACACGTTCACGTTGCTGAGGCACTAGATGATGAATTAGATTCAGAAGAAAAATACAAAAAACCAATCATTAAACGCTTTGATGATTTTGGTTTACTTGTTCCAAACTCCTTAATTGTTCATGGTGTTCATCTTAGTGATGAAGAACTTCAAATTATTAAGGA
This sequence comes from Caryophanales bacterium UBA4278, assembly GCA_002395065.1. Lineage (GTDB taxonomy): Bacteria > Bacillota_I > Bacilli_A > RFN20 > CAG-826 > Fiminaster. The sequence continues at coordinate 24,916 of DGVS01000003.1, forward strand.
AAGAGGCTGCTACATGGTTGTTAACACAACATCCAATATGAACAATGCTGTTGGTCTTCCAAATGTCCGTAAATATTTAGATTATGGCATTCCAGTTATGGTTGGAAACGACGGTTTAAGTTCTAACATGGCTAACGAATATAACAACGTTCTTTATACTGGTCATTTGAAGAGCGAATCTCCTTTAGGTATTGGCCTTGGAGATGTTCATCAAATGATTGAAAACTCATATAAATATGTTGGAGACCGCTTAGGTTTAAAACTTGGAAAATTTGAGAAAGGTTATGAAGCCGACTTTATGCGTGTGAAGTACACTCCATTTACAAAAATGGATGCATCAAATGCACTTGGTCATCTCTTCTATGGATTATTCCCAGCTTTAAAACCAAGCGATGTTTATACTGCTGGTACAAAACGTGTCAAAGATTACAAAATCACCAGCAAAAAGCTCATTAATGAAGTTATTGAAGCTCGCAAGTTTGCGAGTAATTTATGGTCCAAAGTGAAGGAGGAATAACGATGGATATTTCAACAAAATTTGATGGGTTAAAATTAGAAAACCCACTCATGCCAGCTGCCGGCCCACTTGTTGGTGACGCCGAGAAAATGCTCTGGTTAGAACAAGTCGCTGGACTTGGTGCGATTGTCTCAAAAACAATCTCAACAAAGGATGCTCACATCCCACACCCATGTATTTATGGTGATCGTGATTACATCATGAACTGTGAATTATGGACAGAATATACTAAGGAAAAGTGGATCAACGAGTTCTTACCATATTACAAAAAGAAGTCAGTTGGTAAACCTCTTATCATTTCAGTTGGTTATACCAAAGAAGATATGGAAGTTTTAATTCCTCTTCTTGATAAATTTGCTGATGCATTTGAAGTTTCTACTCACTACGTTGGAAACGACTTGAATGCGCTTGGCGAAACTGTTGCCACAATTCGTAAACACACGAAGAAACCATTCTATATGAAAATTAGTGCCCACATGCCAGATCCAGAAGGCTTCGCTCATACAATCAAAGCTAATGGCGCTAATGGTGTTGTGGCTGTTAACTCACTTGGTCCTTCAATGAAAATCGATATAGCTTCCCGTAGCATTATCTACGGAAATGCGAAAGGTTTTGCTTGGACCAGTGGACCTTATATTAAGAACATTGCTTTAGCAACTGTTTATACAATTAAACAAGCCGAACCATCATTAACCGTAATTGGTGTCGGCGGAATTGCTTCAGCTAGCGACGTTATTGAATTCCTTCTCGCTGGCGCAAGCGGTGTTCAAATGCTCTCGGCAGCAATGCTTAGAGGAAAAGAACTTTATGCCAAGATTCTTGCTGACCTTCCAGCAACTCTTGAAAAATATGGATTTAAATCTGTCCAAGAAGTTATTGATACTCAATTAGAAAACCATGCCATGTTTGGTATGGGGGAAACTCCAAAACTTGATGCCAGTAAGTGTACAGGTTGCGGAACATGCTCTAGAGTTTGTCCATACTTCGCCATTGAAATGGATGGAAAACCAAAATTCAACAGTGAGAAATGTTTCCGCTGTGGACTTTGTGTTTCGAAGTGTCCAGTTAAAGCTCTCACATATACAAAGGTGGAAGAATAATGGAATTTTATAAGTCAAGTACGCCAAAAATTGACTTCCCTGAAAAGATCCGCGGAGAAGCAAAGTTTACTGATGACTTTGTGTTACCAGGAATGCTTTATGCTCAAACCGTGAGATCAACAATTGCTAAAGGAAAGATAAAGGAAATCAAACTGCCTGAACTTCCAGAAGGTTATTATTGGATTTCAGCAAAAGATATTCCTGGTGAAAACGTTGTTAATATTATCTTCTCCGATTGGCCAATTTTTGCCGACAAAGAAGTTAATTATGTCGGTGAAGCAATTGGTTTATTTGTTGGAGAAAATAAAGAGGTTTTGCACAAATTATGCCAGCAAATCTCTGTTATTTATGAAGAAGAAAAGCCAGTTTACGATCTTGTGAATTCATATATTCATAAAGAATTTACAAAAGGTGATTTTTCGAAGGCTGAGAAAAACGCTGTTAAAACAATTAAAGAAACTTATGAGACCGGTTATCAAGAACAAGCCTACATCGAACCACAAGGTATTCTTTGTTATATCGATGAAGACGATAAGTTCTATTTAACTGGTTCAATGCAATGTCCATTCTACATTAGAAAGGCTGTTGCCCGTGCTCTTGGTATTGCTCCAGAAAAAGTTCGTGTTAAACAACCTGCTGTTGGTGGAGCATTTGGTGGTAAAGAACACTATCCAAGTTTAATGGGTTCACAACTTGCCGTGGCGGTTAATAAAATTCATCGTCCAGTGAAGATGTGTTATGAACGTTTTGAAGATATTGCTTATACAACAAAACGTCACCCATCCGTTTCAACATACGAAGCATTTATCGGTAAGAACAACGAAATTCTTGGTTTAAGGATTCGTGTCAAACTTAATGGTGGTGCTTATAAAGGCTGCTCTGGAGTTGTCTTGTCACGTGCGCTCATCGCTTCATGCAATGCATACGTATTTGAAAACTTAGAAGTGGCTGGAGATGTTTATTGCACAAACACCGTTCCGACCGCCGCGTTCCGTGGATTTGGTGCTCCACAAACAATCTTTGCAATGGAAATGTTTATCCATCACGTTGCTAAAGAACTTGGAGTTGATCCATTACAGTTAAGAATGAAATACCTTGCAAAACAAGGAGATATCACAACAAATTCTGGTGAATTCCATGACCCAATTGTTCTTCCTCAACTATTAGATAAAGCCATGGAAATGTCTGATTACAAACGCAAAGTAGTTGAATACGCTAAACCAGGCTCTAACAAAGGAATTGGCATGTCCTTATTCCTTCACGGATGTGGATTTACTGGTTCAGGTGAATCAACCATTATTAATGGTAAAGTCAAGCTCATCAAGGATGAGAATGATCATGTCCATGTTTATGCTTCTAGTGCTGACTTTGGTCAAGGAAACCGTACAACATTAGCACGTATTGTGTCTAACACACTTGGTTTACCAGCTGAACAATGCACAATGGAGGCAGCTGATACCGATCATACACCTGACTCTGGACCAACCGCGGCTTCTAGAACAATTATCATTGTTGGTTTTCTGATGGAAAAAGCCGCTAAACAATTAAAGAAAATCTGGAAGAGCGGAGTTCGACAAGAACATGTTGAAAGTTATGTCGGACCAAGTTATATCCACTGGGATGAAGATACAATGCAAGGTGACGCTTATCCATCTTATTCTTGGGGTGTCAACATTGTTGAAGTCTCATTTGATCCAGTAACTTACCAAATTAAAGTTGATCATTGCTGGTCAACTTATGATGTTGGTCGAGTTGTTGATGAACGTATTGCCGTTGGCCAAGCTGATGGAGGATTACTCCAAGGTTTAGGCTATGGTTATCTTGAACACATGGGAATTAAAGATGGTAAATTCCGTAATCGTTCATTATCCGACTACATTATTCCAACATTTGAAGATGCTCCTCCAATGGAGACAGCATTTATTGATAACCCATTTATTTATGGTGCTAACGGCGCCAAAGGAATGGGTGAATTAACTCTCGTTGGTGGAGCTCCGGCGATTGCACTTGCAATTGAACAAGCAATCGGTCACAAAGTGAATAAGATTCCTGCTACACCAGAATACATCATGGAGGTGATTAATCATGACAAGCATTAAGTTTCGATTAAATGGCAAAGATGTTGCTGTTGATTTAGACCCAAGCATGCGTTTAATTGATGTCCTTCGTGATCATTTCTCCTTAAAAGGAGTGAAAGAAGGTTGTGGCGAAGGATCTTGCGGAGCCTGTGTTGTTTTAATGGATGGATATTCAGTGAATAGCTGCTTACTTCCATTAGCCAACGTTGAAGGTCACGAGATTGTGACTATTGAAGGTTTTAAAGAAACCAAACAATTTGATGTTTTACAAAAAGCATTTGCTGAAGTTGGAGGATCTCAATGTGGATTCTGTTCTCCAGGAATGATTATTGCTGCTCAATCTCTACTTTCTCATAATCCTCATCCAACCGAGGAAGAGATTAAAGCACATATGAGTGGTAATTTATGTCGCTGCACTGGTTATCAAGCCATTGTTCAAGCGGTAGAAATTGCCAGTAAGAAAGGAGCTGGATTATGGTAGAAAAGAAAATTGCTTATACCAAAAAAGAAGCTCTCGACTTTTTAGCTAACCATGATGCCTACATCGTTGCCGGTGGAAGCGACATGATGGTTATCAAAAAGAATGTTGCCGGTTATGCTCCTTTATTTGATAAAGATGTTTTATATGTGTCACATATTAAAGAACTAGCAAATATCTATGAAGATAAAGATGGTGTTCACATTGGTGCTACCGCAACAATGCATGAAATCGAACACCATAAACTTTGTCCTTCTTTATTAAGAAAAGCGATTAGTGAAGTTGCTTCAACGAATATTCGACATTTCTGCACACTTGCTGGAAATATAGGTAATGCATCTCCAGCTGGTGACACTATTGTTATCGATGCTCTTCTTGATGCAAAAGTGAAACTCGAATCAGTTGATGGAGTTCGCTTAGTTGATGCAAAAGATTTTGTTCTTGGCGTTCGTAAAATCGATCGTCATCCAAATGAATTAATTACTGAACTAGTTTTCCCAAAAATTGAACACAATGGAGAACTTTGGTTTAAGGTTGGTTCACGCCGAGCTGACTCAATTTCCAAAGTCTGCTTTGCTGGTTATTACGAAGTGAAGAAGAACGTTGTTACTAAGTTCGCTTGTTGCTTTGGTGCTGTCGCAATTCGTCCAGCAAGAAGCAAAGAACTTGAAGCAAAAGTTGTTGGTCTTTCATTAGAAGAGTTAAAAGCAAAAAAACCACAAATTGCTGGTGATTTTGCTCAAATTATCGCTCCAATTGATGACCAAAGAAGTAATAAAGAATATCGTCAAACAGTCGCGATGAACATCTTTAATAAGTTCATTGATGATATTGTTGGAGGTGCAAAATAATGAGTTACATTAAAGGTTATAAATGCACTCTTTGTGGAGCCGAATTTAAGGAAGGCGAAGTTGGTTTAACTTGTCCGCACTGCGGAGAAAAAGGCATTCTTGATGTTGTCTATGATTACGACGCATTAAAGAAAGTTTTAACTCGTGAATATTTTGAAAAGAATCGTAACTATTCGATGTGGCGTTATGCTCCAATTATGGGCATTCAAGAAGACCACATTGATGAAATGTTACGAGTCGGATGGACCCCACTTTATCGAGCTCGTCGTCTTGAAAAAGAACTTGGCGTAAAAGAGCTCTACGTAAAAGACGACGGATTAAATCCAAGTGGTTCATCTAAAGATAGAGCTAGTGGCGTAGCCGTTTTAAAAGCTATTGAAGCTGGAGCAAAAACAATTGCTTGTTCTTCAACTGGCAACGCTGCCTCTAGCTGTGCTTGCCAAGCAGCACATATGGGATTAAATGCAGTTATCTTTGTTCCAAAACGTGCTCCGATTGGCAAAGCCACTCAAATTTGTTTATACGGCGCTACTTTAGTTAAGGTTGATGGCGACTATAAAGCCGCTTTCCAACTTTCTAAACAAGCGATCGATAAATACGGTTGGTACAATCGTAATGCTGCCATCAACCCATTCATGGTCGAAGGAAAGAAAACAGTCTCGATGGAGATTGCTGAACAACTCAACTTTGAACCGACTGATTGGGTCGCGATATCTGTTGGTGACGGATGTACAGTTGGCGGCGTTTATAAGGGATTTGCAGAGTTTTTTAAGTTAGGTTTGATTAAAAAAGTCCCAAAAATCCTTGGTGTTCAATCAACAGGCTGTGCCCCATTTGTGATTGCTTCTGAAACAGGAGAACCACTTAAGGAAGCCGATGAAAACACCCTTGCCGACTCGATCGCTGTCGGTATCCCAAGAAACCCAGTAAAAGCACAAAATGCGATAAAATTATCGCATGGTGCTTGGATTTCTGTGCCTGATAGTGATATTATTAAAGCCATGTCGCTACTTGGAAGAACCGAAGGTATCTTCGGAGAACCAGCTGGCGTGGCTGCAATAGCCGGTATAAAGAAAGCGGTGGAACAAGGTATTATTAAACCAGGTGAAACCGTAACAACCATTGTGACTGGCAATGGTCTAAAAGATCCAGTCAACGGTCAAAAGGCGGTATCCATGCCTGAACCAATGAAACCAAACCTTGAAGAATTGGATAAATTTTTGAAAGAAAAAGGAGCTATTTAGTATGTCAAAAATCCCATTTGGGCCAACGTATGATGAGATGCTCAATCCATCACACCAAGACCCAGAAGTGAGAGCGAAAGCCCTCAAAGCGATCAAAGAAAACGAACTTGATCCAATTAACCTCTTCAACATCACTTGGAAAAACGAAAAGAACGAGGTTAACAAAATTGTCTTACCAAAAGGCTTAACCGGTGTTGACGCCAACATTGTCGTCTTATTTGGTAAGAACTTCCCATCTGGCTCCCACAAAGTGGGTCCAGCTTATGCCACACTTATGGAAGGTTGTGTGGATGGGGAAATTATTCCAGGAACACACACAATTCTTGGACCATCAACTGGCAACTTCGGTATCGGTGTTAGCTACATTACAAACTTAATGAAGTATGACGCCATCGTTATCATGCCAGACAACATGTCGAAAGAAAGATATGAACGTATCTCAAAATACGGAGCCAAACTCGATTTAACTCCAGGTTCCGAATCAGACGTTATTCTTACTCTCGAAAGAACTTACGAATTAAAGAAGAATCCAAAAAACAGAACTCTTGCTCAATTCGAACTCTTACCAAACTATCGTTTCCATAGACACGTTACAGGCAATTCCTGTATTGAAGCTGTCAAAGGAATTGGTAATGGTCGTATTGCTTGCTTCTGCTCTGCTCCAGGTTCTGCTGGTACATTAGCAGCTGGCGATCAAATTAAGCAAGTCTTCCCAGAATGTAAGGTTGTTGCTCTTGAACCACACGAATGTTCAACACTCACTAATGGTGGTTTAGGACAACACCGAATTGAAGGTATTGGCGATAAGATGATTACCCTCATTCATAACGCTTTAACAACAGACTTTATCACTCAAATCATCGATGATGATTGCGTCCGTGGTTTAGCCGTTGTTCATGAAGGTGCAAAGATTCTTGAAAAACATGGTGTTCCAGCCAAAGTTGCTAAAGAAATGGAAAACCTCTTTGGTGTTTCCGGTATTTGTAACATCTTAGGTGCCATCAAAATGGCCAAATACCTCAAACTCGGACCAGATGATAACGTTGTGACTATCGCAACTGACTCATTTGACCGTTATCCATCAGTTATTCAAAACTTACACGAACGTGAGTTAGAAGTGACTGACCACGTCTTAGAACGTTGGTATCAAGATGTCTTTGCAGGAGCCGATACTCGTTATGTCTTAGACACACGTGGTAAAGAAGCCAAAGAGAAACTCTTCAAGCAAAAAGAATCCGATTGGCTTAAATTCGGTTACAAGCAATCTTATCTCGATGAGATGAGACATCCAGAATTCTGGGAAAAAGAATACAACAAAGTCTTCGAATACGATAAGAAGATTAAAGAAATGCGCGGAAAGGAAATTAAATAATGAAAGTTTCATTTGAAGAAATCCTTAAAAAAGCCGAATCATATCAAAAAGATATGACTAAATTTCTTCGCGACATGGTGAAGATTCCATCTGAATCATGTGGCGAAAAAGAAGTCGTTCTTCGCATTAAAGAAGAAATGCTCAAAGTCGGTTTCGACAAAGTCGACATCGACCCAATGGGTAACGTCTTAGGTTACATTGGCCATGGTAAACACTTAATCGCTATGGATGCCCACATCGATACCGTTGGTATCGGAGAAATCAAAAACTGGAAGTTTGATCCATATGAAGGTTTCGAAGATGAAACATATATCGGTGGTCGTGGAACAAGTGACCAAGAAGGTGGTATGGCCTCAATGGTCTATGCCGGTAAAATCATTAAAGATCTCGGTCTTGAAGATGACTTCACCCTACTCGTGACCGGTACTGTCCAAGAAGAAGACTGTGATGGTCTTTGCTGGAAGTATATTATTGAGCAAGACAAGATTAAACCAGAATTTGTTGTTTCAACCGAACCAACAAGCTGCCAAATCTATCGTGGACACCGTGGACGTATGGAAATCAAAGTCAATGTTCGTGGTATCTCTTGCCATGGTAGTGCACCAGAACGTGGTGATAACGCCATTTACAAAATGGCTGACATCATCAAAGACATTGAAAAACTCAATGAAACTGGTTTAGCCTATGATCCATTCCTTGGAAAAGGAACTGTGACCATCTCTCAAATCTTCCATAAGTCACCAAGCCGTTGTGCTGTGGCTGATGGATGCTGGATTTCTCTTGACCGTCGTTTAACTGTTGGAGAAAACGATAAGACATCAATTGCCGAAATCGAAAACCTCCCAAGTGTTAAACGCGCTAAAGCAGAAGTTTCAATGTATGATTATGAACGTCCAGCTTATACTGGTCTTGTTTATAAACAAGAATGTTACTTCCCAACCTGGGTTATTCCAGAAGATTCCATTTATGTTCAATCCTTAAAACAAGGTTATGAAGGACTCTTCAAGAAAGCCCCAGTGATTGATAAGTGGACATTCTCCACCAATGGTGTTTCCATTATGGGACGCTTCGGAATTCCTTGCATTGGCTTTGGTCCAGGCGATGAAAAAGAAGCACACGCCCCAAATGAAAAGACCAGAAAACGCGACTTAGTCGTGTGTGCTGCTCTCTACGCGACAATTCCAGGTCTTTACCTTGAAAACCTCGCAAAACAAAAATAAGGAGATTTAGAAATGGAAAAAATAGCACCAAGATTTGCCGGTCGACATCTCATTACTTTAGAAGATTTTACTAAAGAAGAAATCGACTACATGCTCAAAGTCTCTCATGACTTTAAAGATGCGTTCTACGCCAACGAAAAGACCCCATGGTTAGAAGGAAAAACAGGTTTCTTGATGTTCTTCGAACAATCAACAAGAACTCGTAACTCTTTCGAAAGTGGTATGGCTCAACTTGGCGGGCACGCTACCTTCCTTGACACATCCATGATGCAAATTGCTCATGGTGAATCTGCCAAGGATACCGCGGTTATTCTTTCAAGCTTTGGTCATATGATCGCTTGCCGATATTGTAACTGGGGCTTAGGAAACAAATACATCCGCGAAATGGCCAAATGGTCCACAGTCCCAATCATTAACTTACAATGTGACTTATATCACCCAATGCAAGCTCTTGCGGACTTAATGACCATTGAAGATGAATTTGGAAAAACAAAGCACTTAAAAGTTTCTGTCATTTGGGCGATGGCCACAACTCACAAGAAACCAATTTCAGTTCCAGTGAGCCAAGTTCTTCTTTTCCCACGCTATGGTATCGATGTTACCTTAGCATATCCAGAAGGTTATGATTTACCAGACTGGGTTATCGAAAAAGCCCGCAAAAATGCCGCTGAAAATGGTGGTTCATTAACCATTACTCACGACATGGATGCCGCTTATAAAGATGCTGATGTCGTCTTCCCAAAGAACTGGGGTTCTTGGGTCACCAACCAATCAACCACAGTTGTTGATGATGCATTACTTGCTCTTAAAGCATGGAAGTGTACACCAGAAAAAATGGCTTTAGCCAAACCAACATGCCGTTACATGCACGCCCTTCCAGCGGACCGTGTGAACGAAGTTGTTGATGAGGTTATCGACGGACCACAATCAGTGGTTTATCAAGAAGCCGAGAACAGAATCCACACAGCTAAAGCTGTTATGGCATTATTTGTTCACGATAAGCTCCCAAGCGATCGCCGTTAATTAGCTCCAAAACATAAATACTAGCGAGTTCCTCACCGAACTCGCTTTTATTTTATGAAAATAATGATATAATTCTCTCGCTATGAAATCACTGAGATATTTATATCGTATTGGAAACGGACCAAGTTCCTCTCATTCAATTGCGCCATATCGTGCGGCGAAATATTTTCGTAAGAACTATCCTGATGTCGTCAGTTACGATGTTTATCTCTACGGATCGTTTGCGTTAACTGGACGCGGTCACTTAACCGACAAAACAATTCAACAAACATTAGCACCGGTTGACTGTGCGATTCATTTTGATATTAAAACTCCTGTTAAACACCCAAACACAATGAAGTTTGTTCTTCATTTTGGTGATGGTCGTTCACTCGAGAAAGAAGTCATCTCCACTGGTGGCGGAGCAATTCAAATTGAAGGTGAAGTTGAAGAGTATGAAGAAGAGGTTTATCCAGAGAAGAATTTTGGTGAAATATCCAAGATTTGCGGTGAAAATGGCTGGGATTTAGTCGATTATGTTCGTCATTATGAAGGTGAAGAAATCTTTAAATATTTAGAAAAAGTTTTCAACCAAATGATGGATACAATTGATGCTGGATTACGTAAAGAAGGAGAACTTCCTGGACCACTCCACGTCAAACGTCGTGCTCGTTCGTTTTTGACCCCGAAAGCGGAAAGTGAAACAAGCATTGCTCGTTCATATCGCTTAATCATTGCTTATGCTTTTGCAACTGGCGAAGAAAACGCTAGTGGTAATATTGTTGTCACCGCTCCAACATGTGGTGCGGCCGGAACACTTCCAGCAGTGATGCGTTATTGTTACGATAACTACCACAATTCCATCGAGAAGATGGTTAATGCTTTAGCAGTTGCTGGCGTTATTGGAAATATCATTAAACAAAACGGTTCAATTTCCGGGGCTGTTGCTGGTTGCCAAGCTGAGATTGGCTCAGCGTGTTCAATGGCTGCGGCTGCATTTGCCTATCTTAAAGGTCTTGATTTAGCCACAATTGAGTGCGCTGCTGAAGTTGCCATGGAACATTCTTTGGGATCTACTTGCGACCCTGTTTTGGGTTATGTTCAAATCCCATGTATTGAACGAAACGCCGTCGCTGCACAAAGAGCAATTACATCTTGTCGATTAGCCGAATATGCTAGTGATTCACATGAAGTTTCTTTCGATAGCATTGTAGAAACAATGCTTCAAACCGGTAAAGATATGTCAAAGAACTATCGTGAAACGTCGGTTGGTGGCCTTGCTGAACAATATTTGAAAACTCATAAATCTGAATAAATCGGATTTATGTTACAATAAATATACTTATGGAAATCAAAGTTTTTAACTCATTAACTAACAGCGAAGAAATTTTACATCCAATTAAACCTGGTGAAATTTCGATGTACTGCTGTGGACCAACGGTCTATGGCGATGCTCACGTCGGAAACATTCGCCCAGTAATTGTTTTTGACGCTTTTCGTCGGTTTTTAGAAAAAGTTGGTTATGATGTTAAACTTGTATCTAACTTTACTGATGTTGATGATAAAATCATCAATAAAGCACAACAGGAAGGTGTTCCTGAACAAGTTATTTCTGAACGATACATTGCCGCTTATAAAGAAGTTTTAAAATCTTTAAATGTAAAACCACATTATCAAAACCCGAAAGTCACTGAGTATATGCCTGCAATCATCAAGTATATTGATGAACTTGTCAAAAAAGGTGCTGCTTACGAAGTTGATGGTGATGTGTTTTTCCGTATTAGTTCTATAAAGAACTATGGTGAACTCCAAAACATTAATGTTGATGATTTGGTTGTTGGAGCACGTATCGAAGAGAATAGCAAGAAGGAATCTCCATTAGACTTTGTCTTGTGGAAGAAAACTAATGTTGGTATCCAATGGGATTCCCCTTGGGGAAAAGGACGCCCAGGTTGGCATACTGAGTGCTGCGTAATGATTAATTCAATCTTTGGCGGGATGATTGACATTCATGGTGGCGGTTTTGACTTAAAGTTCCCACATCATGAAAACGAAATTGCTCAAGCAAAAGCACATGATGGTCATCGAATCGCTAATGTCTGGATGCACAACGGCTTTGTAAACTTTGGAAACGAAAAGATGTCTAAATCTTTAGGCAATGTCATCTTAGCCAAGGATGCATTAAAGGAATTTGGACCAAATCTTCTTCGTTTGTTGATTCTTTCAACTCATTATCGCGCTCCTGTCCAGTTTACAGAAGAAACGGTTTTATCTGCGAAGAACGAACTCACCAAAATTAGCCAAACATATAAACAATTAGCGGTGGCACTCCAACTCGCCAACATAGATCTGAAAAACGCTAAAGGAAATATCGATAAATTTCTTACTGCCTTAAGCGAAGATTTCAACACTTCTAATGGCTTTACTTGCTTATATGAAGAGCTCAAAAATGCTAATGTTGAATTACGTAAAAATCCTAAAGATAACCAAAAATTGCTGGTGCTTTTTGCAAATATCCGCGATATTTTGGATGTCTTTGGTTTAGATATTAAATACCCTGTCTTGAGTGATGAAGATAAGGCTACTTATGCCAAGTATTTGGCACTAAAAACAGAGAAAAAATTTGATGAATCAGATGCCCTTCGAAAGGTGTTAATTGAAAAGGGAATTTTATAAATGAAACACGGGGATGCTTTGAAGAAAACTCGTGCTAACTTGATTTATGGGAGGATCCCTGTAAAGAGTAGCATTGAGGCTAATAAAGTAAAAAAACTTTTAGTGCAAAAAGGCTTCTCCGAACAGTCTCTCCTTAAACTTGCCAAGGATAAGAACATTTTGATTGAATATGTCGAGCCATCCGTTTTAGCAAGTTTATCGAAGAATGGTAATCACCAAGGTGTTATTGCCGAAGTAGAAGAGTACAAATACTCAACACTCGAAGACATCCTTACGGGATGCCAAGGTAAAAAACAACCATTAATTCTCATTCTTGATGAGGTTGAAGACCCACATAACCTAGGAGCAATTATTCGTTCTTGTGATGCTTTTGGTGTGGACGGGATCATCCTGAAAAATCGCAATCAGGTTCAAATCAATATGACGGTTGTTAAAGTTTCTACAGGAGCAATCGATCACGTAAAGATTTGCCAAGTGAGCAACATTTCCAACGCCATCAAAGTGCTGAAAGATTCTGGATTCTGGATCTACTCCTCCGATGGATCGGCTAAAGATGACTATGACAAAGTCAAATATGATGGGCCAACAGCGTTAATCGTTGGTTCGGAAGGAAATGGGATTTCACGACTCGTTCTGGAAAATTCTGATTTCATAATCAAAATACCAATGCTAGGCCACGTTAACTCACTAAATGTTTCAGTGGCAACAGGCATATTACTTAGTAATATAAGATCCTCCTTTAAATAGATAAGGAGATCTTTTTATGAAAAGACGTCAAAACAGCGATGATTTTTCGCTGAGCCCTTTAGAATTAACACGGAGCTACTACGGGGCATGTCAAGAAAGCTCGTGTAAGTACATGATGCTCATACTTCGGGAGTGTCGAATAATGAACATAACTAAAGAAGATTGTGAGGACATGTATAACGAATTCTTTACAATCGCAATTCAAGCGTACAAACCAGGAATATGTACATTCAAACATTATCTTAAAAAGATAGTTGAGTACAAAACATTGGATTTTGTGAGGCGGGTCATATCAAAACAAGACCCGCTTTTTTATTGCGGAAGTTTGGACAAGAAATTCGACGATGGGAAGTTTTTGCTCGATATCATTGGATCGTATGATACTCGACTTGATCTTCTCGAATCCATTGTCGCTTCGTCTAGTCTAGAAGAATATGGTATTTCTGCGCTAGATAAAGCAATCCTTTACTATCGCGGAATCGGATTTTCATTACAGGAAATTGCTGAAATAATGAATGTCTCGCTTTCAACCGCGAGAAGAAGAATCATCGCTCAACGTAAAAACAAAAAACTTTTGACTGGATTAAACAAACTCGATTAATTGTTTTTTAATTTTATTAAGTATGAGATAATAGAAGCACTCAAATCGGAGGTTATCTCATATGGCGGATTGCAATCACGATTGTGCAAGTTGCTCAGTTAGCGACTGTGGCGAACGAACAATTGAAAAACTAAAACCACACGAATTTTCGTCATTTCGTCGGACTTTTGCGGTGATTTCTGGAAAAGGTGGCGTTGGAAAAAGTCTCGTCACATCTCTTTTAGCAAGCGCATTAAACAAGCGTGGACATAAGGTTGCGATTATTGACGCTGACGTTACCGGACCAAGCATTCCTCAAGCTTTTGGTTTGAAAGGAAAACTTGCTCCACAAGACGAATCCGGTCTTTACCCATTAATCTCAAAATATGGTGTAAAAATCATGTCTGCCAACGCGTTGCTTGAAAATGCAGAAGATCCAATTTGTTGGAGAGGTCCACTTATTGCTGGTTTTGTTCAACAACTTTATACCGACGTTATTTATGGTGATGTGGATTATCTTTTAATCGATATGCCACCAGGAACAGGAGATGTTCCATTAACTGTTTTTCAAAGCTATCCAATTGATGGAATTATAGTCGTTTCTAGCCCACAAGATCTGGTTGGAATGGTCGTGGCTAAATCAATCAACATGGCTAAAATGATGTATGTTGATATTTTAGGCGTAGCAATGAATATGGCTTACGTAAAATGTCCAAAATGTAACGAAAAAATCCGTGTTTTTGGTAACGGAAAATACGAGGAAGAAGTTCATCGCCACGGTTTAGAAGTTTTAGCAGAGATTCCAATTGATCCAGAACTTGCCACAAAGGTTGATGAAGGAAAGATTGAAGAATATAAAACTGATGTTCTCGATGAACTTGTTCATCGTGTTGAAGAATTTAAAAAATAAAGGAGACCAACTATGAAAAAGTATGTTTGTCAAATCTGCGGTCAAGAAGTTGAAGTCGAAGAAGGTGAAGTTTGCCCAGTTTGTGGCGCACCATTCGAAATGCTCACCCCAGTCGAGGAAGACGAATAATAAGTCATTATTGACTTTTTAATTCGTGAAAGAGTAAAATAGTCCAGCAAGATGTTAATAGGATAACGTTTTATGAGAAAGAAAGTTATTTTAATTTGCCCTGAATGTCTGTCGAGAAATTACACGACAACAAAGAAAGAAGGGGAAACAAAACGTCTTGAAATTAAGAAGTACTGTCCAACATGTAACAAGATGACGTTACATAAGGAAAGTAAGTAAGGAGGCTTATATGGGTGTTAAAAAGTATACTCAAGAAGTCATTAAAGAAGGCAAACGTGTTCGTTGGCCAAAGAAAGATGTCTTTGTACCAGCACTAGTCACAACTATTGTGATTTGTGTTTTTTGTGCTTTGATTTTATCAATCGAAGACCTAGCCTCAGGATCATTAATTGGTCAACTCAAAGAAATTTTTGGCGGTGGTGCTAAAGAAGCTGCAGATGGCGCAATCCGCTTAATTAGATAAGGAGACGTTAACTATGGCTCAATTAGGTGAAAAACGTTGGTATATTGTTACAACTTATTCTCAACACGAAAATAAGGTTGCTGATAACTTAAGAAAACGTATTCAAACAATGAATCTCCAAGACTACATCTTCAATGTCTTGGTTGCTGAACAAGAAGTTCCTGTCCTTAAGGATGGAATGCCAACAGGCAAAACAAAAATGAAAAATCTTTTCCCAGGAAACATCTTTGTGGAAATGATTATGACTGATAATTCTTGGTATGTTGTTCGTAACACACCAGGCGTTACAGGTATTGCTGGATCTGCTGGTGGTGGTCAAAAACCAACTCCAGTTAGTCGTGAAGAAATCGAACCAGTTCTTAAAAGAATGGGTATGGTCGATAGCTCTATGTATGATCGTTATAACGTTGGTGACAATGTTAAAGTCATTCGTGGACCACTTGAAGGTACCGAAGGTAAGATTCTCTCCATTGATAAAACAACAGGTGCTTGCCGTATCGAAACAATCTTCTTCGGACGTGCTACTCCAGTTGATGTCGATTTCTCAGAAATCGATAAGATCTAAGAAACTCTTCAATAATTGGATTCTTAACGGAATCCTTTTATTTTGCTTGAATATATGAACGGACATTCATATAATATACGCGGAGGAAGTAATCTGATTATGTCTAACAAAGTTAACGATGTATCAAAAATCTTCAAGATTATGTCTGATCCAACTCGGTTAAAAATTCTTTTATCTTTACTTAATGATGAAAAATGCATGTGCGAGTGCGGAAAGCAGAATTGTTCTGAATGTACTTGTCATTCATGCATGATTGAGAAATGCGTTGGTGACATTGTGAGTGAAGTTAGTGAATCTCAATCACTAGTCTCACATCAATTGATTGTTTTAAGACGAGCTAATCTTGTTCGTACTCGTAAAGAAGGACAAAAGGTTTACTATTCCTTGTCTGATTGTCACGTTAAACAGCTTTTAAATGTGGCAGTGGAACACGTGGAGGAATTATAAAATGAGCAAAAAAGTTGTTTATCATTGTTCAGGATTTGATTGTCCTAACTGCGCCTCTAAAGTAGAAAGATACTTAAATAAACAAGAGTTTGTTCAACAAGCAACAATCGACTTTGCAAATGAACGTATGTATATCGTTTATCGCGAAGATGAGATGCCTGTTGAAGACTTAAAAAATGAGATCAAAAAGATTGAAGATGATCCTTTAAGAATTGAAAGAATTAATAAAGGTTCAAAACAAAAATATTCCATTTTTAACCGCAAATTCTGGATAACTTTAGGAAGAATCATTGCGGCAGCGGTGCTTGTTGCCGTCGCAATGATTATCTATGGAGAAGAATTTTCGTGGGTGTCGCTCACACTCCATGCAGTTGCGGCTGGAATCGTTGTTTATGACATAGTCTGGAAGGTTATTCAAAACATTATTCACTTACGAAATCCAATTGATATGAATCTCTTGTTAACGATTTCGTGTATAGGTGTTTTCGCCCTTTCTGTTCTAATTAATTTAGGTG
The DNA here is from genome assembly GCA_002395065.1 of Caryophanales bacterium UBA4278. Classification (GTDB taxonomy): domain Bacteria; phylum Bacillota_I; class Bacilli_A; order RFN20; family CAG-826; genus Fiminaster. The sequence goes on from DGVS01000003.1 coordinate 41,810, forward strand.
TTTTACAAGGAGCCGGATTCCCGATCGATATGATGGATGGGGTGATGGTTGTTGCTCTCTATCAAGTTGGTGAGCTATTTGAACATATCGCGACTGGCAAATCCAAAAATGCTATTTCAAATGCAATTGATTTACGTGCTGATACCGCAAATTTGATTGTGAATGGTAAAGTTAGTCAAGTTAAGCCAGAAACTTTAAAGGTCGATGATATAATCATCGTTCACGTTGGTGAAATCGTTCCAGCGGATGGTGTAATCATTGATGGCCAAGGAACCTTAGACATGTCCTCGTTAACAGGTGAACCAATGCCGGTTGATGTCGTGGAAAGATCCAACGTTTTGAGCGGCTCTATTCTAAGAAGTGGATCAATTACTGTTTGTGTTAATAAAGTGTTTGCTGATTCCACAATTTCCAAGATTATTGAACTTGTTCAATCATCTGGAGAACACAAAGCTAAAGCCGAGAAATTCATTACAAGGTTTGCACGTATTTATACACCAACCGTCTTTGTCATTGGAATCTTGTTTGCACTACTTACAGGTATTATTTCAGGACAATGGTCTGAGGGCATTTATCGTGGCTTAGCAATCCTTGTTGTCGCTTGTCCTTGCGCCATTGTTATTTCGGTGCCTTTAGCCTACTTTGCTGGCATCGGATTAGCATCCAAAAGAGGCATTGTTATTAAGGGTGCAAATTACCTTGATTCACTATGTAACATTGGAGTGCTTTTCGTCGATAAAACAGGTACCCTAACCTATGGTAATTTTGAGGTCACTGAAATCCACAATGTTGGTGTCTTAAAAGAAGAATTTTTAGAAGCTTTATACGCCGCTGAATCACGTTCAAATCACCCAATTGCAAAAGCCATTGTTTTACACCAAAATATCTCAGAATTAGCACTCAATCAGGAAGACTATGAAGAGGTCCCAGGTTTAGGAATATCAACCAAGTATAAAAACAAGCAAATCCTGGCTGGAAATGTTGACCTACTTAAAAAATATGGCGTTTTTGCAGAGGAAATTGATTTACCAGGAACTGCGGTGTATGTCGCGAAAAATGGGAAGTATATCGGCTATGTTTTACTCCAAGACATCGTTCGTGATAAAGCCAAATTAATGGTCAAGAAAATGCACGAACTTGGTGTCAAAGTTGTGCTCCTTTCCGGTGATAAAGAAGCCACCGTTAAAGCGGTCGCAAATGAGGTTGGAGTTGATACCTATTACGCTAAACTTTTACCAGGCGATAAAACCAAGTTTGTTGAAGACGCAATCGAACATCGAGAAAACAAAAAATTAGTCGCATTTGCCGGCGATGGAATTAACGATACTCCTTCTATCATCCGTGCTGATGTTGGGTATGCGATGGGAGGCATTGGATCTGATATGGCCGTCGAAAACTCTGACGTTGTCATTATGCAAGATCATCCACTAAAGATTTATGACTCAATTGTTATCGCCAAAAAAGTTCGTCGAGTGGCAATATTCAACATTGTTTTCTCCCTCTTAGTGAAGGTTGCTGTCATTGTCTTATTAATGACTAAAGTTGTCTCTAATATGGAGATTGCTGTTCTCGCAGACACGGGCCTAACCGTGCTCATGACGCTCAATTCATTACTAATTATTTATCGAAAAATAAAATAGATTAAAACTAAAAGTTTTATAAAAGTCAGGATCGAATGATTCTGATTTTTTTCTTGCATACGTGTATGTATGCTGGTATAATCCCATTCGCATGTCGTTCGCTATGAGAGGGCGGGCGATAAAAGCACATATACGTATTGTGGAAGGACAAACGATTTAGTCCATTAAACCACAACACGGACAACCTAAGAAAGAAAAGGAGGAAATGTCACGTGAGTAAAAGAATCGTCAAAGTTGTGAAGATGGAACTCCCTGGCGGCGAAGCCAAACCAGGTCCAAAGCTCGCTTCTGCTGGCGTGGTTATGCCAAAGTTCTGTACGGACTTCAACGCAAGAACCGCTGACCGTAAAGGCGAAATCGTTCCAGTTATCATTACAGCTTATGAAGACAAGTCCCATGACTTTGTAATCAAGACTTCTCCAGCTGCTGGCTTAATTCTTAAAGCCGCTGGCGTCCAAAAAGGTTCTGCTAACCCAAAAACCATTGTTGGTCACATTAGCAAAGCCAAATTAAGAGAAATCGCTGAATACAAGCTACCAGACTTAAACTGCGACAATATTGAATCAGCCATGAAAGTCATTGCTGGTACATGCCGCAACATGGGTATCGCGATCGACGAATAAAAGATATGAAATTTTCAAAGAATTATCGTAAAGTTGCCGAACTCGTAGATGCCAACAAAGCCTATAGCATTGAAGAAGCATGCGAACTCGTCAAGAAAACATCTACTGTTAAGTTTGATGCCACAGTCGATGTCAGCCTTCATTTGAATGTTGACACCACCAAAGCCGACCAGCAAGTCAGAGGAACTCTCATCCTTCCAAATGGAAACGGCAAATCGAAGAAGATCTGTGCAATCACTTCTAAAGTAGAAGAAGCAAAAGCCGCCGGTGCGGATTTCGTCGGTGGTAAAGAATTAATCGAAAAAATCCAAAAAGAAAACTGGTTTGAATTCGACGTCATTGTCGCGACACCAGACATGATGGGAGAAATTGGAAAAGTAGCTCGTATACTTGGTCCAAAAGGCTTAATGCCAAACCCAAAAACTGGTACCGTTACACCAAACGTTGCGCAAGCAATTAAAGAAATCAAACTTGGTAAGGTTGAATACCGTCTTGATAAAGACGCCAATATGCACGTCTCGATCGGTCGCGTCAGCTTTACAGAAAAAGCCCTTAGTGAGAACTTAGCTGCTCTTACTTCCACATTAGTGAAAGTTCGTCCAGCCGCTGTTAAAGGCACATTCATTAAGAATGCTGTCATTCACACCACTATGGGACCAGCCATTCACTTCACATTTGAAGGAATGTAATTTATACGAAGCACAATATACCTAAGACAGCAACGGCCACGGGGCTTAATCATGTTGCCCAGGTATTAACCAAGTATATTGGAGCCTCAATGACTATTAAGAAAAAGGAGGTAGAACAATGAATCCATCAACTCTCGAAAGCAAGAAGCAAGTTGTTGCTAAAATCAGCGAATCATTCAAAGGTTCATCTTCTATGGTGATTGTTGAATATCGTGGATTAACAGTGGCAGATTTATCTGAACTTCGAAAGTCATTAAAAGCGGTCAATGCGTCTTTCAATGTTTACAAGAACACCTTAGTGCAACGCGCTAGTGATGAACTTGGACACAAAGATCTCGACCAATACCTCTCTGGTTCTAACGCTTATGTCTTTTCTAAAGATGTAGTGGAAGGACCAAAAGTACTCGCCAAATTCGCTAAGAAACACGAAAACTTAGTGATTAAGGCCGGTCTTGTCGAAGGCAAGGTCGTTGATGCAGCCGGTGTTAAAGCCGTCGCAACAATGCCAAACCGCGAAGGATTAATTTCCATGTTCTTATCGTGCTTGCAAGCACCTATCCGCAGTTTTGCTTGCACTGTCAAAGCTGTTGCGGATAGCAAAAATTAATTGCCTAAGGAGGAAACTAAAATGGCAAAGTTAACAAAAGAAGAAATCATTGCTTCCTTAAAGGAAATGACCGTCATTGAACTCAATGACCTCGTCAAAGCAGTTGAAGAAGAATTTGGCGTTACAGCCGCTGCACCAGTTGCAGCCGCTGCTGCTGCTCCAGCTGAAGAAGAAGGACCAAAGGCTGCTGCCGATGTCTCTTTATTCCTCAAAGCTGTTGGCGCAAGCAAAGTCGCTGTCATTAAAGCTGTCCAAGCCATCACTGGCCTCGGTTTAATGGATGCCAAGAAACTTGTTGACGGTGCACCATGTGCCGTTAAAGAACACATCTCACCAGTTGAAGCTGAAGAACACAAGAAAGCTCTTGAAGCTGCTGGCGCAGAATGCGAAGTTAAATAATTATTTAACAACAATCCTAATAAACGATAATGAGTCATTATTTTATCAATGATGAAAGTCTTGGATCATCTCCAAGACAAGTACGGTACGTCATTAATGACGTAGCGTTCTCATTATCGTCTGATTTAGGAGTCTTTTCTAAAAGTGAGTTAGATTGGGGGAGTCGTGTCCTTATAGAAACACTTCTTCCCCTCTCACTTGGAGAAAGTCTTCTTGACCTTGGGTGTGGAATTGGCCCGATTGGCTTAACTCTAGCCTACTTCCACCCCCGTCTGAATGTGACTTGCTCAGACGTTAACACGCGCGCACTTGTATTATGTGAGAAAAACGCGCAAACGCTCGCGTTAAGCCGCCGAGTCACCTGCCTTCAAAGTGACATCTATCTAGAGATTGAAGGAAAATTCCACTCGATTGTGTCAAATCCGCCAATTAGAGCTGGTAAAAAAGTTACTTACCGGATCTATGATGAAGCGAAGGAGCACCTCGAAGATGGAGGTTCATTATACGTCGTCGTGCGAAAGGCACAAGGCGCAGAATCTGTGAAAAAACATTTAGAAGAGGTCTTTGGAAACGTGACCATTCTAAAGAAAAGTAAAGGATACTTCGTCCTGATGGCGACGAAAATGAATTAATGAAAAAGGAGCCAAATATGAGCAAAACCTACAAAGATTACCCATTATTACCAAACGGAAGAATTAATTTCTCCAAAATTTCTGGTAGCCTTGAACTCCCAAATCTTGTCGAAATCCAAACCGATTCCTACAAGTGGTTCCTTGAAAAGGGTATCGATGAGGTCTTAAAAGAAGTTTTTCCAATCGCAAACTTCACTGAAGACATCTTCATCGATTATGTTTCAAGTGAACTGAAAGATCCAAAACACACCTATTTACAATGTAAAGAACACGACTACAACTACCAAGCCCAACTTCGTGCCAAACTTCGTCTTCGTTACCAAGATAGTGGTGAACAAAAAGAAGAGGAAGTGTTTATGGGTGATATTCCTCTCATTACTGATTCAGGAACATTCATTATTAATGGTGCGGAACGTGTTATCGTTTCTCAAATCGTTCGTTCCCCGGGTGCTTACTTAAGTAAGGAAATGGATAAAAACGGTAAATATTTCTATGAAGCCGATTTAATCCCAACACGCGGAACATGGTTAGAGTTCGAAACCGATCAAAAAGGCTTAATTAACGTTCGTATCGACCGTCAAAAGAAAATGCCAGCCACAATTTTACTTAAGGCCTTAGGCATTGTTGAACCAAGTCAATACCGTAAACTCTTTGGTGAAAACGAAATGCTCGAGAACACCATTGAAAAGGATAAAGAAGAACACACATCAGCGTTTGATGCGTTAGTCACAATCTTCCGCAAACTTAAACCAGGTGAACCAATCACCCAAGAAGGTGTGGCGAACTTCCTTATTCAAAAGTTCTTTGATCATAAACGTTATGACTTAGGTCGTGCTGGTCGATTCAAATATCGTACTAAATTAGGTATCTACAACCGTTTAGCTGGACGAGTTCTCGCAGAGAACTTAGTTTCTGCTGATGGTGAAATTTTATACAAAAAGGGAGATTATCTCTCCAAAGAAGACGTCCAAAAATTAATGGACGCCGAAGTCTTTGAAAAAGGCGCTCACGAAATCAAGATTAAAGCTGAAAAGAGCTTAGTCGAAGCGATGGATCGAGCTGCCCCACGTGGTAAATCAGATAAAGAAACTCTTGATGAAATTGAACAAGAGTTCCGTGGTAAGGTCAACATGATTAAGGTTTATGTCGATGACAAGATGAAAGAAACCCAAAACATCATCGGTACCGATTTAAATCTCACTGTTCAATGCGTGACTTTCTCCGATATTATCGCGATCTTCTCCTACTTAATGAACATTATGGCTGGATTCGGCGATGTCGATGACATCGATAACCTCTCCAACCGTCGTATTCGTTCTGTTGGCGAACTCATTCAAAGCCAATTCCGTATCGGATTAACCAAGATGGTTAAGACAGTCCAACAAAAGATGTCCATTTCCGATATGGGCAATGCTTCAATTAAGAGCTTAATTAATATTAAACCTCTCACTAGTAGCATTCGTGAATTCTTTGCGAGCTCCCAACTCTCCCAATTCATGGATCAAACTAACCCACTTTCTGAGTTAACTAATAAGAGACGTATTTCCGCTTTAGGTCCAGGTGGTATTACTCGTGACCGCGCTTCAATGGCGGTCCGTGACGTTCACCCAACCCACTACGGTCGTATTTGTCCAATTGAAACTCCAGAAGGTCAAAATATTGGTTTAATTACTTCTCTTGCTAGTTATGCAAGAATTAATGAATATGGATTTATAATGACTCCATATAGAAAAGTAGTTAATTCAAAAATAACAGATGAAATTGTATATATGACTGCTGATGAAGAAGAAGACTATTACATTAGTCAAGCTACTATTGAAGCAGATAAAGATGGAAATATTTTAG
>DGVS01000006.1 GCA_002395065.1 Caryophanales bacterium UBA4278
AAACTGGTGAAGGTAAAACTTTAACTGCGACAATGGCCATTTACCTTAATGCCTTAGCCGGAAAAGGTGCTTATGTTGTTACAGTTAACGAATACTTAGCTCAGCGTGACGCGGATTGGATGGGACAAATTTATCGTTTCTTAGGTTTAACTGTTGGTTGTAACTTAAGAGAACTAACAACCCAAGAAAAACAAGCCGCTCACTTGTGTGATATTACATATACAACAAACTCTGAACTTGGTTTCGATTATCTTAGAGACAACATGGCAAAAAACAAAAATCTACGGGTTTTGCGTGGATTAAATTATGCCGTTATTGACGAAGCGGACTCAATTTTAATTGATGAATCGCGTACTCCGTTAATCATTTCTGGTGGTGCAAAAGCTACTGCATCTCAATACACAGTTGCTGATAGATTTGTTAAAACACTTCGCAAAGACAAAGATTATGAAATTGACATCAAGGAGAAAACTTGCTCGTTGACAGCCGAAGGCAACACAAAAGCAGAAAGAATGTTTGGAATTCGTAACCTTTATGATCCAGAACACCAAGACCTGGTACACAGAATTCACCAAGCATTAAAAGCAAACTATATCATGAGTCGAGATGTTGAATACATGGTCGACTCCGAAAACCAAATTCAACTTATTGACCAGTTCACTGGTCGTATCTTAAAAGGTCGTGAATATTCTGATGGTTTGCAACAAGCTATTCAGGCCAAAGAAAATGTTGAAATTAAACAAGAAACAATTACTCTTGCGACGATTACATATCAAAACTTCTTCCGTTTATTTAAAAAAATGTCTGGTATGACTGGTACTGCCAAAACCGAGGAAGAAGAGTTCCAGAAAATTTACAACATGCGCGTTGTTTCAATTCCGACCAATCGCCCTATTCAACGTATAGATGCACCTGATTATATTTATGCGTATAAAGACCAAAAGTTAAAAGCCTTGATTGAAGAAGTTAAAGCTCGTCACGAAAAGGGCCAACCAATACTAATTGGTACAGTTTCAGTAGAATCCTCAGAAGAGATTTCAAAACTTCTTGATGAACAACATTTAAAACACGAAGTATTGAACGCAAAAAATCACGCTCGTGAAGCCGAAATCATTGCAAAAGCTGGTGAAAAAGGCGCAATTACCTTAGCCACAAACATGGCTGGTCGTGGTACCGATATTAAAATTAATGATGAAGTAAAAGCTCTTGGTGGGCTTTGTGTTTTGGGAACTGAACGTCATGAATCACGTCGTATCGATAATCAGCTACGTGGTCGTAGTGGACGTCAAGGTGATCCAGGATTTTCAAGATTTTACGTTTCCTTTGACGATGATCTTTTAAAGAGATTTGCTGCTGAGTCAATTCAAAAAAGAATTGCCACATTGGGCGAAGGACCACTTGAATCAAGAATTTTTAGTAGTGTTATCACAAATGCTCAAAAACAAATCGAGGGTCAAAATTTTGATATTCGTAAAAACTTATTAGATTATGACGATGTTATTTCACGTCAACGTAAAGCAATTTACGAAAAGCGTGATCAAATCATGTTTGCCGATAACATTCAGGACATGATTCAAGAATTTTTTACAACCGCTGGATTTGTTTTGGCTCATAAGGCGGTTCCGGCTGATTCTATTGAAGGATTAGTTAGTGGACCAGAGCTAAAGAAGATTCTTGAACCGCAATTCTTACCAGAAGGTTCCTTCAAGGAACAAGCATATGATGAAGCTCCTGTTGAAGATGCTGGCCAAGACTTAGGCGATGCTTTATATGACGTCTACTTAATTAGACGTAAACAATGGGGAGACCAAATTGCAGACAACGTTGAACGTGAAATTGCTTTAGTCTCCATTGACCAAGAATGGACCAAACAAATCGATACAATGGCTCGTCTTCGTGAAGGAATTCACTTACGTAGTTACGGCAATACAAATCCACTGCAAGATTACGTTAATGAAGGACAAGCTCTCTTTAGAGAGTGTCTTGAACATATCTCGGTCGATGCTGTATTTAAATTCTTGAACGTTGTTGTTCAAATTAAGAAACCAGTACAAGCCAAACCAACTGATGAAAAGAAAGAAGAAGTCGTAGACATTGAGTCTAACGACAAGGTTAAAAAGGAATAATGAAAGAGCTGCAAGAACTAAAGTTAGAATTCGAACGTCTAACCGAAACTGTCCACAGACTCGGTGATTCTCTTTGACCTGGCTTTCTTAAATAAAAAGATTGAAGAACTAGAAGCCATTCAAAACAAGGATGATTTTTGGTCAGACCAGAAAAAAGCTCTTAAAGTAATCGATGAATATAACGACGCCAAATATGAAAGAGACACGTATGTTAACATCGAAAAAAATCATGAAGAACTCAAAAATCTAATTTTTTCATGTTCGGAAAATGATGAGGATTTGCGAAGTTTTATTGAGGAATTGCAGGCGGAATTGAGTAAAACTGTCAAAGATTTTAGAAAGAAACTACTCTTCAAAGGAGAGTTTGATCATCTTAATGTAACTCTTGAAATTCATAGTGGTGCTGGCGGTACAGAAGCCCAAGATTGGGCTGACATGCTTTCGCGAATGTATGTTCGCTGGTGTGAACGCCATCATATGAAATTTCAAGTCGTTGATTGCCAACCAGGTGAAGAAGCTGGAATTAAATCAATGGTCTTATCCATTTCCGGAAAAGATGCTTATGGTTTGCTGAAGTCTGAAAAAGGTGTTCACCGATTAGTTCGGATTTCCCCATTCGACGCAAACAAACGTCGTCACACTTCGTTTGCTTCGGTTAACGTTGTTCCAATTTTTGATGATGACGTTGATATAAATATCAACGAGAAAGATATTCGTGTAGACACATACCGAAGTGGTGGTGCTGGCGGACAAAACGTAAACAAGGTTGAAACAGCCGTCCGCATTTCCCATATCCCGACTGGAATTGTTGTGTCTTGCCAAGTAGAAAGGTCCCAGCTTTCAAATAAAGAAACCGCAATGAGAATGTTGAAATCAAAACTGTATCAACTCCAAATGGAAGAAAAACAAAAACAACTCCAAAACATTGTCGGTGAACAAAAAGATATTGAATGGGGCAGTCAAATTCGTTCTTATGTATTCTGCCCATATACGATGGTTAAAGATAATCGAACCGACTATTCGACAGCAGATGTTGATGCTGTAATGGATGGCGAATTAGATGACTTTATTTACTCATATCTTGAACTTTTGTCGAGGAATTCCGAATTAAAATAATGGAAAAAAGAGAATTTAAAATCGTTTCAAACTTCAAACCAACAGGCGATCAACCACAAGCGATTGATCAGCTCGTTGATGGTTTAAACAAGAAGAAACATCTTCAAGTTCTTTTGGGTGCCACAGGTACCGGAAAAACCTTTACAATTGCTAACGTTATTGAGCGGGTTCAAAAACCAACTCTTGTTTTAGTTCACAACAAAACATTAGCCGCTCAACTATACGCCGAATTTAAAGAACTTTTTCCAAATAATAGAGTGGAATACTTCGTTTCAAACTTTGATTTTTATCAACCAGAAGCGTATCTGCCAAAATCGGATACATACATTGATAAGTCTGCAGTTATGAATGAAGAAATTGAGATGTTAAGAACATCGGCAATTAACTCCATTCTTGAGCGAAACGACACAATTATTGTTGGTTCAGTTGCTTCGATTTATGGATTGACCGATCCTGATGAATACAGACGCCTAGTTTTTGAGATTCGTGTTGGCGAAGAAATTGACCGCAAAGTATTTCTTAAAAAACTAGTCGATGCTCAATATACAAGGAACATGATGGATCTTAAACCCGGCACTTTTAGAGTACGAGGTGATGTTATTGAAATTTGCCCTCCACATTTAACAGAAGAAGCATTAAGAATCGATACTTTTGGCGATGAAATTGAAAGAATTAGCAGAGTTTCAATGCTAACAGGAGAAGTAAAAGAGTCCTATAAAACATATCCAATCTTTCCAGCATACGACCACGCTTCAACACACGAACGAATTGCTAGAGCCACCGAATCAATATCCAAAGAACTCGAAGAAAGACTTAAATTTTTTAAGGATAACGGAAAACTTTTAGAGGCCGAAAGACTCGAGATGAGAACTAAAATGGATATGGAAAATATGCTCGAATTTGGTATGTGTCCAGGTATTGAAAACTACTCTCGACATATTGACCAAAGACCAGCCGGACAAAGACCGTTCTGCCTAATGGATTACTTCCCAAAAGACTTCCTTTTAGTAATTGATGAATCCCACGTTACATTTCCTCAAGTTCGCGGAATGTATAATGGCGATCGTTCTAGAAAAGAGACTCTTGTAGAATATGGTTTTAGATTACCAAGCGCTCTTGATAATAGACCTTTAGATTTTGAAGAATTTACAACATTGATGCCACAAACAATTTGCACTTCCGCAACTCCAGGAGACTATGAACTTGGCGAAGCAAATAATGAAGTAGTTGAACAAATTATTCGTCCAACAGGATTACTTGATCCTGCCGTGGAAGTAAGAAAAACTCTCGGTCAGATTGATGATTTAATCTACGAAATTAAACAACGCATTGAAAAGAAAGAAAGAGTGATGATTGTTACCTTAACCATTAGAATGGCTGAGGATTTGACGGAGTTTTTGAAGGAAAGAGGCATTAAAGTTGCTTATTTGCACAACGAAACAAAAACTCTTGAGAGAACCGAAATTATTTATCAACTTAGAAAAGGCAAATATGATGTTTTAGTTGGCATTAATCTCCTCCGTGAAGGTTTAGATATTCCTGAAGTTTCCTTAATTTCGATTTTAGACGCCGATAAAGAAGGCTTCCTAAGATCCGCTCGTTCATTAATTCAGATTATTGGACGTGCAGCTAGAAATAAAAACGGACGTGTTATTATGTATGCCGATACTATAACCGATTCGATGAAGGTTGCTATTGATGAAACCAACCGTCGACGAAGCATTCAACAAAGATACAACGACGAAAACGGTATCATTCCAGAAACAATCATAAAAGAAATTCGTGCGCCAATTAAAAACATCGAAACCGAAACCGAACGAATTGATAAAAAGAAAGGCCATTTCACAAAAAGCGAAATTGCTCGCGAAATTAAACGACTTGAAGTCGATATGCGTGCTGCAGCCAAAGCCTATGAATTTGAAAAGGCGGCTGAATTACGCGACATCATTTTCGAATTAAAAGCTGAAATTAATGAATAAAGCGTTTGCTTTATAAATAACATTGTGAGAGAATATTAACACTTGAAAGGAAAAACAGTATGAGATGGTATGACATTATCTTCCTAGTTATCGCCCTAATCATCATTGTTTTATCTTTGCTTCAAGGTGGTAAATCAGAAGGTGCTTCCGGTGCTATTACTGGTGGCGGAATGAACATCTTCGTGAAACAAAAAGAACGTGGTTCTGAAAAAGTCATCACAATTCTAACATTCTCGTTCGTTGTGGTGTTTATGTTCTTGGCCCTCTTGATTAGCGTGCTTAATGCGTAATTAAAAAAAGTAAAAAGCCCAGGCAAATCTGGGCTTTTTTTGTTGCAATTCCTAATTATTTCTTTTGTTTTGCTTCACGCTTTTTCGAGCGTTCTTCGGCAATTTTTTCATCGATTATTTGAGATTCTTTGGTTTCTTTTTTCTTGCGAAGAAAGACATTGATAACAACACCAATCGCAATGATAATAAAGAGGATTCCTATCGAAATTAATAAGATTGAGATTGTGTTTGTTCCATCGGCTCTTGATAAATCATACGGATAATAGATTAAGGCAACGATACCTAGTCCAATTACGATTGCTGATAAAAGATAAGATGCAACGAGCGCCCACTTGTTTTCACTTGTGCGCACGTTCGCTACAATTGTTTCTATAAAGAAGACCACACCGACAACCACTAAACCAATAGCGATAAGAAGTGTGAAGTATGAAACAACAATTTCTGGTCGAATTAAAACAAAGACACCAAACGTTACTTCACTAATTCCGCGATATAAATCCAACTTAGATACATTCAAAGAACGTGTTAGAACGAACAAGCTTAATCGAAGCAGGCCATCGATAAGGATTAAAACACCAGTAATATAGCCAATAACATTCCAAGCTTTGGTGTTTTTTGCATAAACGATCGTAAGCACTCCAAGTGTTGCTAAAAGAAGTGCTTCGATGCAAATCCAAATTGTATTTAGTAAAGATGTTTTCTTCATTTTGTTATCTCCCATCCAAATTATATCTATTTATTTTATAAAAAGTCTATTTTTTCACATATTTTGTGATAGAATACCACAGCGAGGTAAAACCGATGAAGAAATCTGTATTAAAAAAGTATGCTGAATTAATTGTTAAAGTAGGGGCCAATGTCCAAAAAGAACAAGACGTTCAAATCTATGCTAATGTTGAACAAGAAGACCTGGTTAATTATGTTGTTCAATATTGCTATAAACAAGGTGCTAACTATGTCACTGTTAACTGGATGTCTGACAAAGTCAATAATACCCAATATAAGAAGGCTTCAGTCAAAACTCTTTCGACCATCCCTGAATGGAGAATCGAAAAAGAAAAATACATTAATAAAACACTTCCTGTTGCTATCTTCATCGAATCAAGTTCCCCGGACGCTATGAAGGGCGTTAACCAAGCAAAGCTTGCTAAAATCAACAAAGCGGTTTACCCAGTTTTAAAGCCATTCCGTGATGAGCGTGAAAACAAATACCAGTGGGTTATTGTTGGAGCCGCATCTAAAGAATGGGCCAAGAAAGTTTTCCCTGAACTATCTCCAAAGAAAGCTGTTGAAAAACTATGGGAAAAGATTCTTGAAACTGCTCGATGCACAGAAGATCCAATTAAGGTGTGGGCCGAACACAACGCTGATCTAGAAAAAAGATCAAGCTATCTATCTTCTTTAGATTTAGATTATCTTCATTATGAGAGTTCCAACGGCACCAACTTTAAGGTTTGGCTTATGCCAAATGTTCAATGGGCTGCTGGAGAAGAACACACCAAAGGAACCCATCGCTCATTCAACCCAAATCTTCCAACCGAAGAATGTTTCACTTCTCCTTGGAAAGGAAAAGCTGAAGGAAAAGTCGTTTCTACTAAACCACTTTCCTATAGCGGAGAATTAATTGAAGATTTTGAAATCACATTTAAAAATGGAAAAGTCATTAAAGTGAAAGCTAAGAAGGGTCAAGAACTTCTTGAACACATGATTGCTCAAGATGAAGGTGCCTCCATGCTTGGCGAAGTCGCTTTAGTTCCATACGATTCACCAATCAACAATACAGGAATCCTTTTCTATAACACATTGTTTGACGAGAATGCCGCATGTCACTTAGCTCTTGGACATGCATTCACACATTTGTTAAAAGATTACGAAAAGTATTCGTATAAGGAACTTGTTGATTATGGATTCAACGATTCTAGCATTCACGTTGATTTCATGATTGGAAGCAAAGATTTAAACATCACAGGCTATACTCGTGATGGTAAAAAAGTCGCTATCTTCCGCAACGGAAATTGGGCGTTCTAGATAAAATGAAAATATTAAAAATCCGCGGCAATTCGCGGATTTTTTCTTACAAAACTTCGCTATTTTCAATTTTTACAATATCGCGGAATTTTAATTTTCCTTGTGGCAATATTAATAGCTGATTCTCGATATCAATACGTTTGATTTTCGTTTTGATTAGATATGTATAACCATCGGAGTAATAGGTAATTCCAACTATTTCACCTTGGTAATTTTGAAGAACCCGATTAATTTCTTCCATCCGGTCTTCGGTTAATGTTGGACGAGTTTTTTTGTTCTTCTCATATCGCATCTGGTTTAAAAATTCACTCTGTTCAACAAGAGATCGATATGGGGCCCATTTCATCATTCCGCGATCGCTCATCGTCTATGTCCGCCTATCTGTTTGTGTCGTTCTTTAATTGTACTCTCTTCAAGCAAAGATGAAGCACGTAAAACAATATCTTTTCCATATTTTAATTTTAGTGTATCCGTGACCGCTTGGAGGTTATTTCTAGCGATCGTGTCTCGCGGTTCTTCAAACAAGGAGAGTTGTAAACTCTGCTCATCACTTAAATGAGAAAAATTAATTGAAATACGTCGTACCTTATGATTTCCAATATTTTTTCGGTAAATACGATAGACATCTTCAAGAATTTGTTCTGAATCATCTGTTGGAAAATCAAGTTTGCATTGGTGCGAAAATCCACCGCCTTCAGTAACGGTATATAAAACAGTTAAACTAATACAACTTGTTTTCTGTTTCTGTGCTCGTAAACGAATGCATAGTTCATCATTCATTTCCTTAATGATGAGTTCTGCCTCTTTTGGACTATAGTCTCTCATTAAAACTTGCCCAATAGATAAAGATGTTTCTCTTGGAATGTATTTTTCGCGTAAATCAGTGTTATCAATTCCATTTGCATGTTCCCAAAGTTGTTCCCCGATCACCCCAAAATGAGCTCTCATAAAATCCTTATCTGTATTCGCAAGTTGACCAACTGTAGTAATACCAAGATTGTTTAGTTTTCTCTCATAACCTACGTTAATCCCCCACATTTTTGATAATGGGGCGATTTTCCAGAGCTTATTTTGAATATCTTTTTTTGTCCAAACAGAAATATATGGAGGTTTATTCTTTGCATCGCAATCTAATGCAATTTTAGCAAGAAGCATATTGAATGAAACTCCTGCAGTGGTTATTAAACCAGTCTTGTCAAAAATTGCATTTTGAATTTTTTGTGTCAGTTGTTTTGGACTACAATTATACATTTTTAAATATGGTCCAAGATTGACAAAAAATTCATCAATAGAATAGACATGGATGTCATCTTCTCCTACAAAATCGAGTGCAACCGAAAGAATTTCTGCTGATCGTTCAATGTATTTTTGCATTCTTGGCATTGCCAAAATTAAGTTTGGCACATCTTTGAGGTCTCTTCGACGACAAACAGATGGGTAACCTAGAGTTTTGAGATATGGTGAAACCGAAAGAACAATTGTGCCATCTCCACGAGTTGGATCACAAACTGCTAAAGGGGTTGTAAAAGGATTTAGCCCCCTGTCGTGGCATTCAACAGAGGCATAAAAAGCCTTCATATCAATGACAGCAATACTTCTTTCCATTAATTAATATTCTATATTAAGTTGTGTGGTAAAACGAGATGAAAAAATTGTTTTTTTCTTCATAATAAAAATTTATAATTTTCATTAGGTATAAAGATATGTCCGAAACAAGAAATCGACATTCTATTTTTTATGTAATCGCCGTGATGGCCTCCCTTGCCGTATTCGTTTTTGTCGGAATGGGTATTTTTCTTCCGTTAGTTAAAATTAATGGCGGAGAATCTATAAACGTTTATGGTGTCGTTTCAGAAATTATCGATTTCTTTAAAAATATCAAAGATGCAACTATTGATCGAGTCGTTGCGATCGTTTCACTTGTTAGAAGCGTTGTTGTTATCTCATTGGCGTTAACTTTATTAGTTCGAGTCATTATTTGTTTCTTTAAATTCCTTGGTAAAAACCTAAAAAATCTCTTCGCCGCAAACGATTATTACGGGGAAGATATGATTTCAATTTGCATTCAAGTCGCCATTTTCTCAATGATGATGTATGCGTATTATCCAAGCTGGCATTATGACATCGGTTTGGCATTCATGAACATTGCGGCACTTGTCGGAATTCTAATTGTTTCATTATTAAGAATTATTGAAGGTCTTAAGAGCGATCATCCTGGGAAAGGTGCTCTACACGCCTTATTTATGCTAGGAGCAGCTGTGGCGATTTTTGTAACAATTTCTGTTGCAATGCATTCTCCTGTTGCCAATGTGAGTGGTGCTCCACGTGTCGCAATAGTTAACGAGTTCACCAACTACATATCAAGAGTGGTTACGAATTTCTCTAAGGAAGTTATCCTTGCTTTAGTGTTACAGGTCGTTGCTATCTTCCTCTTTTTCAACTCATTTAAATTAATGGGAAATGCTGTCCAATATGGTCTTGGATGTGTTAAAAAATCACACCGAGTAAAGAAGCAACATAAGCAAAAAGAGTATCATTTCCGCACTATTTTTAATACTTTACTTGGTTTAGCATTCTTTGCTGGTGCAATTGTTTTAGTGATTACCAAATCTCAAGAAGCATATGGAGTAAATTATACAATTGGTCGCACCGGTATTGTCAGTATCGTTTTGTTAGTTATTTCTATTTTCTTTGTTACTATTGCCTGGTTTATTAAACCAACAGTAAACACCTATGAAAAAGCGGAGATGAAGCAAGAAATTGCTGAACAAAAAGAAGAGGAAGATCTCCAGAAAAGAATTCAAGAAATCAAACAAGAAACAAAAAAATAAATTTTTGTCATACATGTCAAAAATTAATATATAATTTATGTGAGGTGATTTTATGTCTGATACAGTTGTCATTATTCTTATTGTCTTAGTCGCAATTCTTATTGTTGGAGTTGCTGTTGTTTTATTTCTTCAATTAAAAGGTAAAAAAGGAGTCTCTTCTGAACAAACAGGAGATCTTAAAGCACGCCTAGAATTGATGGATAAACAAACCGAAAAAACAATTCAATTAGAAATGCAAAAAGGCATGAAATTAATTGGTGATGAATTTGGTAAAAATTCCGAAAAGAACCTGCAAAACCTCAACCATTTCCAAGCAGAAATCTCAGATTATCTACAAAAACGTATTGATACATTAAACAAACAAATGGATGAAAAAATTGCTCAACTCGATAAGAAAGTTGACGACAAATTGAAGGAAGGTTTTAAAGGAACTAGCGAAACCATGGCCCAAGTCCGTGAACGTCTTCAAGCAATCGATGACGCCCAGAAGCAAATGGAAGGACTTGGAAAGGAAGTCATCTCTTTAAAATCCGTTTTGGAAGGAAACCAATCTCGTGGCCAATATGGTGAATATCAACTGAAGATGGTTTTACATAACGTTTTTGGTGACACTGCCGGTTGTTATGAAGAACAATACACAATGAAACGTGTCAAGGATGGCGATGATGTTAGAGCCGATGCAGTAGTTTTCATGCCAGAGCCAAACAAAATGATTTGTATCGACTCAAAATTCCCATTCCAAGATTATGCTCGTCTATTTGATGCCGAATCCGAAGAAGAAAAAGAAACATTAAAACGTGATTTTGCTGCTGCAGTGAAGAAACATATCACTGCGATCAAAGATAAATATATTGTTGAAGGGAAAACTGCTCCTGAGGCATTGATGTTTATTCCTAACGATGGAGTTTTTGCTTTTATTCATCACGAACTTCAAGATGTTGTTGAGAGCGCTCGCGAAAGAAAAGTCATCTTAACTTCACCAAGTACACTTCCAGCAATTTTAGTAACAATCAATATGGTTCGTATCGAAGTCGAAAGAGCGAAAAATGCCCAGGAAATCTCAAAGAATTTAGCAAAACTTGGTAAAGACTTTGCTATTTTTGCTCGTGACTGGGAAACATTCTCTAACCGTCTTGAGTTAACGACAAAAGCTCGTGAACAGCTTGATACTCGTGTTTCTCGAATCACCTCTAAATTTGAAGGCATTAAAGCTAACGATCCAAGCGAAATTGAAACCGATTTAGAACAAATCGATATTGAATAAACTAATTTTGATATTATAATAATTTCGCTCTGGGTCTGTAGCTCACCTGGGAGAGCGCATCGTTCGCAACGATGAGGTAGCCGGTTCGAGGCCGGTCAGATCCACCAATCTTTAAAGATAAGGCCTTTTAAGAGGTCTTTTCTTATGTCTTGATTCTTTTTAAGTGCAACTTGAACTTTGAGATTGCGCTTTAAAAAATGTAGCGCTATTTAAGCACAACATTGATAAGGGAAAGAAGAGTTTAAAAAAGAAAGAATTTAAGAAAGAACATGATACTTATTTATTCTAAATAAATTTTAAATTTTTGTATTGACATTGATGTGCTTTGGGTATAAAACGTTAGCGCCCAAAATATTGGGGAGTTTGCTTAATCCCTGAACCAACAACAAACTCTAAAGAATCTCATTGGAGGTATTTTTTTATGAAGATTTCAAGTAAGATCTCTATCGTTGCTACAATGGGCGCTTTAGCTTTAGTTGGAACAGCTTTTGCTGCATGGCAATTTAACAGCAATGTAGACAAAGTTGCGAACGCTAACGTTGCTATCACCAAAGATGCAAGCGTTGGAGAAATCACATTATCTCAAGAAACATTCTATTTAACTCTTGACCAAGAATTCCTTGGATGGACTGTTTCTGATCATACAAACGATGAAGAAGCTGTCACAGACGGTTTAACATCATTCACAGTAACTTATACAGGTTCTGAAGCCGCTGGCGATGTATCTGATGTTACCTTAACAGCCGAATGTAATGTTGATAGTGCATTTGATTCATATATCTCATTCACAGGCGGTGCTTTAGGAACACCTACAGAAAGTGCAAACAACAAAGTAGCGACCTACACTTTGCCAACAGTTGCGTGGGTTAATAAACCATCAACACAAGCCGAATTTAACGCGATGAAGAGTGCTCTTGAAGGTGCAAAAGTCACCTTTAGATACACAGCTACAGTTGCCTAATTTATAGAGAGTTATAAATGACTGGTTTGGTGATAATAATTATTATCACCTTGGCAATTCTATCAACTTTAATTATTGGGTTAGTTATTTTTGCTTATAGCATGATTTTAAAATCGGCTAAGCAGTTATCTAGCACAGGTAAACTTGATGACGAATTCAAAAAAGAAGTTGAAGATAATAAGAAAAAAAATAAACGAGTGCTCGGCGCTATTACGCAAGGTGCCTCAGCACTCGTTTGTATCGGATTAGTCTCTCTGGCGATAGTTTCAGGGATATATCGCATTGAAGGAAGACAATTCGTTACAAATAATCACGTATCTTTTGCTATCGCCTCCAATTCCATGGATGGTTATTATAACGAGGCCTATGAGGAAAAACTTATTGGCCAATATTCATCAAAATATTCAATTAATTTAGACGAAGCTGAAACAAAGATTGAACGTGACCAATTTGATGTTGGTGATTTTGTTCGATTTGACGTTTTGCAAAAAAACGATGATTTGAATGTTTATGATGTCTATGGTTATAAAAATAGTGATGGCAAGATCATCACACACCGATACATCGGCAAGCGTGAAGATGGCACTCTCATTTTTAGAGGAGACAATGCTCCTGGAGAAGATGCAGCAGTTAAGCGTGAACAAATCTTATATCATTACCAAGGTAAAGATACTAAGTATATTGGCTTAGTAATTCTTTTCTTTGGCTCTGGATACGGAATTTATTCCATCATTGCAGTCCTCGCGATATATGTCATCAGCGACATTGCCATTATTAAATGGGAAAAAATTAAGAATAATCGCTTAGAAGAATTAGGAATCTTAACCAAAAAGGAAAAAAGAAGAATAAAATATGCTAAATCGTAAGATCAAACTTATTAGCTTAATATCTATTCTAGTTCTTGGTGTTTTATCATCGATTACTTTTGGTTACGCTTCTTGGCAATTCAATAAAAGCGATACCCCAGTCGAAGTAATTAATGCTGGAATCACAAATAAATGGACATTCAAGGATCCTCCTCCAATTGAACCTGGAGAAACAATTAAAGTCGATGAAGACGGCAATGTTTCTATTAACGGAGAAGTAATTGAAAATGCAGAGGTTACTTATCCAGAAGAACAAGTCCTTCATGGTGGTGAAGTCACGATGAACATCGGCCTAGATGAAAATGGTGATTTAGCAGTTACCAAATACGCCGCAAGCAACATTGCTAGTAATTGGTTTTCAACTAACGCGTCAGTTAACCTACCAGAAATTGTTTCCATCGATGGAACAGAATATCCAATCTTAGGATTATCTCAACCTTTATCAATGGAAGTTGGCGGTGTCATTATTAGTAAAGACATCTCCGTTAAAGTTCCTGAAGGATATGAATATCTTTGTGATAAAGCATTCAACACAATTTCCTGCGTAAGAAATACAACTATGACCTTCCATCTTCCTAAATCATTACAATATCTTGGATATGAAACATTTAAGATGGACATTAATCGTTTGACAGTTGTAATCGACTATTCTGGTACAAGAGAGCAGTTTAAAACTCTGATTGCGAATAGCGCTGATAAATATGGTAGTGGATACACCTTCTTCACTGGTGCTTCGGATTATGTTTATGTTACGTGTAGTGATGGAGAAGTTATCTATCGACCAAATGGTCATTATTATAGTGATTAATGTATTGAGAACTCTAATCAATAATTGATGGTTTTATTTTTGTTTTCTAACTGGAACGCGACATACAACCATAAAAGAGATCTATCAAAAATAGATCTTTTTTTGTGGCACCTTTGTGACGTTTAATGTGATAAAGTATCACTCGTAGAGGAAAAGAAGATGAAAAATTTTAGAAAATTACTCTTAGTCGCAAGTGCTTCATTGTTACTGGTTGGTTGTTCATCAAACGGTGGTGAAACCCATAATGAAGTATTTAATGTTTCTTTTAAAGATTATGACGGGAAAGTCATTTATACGACACAAGTTAAATATGGAGAAACAGCTAAATTCGTTGGGGATTTGCCGAAGATTCCTGCAGATTTAGAAAAATGTTATCCATTTACTGGATGGGATAAATCTCTTGAAAATATCACATCTGATTTAGTGCTAAATCCAACACATGGAGAAGAATCAAATATTTCTGATTTCGAATTTGTCAATGATTGTCGAGTATTTCAAAACGCTGAAGAATTAAATGATGAGACAACTAACTATATCGGTTATTTAGAAATGATGGGTTTTATTGCCTTCCTCAAAGAAGAAGTTGAAGTGGATGGAAGTGTTAAATCATTCATTACTGTTGATTATGACGACGATGGTGTTGAATTTGATTATTCAAAAGTCGATCTTACTAAAGAGGGAGATTACCCTTTCACAGTTAGTGTTTATGGTTGCGTTAAAGAATCCTCAATCAAAGTAGTCCCCGATTCAAGAAAGTGGACTGGTCAACAGAAGAAGACAGCAGGTTATGAAACATACGACCCTAACCTTGCTGGGAAAATAGATAATTTTTACTTTTACGACGACAACAAATGCATCCTTGATTCAACAACATTTGATGAATTTTATCCGTTAACCTATGAAATGGTCGAAGACAACAAAGCAGTAATCATTAGAAACGAAGATGGCTCAATTGATTGCAAATATAGAATCAATGAGATGATTGTTCCTTATGCAATTGATGGAGTCCAAATCGGCGTTGCTGGAGTTTTTTACGATTCTCTTCAAATCTTTACAGCAAATAACTTCACCGAAGAGACAAGTGAATACGCTTATATTGTTGCTCGCGTTCGAGATGCGGTGTTTTATCTAACTACTAAATACGAATACAACACAGAAACTAAGAAGTTTAAGCTCTTCGCTCCTGTTGGTTTTAATTCTCTGACATATGACAGTGAATCAAGCACTCTTATCTATACTGAATAAATAAAAAAAGAGTTATTTCTCAATAATTGGCCTATAAAAGGCCTTTTATTGTGACACTTTTGTGACACAAGATGTGATACATTATTAGCGTTAGTGAGGTGACTCATATGAAAAAAATCTCGAAACCACTCTTTGCGTTATGTGCTGCGATGCTCTTGTCGCCAAGCCTAGTTGCTTGTAATA
Organism: Caryophanales bacterium UBA4278; assembly: GCA_002395065.1. Taxonomy (GTDB): domain Bacteria; phylum Bacillota_I; class Bacilli_A; order RFN20; family CAG-826; genus Fiminaster. The sequence goes on from DGVS01000006.1 coordinate 15,698, forward strand.
ACGAACCAAAAAATTATCAAGTTTTCTTCAAAAACTACGACAATTCCCTTTTATATCAATCAACTGTTAAAGAAGGAGAAAGCGCAGTTTATGTTGGGAATGATCCAACTAGACAAGCTGACGATCATTATCAATATGTTTTCTCTGGTTGGGATAAACCTTTAACCAACATTACTCAAGACACAACATTTGTTGCTCAATACGAGAAAACAAATGATTATGTGGTGAATTTTTATACCTACGATGGTACAAACCTAACTTTGTTACAAAGAAGTTTTGTTAGAAACGGTGATAGTGTTACTTATAGTGGAGAAACTCCAACTAAGAAAGCAGACTTCGACTATTACTATACATTCAAAGAATGGGATAAATCATTCGATAAAATTACATCTAATTTAGATGTTTTTGCGACATACGATGCCATATCTAACGTCAAAGACTTTAATGCAAATTATGAATTTTGGATTTATAAGTTTACAGACGAACTGGATGAAACAAACTGTAGTTTTAAAAGAGAAAGTGATGGGTTAACCGTCGAATTAGTTAAACCAGTCATAGTTGATGGAAAAGAAGTTACTTCTCATCATGTTAACTTTACTGAGATGGAAATTGATTTGTCGAATGTTAATAAGAACAAAGTCGGTGAATACGAAACAACCATTACCTATCGAGGAATTTCAAAAAAGGAAGTTATTGATGTTATCCCAGATAGTAGTAAATTTGAGGACACACCTGTCAACCATTTCTCTGATGGTGGAGTAAAAAATGTACCAGGTCCAGATTGGATAAATGTTGTTACCATGGACTTTTATAGGTATAAAGATGGTGACGATGAAGAATACACTGTAATAAATGGTTCGTTTGAAGAACTATATCTACACGACTATTTCGAGAAAGATGACAAACGTTATATGTCCTTCTATCGCATATATAACGGTGTAAGCGAAAACGTTATATATAAACTCAGATATGTTGGTGGTGGAAGCGAAAGTTATTTGGCGGAATATGATTTCCCAGGCCACGAATCTGAAGTTGGTAAAGTTACAATTGTTAAAGGTGATAAAGAGCGTCAACTAGCGCTTCATCAGGAGTTAGATGACGCTGCATCAGCATATGGTCAACTTGAAGAAACTTTTTACACTAGCACTTACACATTAGCGGTTAAATACGATTACGATAAAGAGAAGAAAACTCTCAAGATCCATCAACAAGAATATCCAAACATATTCGTCTTAAACGATGATGGAAAATTTTATTATCAATACTAATTTGAATAACAAAATTAATCCATCTCATGATAAAAACCCCTTCAGTTAGTTGTCCAACTTTTGGGGTTCATATTAAAGCGAGTGTTAAATAATGTATTTTTTAACAACACTCGTTTGTGCAATTATTGCCGGTGTTTTATGGTTCTTCTATAGATATAGAAAAGCATTACACCTTGATGTCTTAACAATTACTTATGGTGCCGCCACACTGATGTGGCTCATTGATTGCATCTTTAGTGCCGCTGGCGGTGAACCATTCTTATCATTTGATGATCCTAAAGATGGATGGATTGCCTTAGCATCATTTGTCGGAGGAATCTTCTTCTGGCTAGTATTAAGTTTTATCCTTAATAACAACAAAAAAGCCGAAGCAAATAATTTAACAAAGGAGTCTTTCTCGAATAACCGATGAAAGACTTTTTATTTTGCCTCTCCTTATTATTTACGCGTCCTGTATTATTTATGACCATTGTATGGTAGAATTGAATAAACACAGTTAAAGGAAATAAACTATGAAATTTGATTTACTTATTAAAAACGGTCAAACAATTTTGCCGAACAAATCAGGCAAATTTGATGTTGCTGTTAAAGACGGCAAAATCGCTTTAGTAGGCAAGAAGTTAGATGTCGAAGCTGAAGAAGTCATCGACGCGACTGGAAAGATTGTCGTTCCAGGCGCAATCGATGCTCACGTTCATTTAGCGATGCCATTTGGCGGAACAATCTCTGCCGATGATTATTATACCGGCACACGTGCCGCCGTTTGTGGAGGAACCACAACAATCATTGACTATCCATGCCAAAGAAAAGGAAATTCCATTGCTGACACAGTTAAACCAAGAATGGAAATGTGTGAAAAGGATGCTTGTTGTGACTACTCTTTCCACGTAGCGATTACCAATTTCAATGATGGAAAGATTCTTGAAGAGCTTGAGGAAGCGTGTAAGAGCGGAATCACATCCTTCAAAGGTTACATGGTTTATAAAAAAGAAGGCATGATGGTTGATGATGGAATGATTTATCAACTCCTTCTCAGATGCAAAGAAGTTGGAGCTATGCTCAACTTACATGCTGAAAACCCTGATATCATTGATGTCTTAACCAAAAAATTCCTAAAGGAAGGTAAGACATCGGCTTGGTATCACTATGCTTCTCGTCCGGAATTTGTTGCGGCGGAAGCAGACAAACGAGCAATCCATTGGGCAACCCACTTAGATGCTCCAGTCTACATTGTTCATATGTCTGATAAAGAAGGCCTTGAAGCTGTTATTGAAGCGAAAAAACGTGGCTTTGATGTTCGTGTTGAAACATGTCCACATTATTTAGAATTCACGAACGAAGTCTTCAAGAGAGAAAACGGAATTAACTTTGTTTGCTCTCCACCAATGAAAGGTAAAGATTCTCAAGATGCCTTATGGAAAGCATTAAACAAAGGTTACATTGATACAGTTGCTACTGACCACTGTCCATTCCAACAAGCAGAAAAACTCTGGGGTAAAGATGACTTTACTAAAATTCCAAATGGATGTGCCGGTATTGAAAATATGTATCCATACATGCTTTGCAAAGCAAACGAAGGCAAAACTGATTATGAAACAGTTGTCCGCGTTTGTTCATATAACCCTGCCAAAATTTTTGGTTGTAAAGACAAGGGAAGTCTTGAAGTTGGTAAAGATGCTGACATTGTCATCTTTGATCCAAAGAAGGAATTCATTGTTTCTGTAAAGAATATGCACTCGAATTACGACCACACCATTTGGGAAGGATTCAAGTGCAATGGTTATGTGGAAGCCACTTACCTTAGAGGTAAACTCGTCTTCAAAGACGGAGAATTCGTTGGTGAACGTGGCTATGGTAAATTTATTAAACGTGAAAGGTATTTAGGTAAATAAAATGGCTTATTTCTGTGATTTAAAACGTATGGAGAATAAAATCAAAACATTCTCCAAATTTGGTGATGCTGGTCATGGTGGAATTACTCGTTACGCCTTAAGTAAAGAAGACGAAATGGCTCGTGACGAATTCGTTAAAAGAATGACCGCCATTGGTGCCAAAATCGAAGTCGATGACTTAGCAAACATGTACGCAACCATTCCAGGAAGCGATCCAAAAGCCAAACGTATTGTCATGGGTTCACATTGTGACTCTGTGAAAAACGGTGGTAATTATGATGGTATTTTGGGCGTCATGTCGGCGATGGAAGTCTTAGAAACAGTTGTTGAAAAGAAGATTCCACACAAGCATCCACTTACTGCGATGATTTGGACCAACGAAGAAGGTTCACTCTATCCACCTGCAATTATGACAAGTGGTATGGTTGTTTATGATTATCTTCCAGATAACATCAAACCAAGCGTCGAATATAACAAAATGATGGCTTCAGTAAACGTCTTAGATGGAAAAACCACATATAAAGAAGCACTCTCTAAATTTAAATATGTTGGCCCAAAATCTAACCGTATCTCTAGAGATAAATATGTCTGTAATTTCGAAACCCACATCGAACAAGGACCAATCCTAGAAGATGCTGGTAATGAAATCGGTGTCGTTGACTGCGTTTTAGGTATGTTTAACTATCGTCTCGAGTTTCATGGACAAACAACACACGCCGGAACATTCCCAATGAATAAACGTCGTGATGCTTTATATGCGGCAAGCTTAGCGTTAATCGAACTTCACAAAAAAGTTGATGAACTCGGACATCCAGAGCTCGTCTATACAACTGGCGAAATTGTCTGTCACCCAGATGTTCATACATGTGTTCCAGACTATGTTAATTTCTCGCTTGATGTGAGACACGAAGATCCAAAAGTCTTAGCAAAAGTCCTCTCAATTGTGAAATCTTTTGATGGAAAAGAATTTGCAAAATGCACATGTAAAGTCGTTCCAATGTGGAACCGCGATACAGTTTACTGGGATAAGAATCTTGTAAAATTTGTTAAAGAATCATGCGAAGAATTAGGCGTCAAACACCAATACATCCATAGCGGTGCTGGACACGACGCTCAATTCGTTTCCTATATGCTTCCAACCACAATGGTTTTCGTTCAATCCAAAAAAGGATTATCTCATTGTGAAGAAGAATATTCTGATCCAAAACACTGTATGCTTGGCGCTAGCGTCATGCTTAACGCTGTCTTAAAGGCTGACAAATATTATGAATAAGCCACAAGAGCAGCAACAATTCAAAAAGAAACTCAACCCAATGGATGTCTGGGCGATTGCTTTCGGATGTATCATTGGTTGGGGAGCTTTTATTAATCCAGGTGAAAAATTCTTACCAAATTCTGGTGTTTTAGGTACAGCCATTGCTATTGCAATCGGTGCTTTAATCATGATTGTCATTTCAGTAAGTTATGCCTACATGATTCGAAAACACCCAAAAGCTGGTGGTGAATTTATTTTCGCTAAACAATGCTTTGGAAGAATTCCAGCCTACATTTGCGGGTGGTTTTTAATCGCTGCCTATCTTTCTAATGTTCCTTTAAATTCAACAGCACTTGGTTTAGTTGTTGATGGATTAGCTCCAGGAGCACTTCATTTTGGTTTCTCCTATACGATCGCTGATAAAACAATTTATCTAGGTGAAATTTTATTAGCGTGTGGTGTTTTAATTCTCTTCGCAGTAATTAATATGCTTGGAACAAAGAAAGCTGGTGTTGTTCAAACAATTCTTGCGGTTTTATTAGGAACAACTGTTGTTATTCTTGTAATTGCAACAATTGCCTCTCCAGTAACAAACTGGGATAACATCGGTCCACTTTGGGGTTATGTCAAACTGCCAAGTGGTGATCTAGAAGCAAAATACGGCGCAACTGGAATTATGTCCGCCATTTTAGCAACATTAGCGATTGCCCCATGGGCCTTCGTTGGTTTTGAAACCATTCCACAAGCTGCGGAAGAATTTAAATTCAGTTTCAAAAAAGTTATTTTCATTATGATTATCGCAATCCTATTTGGAACGTTTGTCTATATTGGAAATAACACAATTACAGCTTTAGTGATTGAAAACTGGCCAGAATATATCGCTGGCGGTGGTAAGTGGCCACTTTTATATGCTGCTCAAAAGATTCTTGGAGAAACAGCTGGAAGTATTATTCTTGGAACCGCAGTTCTAAGCGCGATCCTTTCTGGAATTATGGGATTCTATATGGCTTCCTCTCGCCTAATCTTTTCAATGGGAAGAGAAGGATACCTTCCAAAAGTCTTTGGCACAGTTGATAAGAAACATAGTGTCCCTCAAGTAGCAATTCTCTTCTGTTTAATCTTTTCTCTCGTCGGACCATTTTTAGGAAGAAACGCTTTGTCATGGTTTGTTGATATGGCATCAATCGGAACTTCGATTGGTTTTGGATTTACATGTCTTGCCGCTTTCTTAACAATGAAGAAAGACAAAGATGGAAATCTATTTACCAAGATCTTAACTATCTTAGGATTTGCCTTTGGTTGCTTGTTTGTTGTAATTCAACTTGTTCCAATTGGAAATCTAGGTGTGAACTTCTCCATTCCTTCCTACATCATTCTTGGTGTTTGGATCGTTCTAGGAGTAGCGTTCTACTTCATTCAAAAATTTGCTAACAAAAAGCAAGTTGAACAAGTTATCCAAGAAGAACCGAAAGAAGAAAAATAATTGAGTTTTGCAAAAAATAGTCACGAATTGCGGCTATTTTTTGTTATTTTAATCTCTTCAAAATATTAAATAAACTTGTATCACCATTTTTGGTTATTTATTATTAATAAGGAAAATTGATTGGAGTAGTTATGGAAGAACTCAGTCCTAAGAAGAACATTTATTATTTCATCGGCTTAGCAAGTGGAATTCTTGCTGCTATTCTTTGTGTAGTTTCACTCGGATTATCTATTGTGAATAACTATGTCGCAATTTATATCTTATTCCTTGCTTTATGCTTTTTAGGAATTAACCGTATTGGACTTCATTTAAGCAATTTTAAGAAGAATATTTTTATCCATCTTTTTGCGACCGGATTTATTTTTGTGTTAGCTATTTTGATCAGCTTAACAAAATACAGCATTTATTTCTTAATTACAGCGATGTTTTTATTCTCGTGTTTAGTTATTGTTGATCGACTTTTGAAAATTAAAGAAGATCGTTCAACACAATCAATTATCTTCAACACTTTGTGTTGTGTTTTTATGTTCCTTTATTCATTTGTTTTCTTCTTCCCGGTTATTTTTGAAAAACACGCAACATCGGTTAGTAATTCAAACTTCATTGTTATGTGTTTCGCAATCGCAATTCTTGTTTCAAGTGGAAAGAATCTATTGTTCCCATATCACAAAACATTAAAACTCCATTTAATTGGGAACGTCATTAAAAAGACAATGGTGTACGAAATCATCTTGTCTTTGTTAATTTTAATTATTCTTTGTTCCTTATATTTCACTATCGTTGAACCAGGGGTGACAAGCTACGTTGATGCGCTTTGGTATTCATTCGCTGTTATTACAACAATTGGTTTTGGTGATGTTTACGTTACAACAACATTCGGCCGTATTTTGTCGGTGATTTTGGGTATTAGTGGAATTGTCGTTGTTGCTTTATTTACATCTGTTATCGTTAATTTATATAACGAACTTAATAAGCGCCGCGAAGATAAAAAGACTCAGGAATTGGAAAAGAAAATAGATGAAATTGAAAAAGTTCAAGAAGAAATAAAAGCATCTGAAGGACGTCATCAAGAACAAGAAAAATAAGCATAATAACTGGAAAAGAGTTGGTAATTTCCAGCTCTTTTTTTGTTTAAATACAAATTTAAGCAAAGAAATTATTTTGATTTGGACTTTAATAATATTAAAAAGAAAGTAAAATAATTGAGGTATGAAAAATAGACACATTCAAGCGTTTATATCATCATCACTCTCAATCGTTCCGATGATTGCGATTATTTTGATATTACATTTCACAAATATTGCGTCTATTTCCATGGCTGATAACACCCACATTTGGCTCATTCTTATTGGAATGGTTGTTTTAATTGTTGGTTTAGCTTTATTCCAAATTGGTGCATCTTCATCATTATCTAAAGTTGGTGAATACATGGGTGCATCACTATCCAAACAGAAGAATATTTTTATTGTTGTTTTATTTGCGTTTACGCTTGGTTTATTGATTACCTGTGCTGAACCATCAATTTTGATTGTTTCAAAACAAGTCACAATTGTTCCAGGACCGGCAAATGCGTTTATTTTAGTTGGATCAATTGCACTTGGTGTTGGAATTTTCGTTGTTATTGGAATTCTTAGAATTATTCACCACAAATCTTTAAAACTTTGGTACATCTTCTTCTACGGATTGCTCTTTATGCTTATTTGCTTAATCGCCATCGATCCCGAGAGAAGAAAACTTTTACCATTCATTTTTGATGCTGGCGGTGTAACAACTGGTTCTGCGACGGTGCCATTTATTTTGGCTTTAGGCGCCGGTGTTGCTATGGTTCGTGGTGGTAAGGGTGCAACTAATGACTCCTTTGGTCTAGTTGGTATGGCCTCTATTGGCCCAGTTATTTCAACTGCACTTTTAATTATGATTAAGGCCAATATTCCAGCCTACGAGGCATCTGAAGTTGTAAATATGCCAATCCATATGCGTTTTATTGATGCTTTAATTCCTTCTGGATCAGGATTTGGTAGTTCGATTGAAGTTTTAATCGCTATTCTTCCGATTTTAGTAATCTTTTTTATCTACAATTTTATATATATAAAATTACCTAAACACAAAATCTACAAATTGTTGATTGGATTCTTATATGCTTATGTCGGTCTGGCAATTTTCTTATCTGCAACAAGTGCTGCGATGACTCCAATTGGAGCATTAGTTGGCAGAAACCTTAGCTTACAATCTGACACCGTTGTTATTTTAGTGGCCTTTGCGATTGGTCTAGTCACAATTCTTTGTGAACCAGCAGTCCACGTTTTAACAAAGCAAATTGAAGACATTTCTGATGGACGAATTACTAAAACGATGGTTTTATTAGTTCTTTCTCTTGGAGTTGGAGTAGCAATTGCTTTAGCAGCCCTTAGAGCAGTGTTTGAGTTCTCCATTCTTTATATCATTGTTCCTGGATATGCAATTTCATTAGCTCTGACATTTGCGTGCCCAGATATTTATACTGCAATTGCGTTTGACTCTGGTGGAACCGCATCCGGACCAATGTCTTCGTCATTTGTTTTACCAATGATTATTGGAATTGTTATTCAAAGATCTGCCGGTTCAGGTGAAAATGTATATGAATACGGATTTGGTGTTGTAGCATTAATCGCCATGACTCCAATTATTGCTATCCAAGCGCTTGGTATTATTCAAAAGATCAAATCCGATCAAGCATTTGCTGTTATGCGTAAACACGTTTACTCAATTGAAGATGCACAAATTATTAATTTTTAGGTGAAAGCAATGTCATTATTTCATAGAAAGAAACAAATTGAAGTTAAAGAGCTTCCAACATTAGATAACGTTGTCCAAAAGAAGCTTCTTTTGTTCATCACCATCGTTGGAGAAGGGCAGGCAACAGCAATTCGAAAGCTTTTTGAAAGATACGGTTGTAGTGCTCAGTTTGTTGAACGTGGTGAAGGAACCGCAACCAAAGAAATCTATAACATTTTAGGCGTGGAAAACACTGGAAAAGACGTTGTTTTCTCATTCTTAGCCGAGGATAAGGCCAGCGATATTAAGAAAGAATTAGATGCTTTCTTTGTTGCAAGTAAAAGAAACCAAGGAATATCATTCTCGATTTGTTTATCAAGCATTATTGGAGTTCGAGTTTATCAATTCTTAGCTAACACTGTGGAGGATAAATAATTATGGATTATGAATTAATCGTCGTCATTGTGAACGCCAACTATTCAGAAATTGCCATGGATGCAGCGCGTGAAGAAGGTGCTCGTGGTGGTACAATCGTTCACGCTCGTGGAACAGGCACTAAACTCATGGAAGAAAAATACGGAATCATTATCACACCAGAAAAAGATATGATTCTCATTTTAACCAAAAAGAATAAATGCGATAAAATCCTCAATAGTGTTTATAAAGCTGTCGGCTTATCCACCGATGGACAAGGAATTGCCTTTTCCTTACCAGTTAGCGATGTTGCCGGATTAAAATTCGATTCGGATCAGTAGAAATAAAATATTTTATATACGCGCTCGCAATTAATTATAAAAATAACTATTTGTAAGCGCGTTTTATTTTACCTAAAAGAATTTTTAAAGTTTTATTCAAATAAATAATTGAAGTATTAACAATGCGACTGTAATGGTTGGAATAGAAACAATTGATCCATATTTAATAAAATCCAGGAAACTAAAACGGATGTTTTGCTTATTTACTAGTGAAGTAAACATAATGCCTGCGAGAGCGCCTATTGGAGTTAAGAACGCGCCAATATTGCTTCCGATAATCGAAGCGTAAGTCGCTTGATAAAACATTGATCCAGATAAACTAGATGAGACTCCAGAATAAAGAATGCTCATCGGAATATTATTGATTAAGTTACAAACAAGAAATGATGAATATCCATATGTATAAATTACATGCGAATCTCCGAGTAATTTTGAGATTTCGCATGTAATTCCCTGACGATTTAAAGAAACAACAATCACAAACATCGATAAGAAAAACGGAATTAATTCATAAGGAAGTCTTTTATAAGAATTTCCCATAATTGTTAGTTTTTCTCTTGTAACTAAAAGATAAATTAAAGTAAATAAACTTAAGAAACATGCACAACCTAAAGAGATCATCCACATCTCTAATGGTAGGTAATGAACAATAATGAGAAACACTAAACAAACTAGTAATGTAGAAATGCCCACGCTAAGGAGAAGTTTGTTTGGAACTTCTACTTGTTCGTCCTCAACATAAAACGGCTCTTTTAGGGAGTTTTTAAAAAGAAGAAAGAGAATTCCAAGTTCAACTAATCCAGCTACAACGGTTGGAACCGCCATAACCTTGAAATATTCGACAAAGTTAATGTTTGCGGCGGTGGCAAGATAAATATTTGTTGGGTTACCAATCAAAAACATGAGCGACCATGTATTTGCGGCAAAGAATTCAGCGATCAAATAAGGAGTCGCTTTGATATTTGCTCGTTTAGCAAAGAAACAAATAAATGGAGTTAATGTGAGAATCACAATATCGTTTGATGTAAATACGGTTAAAACACTTGTTAACGCATATAAAGCAAAGAAAAGTGTGTATTGGTTTGTTTTTGCTCGTTTAGTTGCTAGTTGAGCTAGATATTTAAATAATCCAAATTCATCGAGTAGAATCGAGATAATTGTCATTGAGAAAAACAGGACGAGAATATTTAATGGATTAATTGATGTATTTGATGTTAGTTGGTCCCAGACATCGCTGATTGGTGCTAATCCAATTGAGATTAAAAGGATTGCTCCAACTAACGCAACCACCCAATAGGTTGAAATAGAAAACTTACCTATCTTAATCTTTGGAAATAGCAGAATTGATAAGGTTACTAAGACAAATGTAATTAAACAAATAACTAATGTCGCAATCATACACAGAGTGTATTATCTACCTCTAAATTGAAAAGTGTTAGTAAATTCAATATATTTATGTTGAAGAGGCAGAAATATGGCAAACAAAGCAATTCAAGCAATTCTGACAAGAGTCTCTTGTCGAGAATATAACGAAAAGAAAGTATCCTTAGGAAAACTTAATCTAATTCTCGAAGCAGGCAAATACGCACCAAGTGGAAAGTTCCGTCAAATCGCCAACATTACCTGTGTACGCACAAAAGCCAAAGTTGAACGACTAAGAGAATTATTGAAAGAACAATTTGGTCGAGAATGTTTATATGGCGCAAATACAGTTGTTCTCGTCCATGGCCCAAGAGATGATGCATTTACCGTACAAGATTGTTCGTGTGTCTTGGAAAACATTTTTGTCGCAGCTAACGCATTAAAAGTTCAATCTTGTTGGATTAATCAATTTGATGAATTGTTCTCAACTCCTAAAGGAATGAAAATGAAAAAAAGTCTAGGAATTCCTGCTGAAAACAGAATAGTTGGAGCAGCAATTCTTGGATATGCTAAAGATCCATCTAAACTAGTTGTCAAGGAAAGAAAAGCAGACTTTATTTCTATAAAATAACCTGCAAAACCTCAATATTTTATGTAAAACCATCATATTTTGTTGAGGTTTTTCTTTTATGAAAGTAAGCACTCTCATAAAGAAATATATAACGGGTTTCAATTTTATTGATAGAATATATAACCGTGAAAGAAAGAAGGTATTAATATGCCATTAGTTAACTCTAAAGAACTATTTGAAAAAGCCTATAAAGAAGGCTATGCCATTGGTGCTTTTAACTGCAACAATATGGAAATTGTTCAAGCTATCACAGAAGCCGCTAAGGAATGTAACTCTCCAGTTATTCTTCAAGTTTCTGCTGGGGCTAGAAAATATGCTAAGCCAGTCTATTTAAAGAAGATGGTTGAAGCTGCAGTTGAAGACACTGGTTTACCAATTGTCCTCCACTTAGACCACGGTGCTGACTTTGAAATTTGTAAAGACTGTATTGATGGTGGATTTACATCCGTCATGATTGACTGCTCTAGCAAACCATTTGAAGAAAACATCGCTATTACCAGAAAAGTCGTTGAATATGCTCACGCTCATAAACCATACGTTACAGTTGAAGCTGAACTTGGTACATTAGCTGGTATTGAAGATGAAGTCAAAGTGGAACATGGTGCTGAAAGTTACACCAACCCAGACCAAGTTGAAGAATTCGTTAAACGTACTGGTGTTGATAGCTTAGCCATTGCTATCGGAACAAGCCACGGTGCTTATAAGTTCCGTCCAGAACAATGCACACGCGATCCAAAAACAGGTGTTTTACTCCCACCTCCACTCCGCTTCGATATTCTTGAAGAAGTCTCAAAGAGACTCCCAGGATTCCCAATTGTCTTACACGGTTCATCCTCTGTTAATCAAGAATACGTGAAGATCATTAACGAACACGGTGGTGCATTAAAGGATGCTGTCGGTGTTCCAGAAGATCAACTTCGCCATGCCGCTCGCATGGCTGTTTGTAAGATCAATATTGACTCTGACTTACGCCTTGCAATGACTGCTGGTATTCGTGAACATATGGAAAATCATCCAGACCACTTCGATCCACGTCAATATATTGGTGATGGACGTGCTTACGTGAAACAACTCGTTAAACACAAAATTACTGATGTTCTCGGATCTAATAATAAGATTTAATATTATGCTTTATAATTAACACGGACAATGTCCGTGTTTTTTTATAGACGTTTCTCTTGAATTTAGGGAACAATTTTATTATAATGTGTTTGAAAGTTCCCTAAAAGGAGATTAGACATGGAAACTGAACTTACAAAAACTCAAGAATTGTTAAAATTAAAGGCCGAAATACAAGCGCGTTTAAATCTTTTGCCATATGACGGAACCCCAGAAGTAAAAGAAATATCTGGTAAAAAGTATCTTTATATTCGGAAAAGAGAACTTGACCGTGTTACTTCTAGATATGTTGGTGAATATAATGATGACCTTTATAACTTGTTAGTAAAAAATAATGTCGAATCAAAAGAATTAAAGAAAAAGATTCGAAAAATCGAGAGCGAATTAAACAAACTTGGCTACATCGAATCTAATCTTGATAGTCGTGTAATACTGAATTTAGACTTTGCTAGGTCAAACATGAAAAAAATCATATATGATCAAGCAGTTTTAGAGGGAATTGGCACAACTTTTCCCGATACGGAAGAAATTATAGAAAATGGCAAAGCTAAGAATGTTGATGTAGAAGATGTTATTAAGATTGTCAATCTAAAACATGCATGGCAGTTTATTTTAGATAAAGATGTTATTCTTTCTAGATCAGATTATTATCTTGCATGCTATATTGCGAAATTAATCAATGAAGGATTATTAGCGACACCTGATGGTGGAAGAATTAGGATGGTACCAGTTACAATAGGCGGTTCATCATACATTCCTCCAATTCCAATTGAAAGTATTGTGAAGGAAGACATTTTAAAAATACTTTCGATGGATATTGAAGACATTGATAAAGCCATTGAATTATGTCTTTATGTAATGAAAACACAGATTTATAATGACGGAAATAAAAGAACCGCAGTCGTTTTTGCAAATCATTATTTGATTTCTAAAGGACAAGGTTTAATTGTAATTGACTACAAAAAAGTTCCAGAATTTAAAAAACTATTAGTGGCATATTATGAAGATAAAGATCTAGTCTCAATTAAAACATTTCTAAAAGAATGTTGGATGAAGATGGAATGAGGATAAGCATTATGCAACAACCACTCGCTGATTTATTAAGACCAAAATCATTTGATGATGTTTTAGGTCAACAACATTTACTAGGAAAAGGAATGGCTTTTAGAAAGGTCGTTTCCTCTAATCACATACCAAACATGATTTTCTATGGTCCTCCAGGCGTTGGAAAGACCACGGTTGCAAACATTATCGCAGAGAAGACGAAAATGTCTTTATATAAACTCAATGGAACAACCGCATCAACAGATGATATCAAGCAAATCATCGCAAACATCAATTCTGTCTTAGATCAAAATGGTATTCTTCTTTATCTTGATGAAATTCAATATCTCAACAAGAAACAACAACAATCCCTGTTAGAGTTTGTTGAAAAAGGTGAAATCACGCTTATTGCATCAACAACAGAAAATCCATATTTCTATATTTATCCAGCTTTATTAAGTAGATGTACAGTCTTTGAATTTAAGTCTTTAAAAACCGATGACATTAAGAAAGGCTTGGTTAAAGCTGCTCAAGAATTTGGTTTGATTTTTGACGAAGAATCCCTGCAATACCTTGCTATTTCTGCTAACGGAGATATGCGTAAAGCACTGAATAATTTTGATTTTGTTCGTTACGCAGTCAAGAAAGGCTCCAACAAAATTACTAAAGATATCGTTGATCAAATTGTTATTAAAGGAAACATCTCCTATGATCGAAGTGAAGATCATCATTATGATAATTTATCCGCTTTAATGAAATCTCTTCGAGGTTCTGATCCTGATGCCGCCATTTATTATTTGGCTAAGATGCTCGAAGCAGGTGATATTATTGCTGCTTCTCGAAGATTGCTATGCAGTGCAAACGAAGATGTAGGACTAGCCTACCCACAGATTATTTCAATCGTTAAAGCGGCAGTGGATACCGCACTTCAACTTGGTATGCCAGAAGCATATCTTCCTTTAGCTAATGCCGCCGTTTTAATTGCAACCGCTCCGAAATCTAATTCTGCACCTGCTGCATATTGGAAGGCACAATCCGATATTGCCAAAGGCAAAGGTATCGGAGTTCCACGAGCTTTGCAGAACACACACTATGATGGTAAAGATGCGAAAGTTAAAGGCCAACACTATAAATATCCACACGACTATAAACATCACTGGGTGAAACAACAATATCTTCCAGATGATTTGAAAGACGAACAGTATTATGTCTTTGGCGACAACAAATATGAACAAGCTATTAAAGAATACTGGGAAAAGATTAAGAAATAATGGAAAAGCAAAAGATAATTTTAGATTGTGATCCAGGGCATGATGACGCTATTGCTATCATGTTGGCTGCAAGTGCGCCAAATTTAGAAATTCTTGGCATTTGTGTTGAAGCCGGGAATCAAACTTTAGAAAAGACTGGCAATAACACACTTAACCTAGTTCAATATTTGGAACTCAACGTACCTGTTGCTTTAGGTTCTGGAAAACCACTAAAAAGAACACCAATGACATGCGCCGAAATTCATGGCGAAACTGGTTTAGATGGTTTTCCGTTTTCCTTGTTAAAAATCAAATATCACCAGCAAAACGCGGTTGAATTATTGAAATCACTGTTAGATAAAAATAAAGATGTAACTCTTGTTCCAACCGGTCCTTTAACCAATATCGCCGAGCTTTTGATTAAGTATCCAGAAACAAAGAAAAATATCAAATCAATCGTTTTGATGGGTGGCTCAATTGGTTACGGAAATGTTTCACCGGCAGCAGAGTTTAATATTCTTTGCGATCCTGAGGCAGCAGATGTTGTTTTTAATTCCGGTTTAGAAGTTTATATGCTTGGTCTAGATGTAACAAGAAAGGCTTTAGTCCTACCAAAAGTAATGAAGCGAATGGCAAAAATACATAATAAAGCCGCCGATTTGTTTGCTCGTTTGATGAAAGTATTTAACGAAAATCAACTCAAAATCTTTGGTCATTCCGGGGCTCCTCTTCATGATCCGGCCACAATCATCTCGTTACTTAATCCGAACGTTTTTAAATTTCAAAAAATGAATGTTGTTATTGATACAACCGGTGGACCTTCATATGGAAGAACTAACTGTGATAGGTTTGATTATTTGCACCAACCACATAATGCGTATGTCGCGATTGACATAGATGTTAAAGAATATTGGAACGAAGTTGAAAAAGGTCTGAAGAGGTATTCCAAATGAGGACAATTTATGTTTTAGGTTCATTGAATATGGATCTAGTTATTGAGACAAACAATATTCCAGTTAAAGGAGAAACTGTTGCAGGTCATAACTTTTCAAAATGCCCTGGCGGCAAAGGACTTAATCAGGCCATTGCCGCAGCCAAGCTTGGAGCAAAAGTCAAAATGCTTGGTGCGATCGGTTATGACTCTTTTGGCGAAAAAATGTTTAACGCTTTAAAAGAAAATGGTGTCGATGTTTCTTACATTAAGTCAATCAAAGGTGTTTCAAGCGGAATCGCAATGATTGTTCTCTATAAAAAAGACAATCGAATTATTTTAGATTTAGGTGCTAACTTAAAACTAACGAAAAGTGATGTTGATGCGTTTTTAAAGAATGCTCAAAAAGGCGATATTTTCCTTTCCCAACTTGAGAACGATTTAGATTTAATTGGATATGGATTAGAGGTCGCCAAAAGAAAGAAAATGCGCACCGTAATTAACCCCGCTCCTTGTAAAATCGGTATTAAAAAGTACGCGAAATTTATTGATGTTTTAACACCAAATAGTGGAGAATTGCATGCATTACTAAAATACGGAAAATACCAGCAAAAACCGGATAAATTAGGAATTTCTACAATTATTGAAACAAAAGGAAAAGATGGTTATTGCTGTTACAAAAACAAAGAAGTAATTTCTGCAAAAGCACCAAGAGTAAATGTGGTTGATACTACTGGTGCTGGCGATACGTTCACTGGCGCCTTATGTTATCAGCTTTCTCTCGGAAAAGAGATTAACAAAACAAGTTTAAATTTTGCATCACTAGCCGCATCAATCTCTGTGACAAGAAAAGGGTCAAGTGTCTCCTCGCCAACTTTTAAAGAAGTAGAAAACTTTAGTAAATAGGAAAGAAATTAAGCCCAAAAGTGAAAATTGGGCTTTTTTGTGGGAATCTAGATAAAATATTTTGGAAATTTTTCTTGCAAAGCAAGAATTTTTTTGTTTTCGTTCTAATTTTAAAGTTTTTGAAAAAAAGAGTGAAAAAAACTCGATAAAGAATAGTGAAGAGAAAAAATCTTTCGTCAAAGACAAGACGCTAAAACTCGGAATGGGAATCTCTGGACTACTCAGACCAAAAATTTGAATAGAAAGGAGGCATCCATCATGAAAGTTAACAAAGAAACCGTTGCGGCTTTGATGTTGGCGATCATCGATCTAGTTTGCTTAGTATTGGAGTTAATCCGATAAAAAGAAAAACGAGTCCATGACTCACCACACCATAAAGTAGTCTTGGAGGATCCCGTTCTTATGGCTCTCATTATAGCAAACTTTGTTTGTTATGCAACCGAGAAAGCAAACTCGTTAAAACTCGGAGCCAAAACCTCGCAAATCTGGACACAGAGAGTGAGGTGATTTTATGAACAACTTTTCAAAGGAAGCCTGCTTGCTTCTAAAGATTATGTTGGTCTGCCTCTTTTTGAGTTTGGTGGTGCTTCTACTGAAATGAAAAAAAGAGCCCTTTCGGACTATTAACCAATAAGTGTCTGCGAGGTTTGGCTCTTCTGGTTCCCATTATAGCAAACCTAGTTTGTTATGCAACTGACAAAGATAAGTCGTTAAAACTCGGAACGGGAATCTCTGGACTACTCAGACCAAAAATTTGAATAGAAAGGAGGTATCCATCGTGAAAGTTAACAAAGAAACCGCTGTTGCTTTGATGTTGGCGATCATTGATCTAGTTTGCTTGGTATTGGAGTTAATCCGATAAAAAGAAAAACGAGTCCCTGACTCACCTAGACACTGAGTAGTCTTGGAGGATCTCGTTCTTGTGTCTCTCATTATAGCAAATTTAATTTGCTTTTCAACCGTCAAAGACAAGACGTTAAAACTCGGGACGGGTGCCTCATAAATCTGGACACAGAAAGTGAGGTGACTTGATTGAAGGATAATCGAAGAGAAGCTTTGTTTCTTCTTAAAATTGCTCTGATTTGCGTTCTTTTATCTTTGCTGGTGCTTCTAGCCAAATAAAAAAACGTTTCCTCCTGTGACTCTGACAAAAGTGTCTATGGGGACCCGTTCTTCTGTCTTCATTATAGCAAATATAATTTGCTTTTCAATCGTCAAAGACAAGACGTTAAAACTCAGAACGAATACCTTCTCTAGGGTAACAACAAAAAGTTATTTGAAAGGAGGTGATAGCACGAAACAATTGAAAGATCTTGAGATTCTCTTGGCTTTGGTTGCCTTCTGCTTGTTTCTAGCTTTATTGCTTAGCGCCTTAAAGTAAAAAACGATCCCTAGACCTCTGTGTGACTAACAGTTGGAAGGATTCGTTCTTCTGTCACTCATTATAGCAAAATTTATTTGTGTTTCAATCGTCAAAGACAAGACGTTAAAACTCAGAACGAATACCTTCTCTAGGGTAACAACAAAAAGTTATTTGAAGGGAGGTGGTACGATGAAGCAATTGAAAGATCTTGAGATCCTCATAGCTTTGATTCTTCTCGGATTGTTTTTTGCTTTGCTGCTTGTTGTGGTGAAATAAAAAAACAAATCCCCTAGGCTAGCACTGTGACAGGTGTTGGAAGGATTCGTTCTTCTGTCACTCATTATATTCGAACCTCTTTAGAAGTGCAATATAGTGTTCAACTCCGTAAGGACAATAACATTGTTATTGCATATTTTTTTCTTGCGGACGTATATATACATATTGGTATAATATACGCGTTCGCCCAAATTAAGGAGAGAATATGATACTCAAGAAAATGAACGGCGTTCAGTTCAAAGAATTGATCGTCAGTGGCGCTAAGAATCTTAGAGCCCATTATCAAGAAGTTGACAATTTGAATGTCTTCCCGGTCCCAGATGGAGACACGGGTACAAATATGTGCCGCACGATCGAAGGTGGTGTCGCCAACATCGTTAAAGAAGAAAGTAAATCCCTATCTGATATTGCTAAAGCATTATCTAAAGGAATGCTACTTGGCGCAAGAGGTAACTCTGGCGTTATTTTGTCTCAAATCTACCGTGGCATCTGCCGTGCGTTTGAAGGCAAAGAAGAAGTTGATGCGAAGCAACTCGCTGAAGCCTATCGAATCGGTGTTAAGCAAGCTTATGCTGCTGTTATTACACCAGTCGAAGGCACAATTCTTACAGTCTTTAGAGAAGCCACAGAATACGCTGCTAAGAAGGTAACAAAGGAATCCACAATTAATGAATTCTTTGAACTTCATTTAAAACAGGCTTCCAAGTCACTTAAACTAACCAAAGAAATTCTTCCTGTTTTAAAGGAAGCTAACGTTATCGACTCCGGAGGAGCCGGATACGTCTACATCGTCAAAGGTATTGTCAAATACTTAGATGGCGAATCAATCGAAGCTGAACTCGAGCTTCATGATAAAAAGAAAGAAGAAGGAGAAGTTAAACAAATTGATTTCTCGGCGTTTAGTCGAGATGATGAATTAACCTTTGGTTACTGCACCGAATTCATCCTCCGTCTTCAATCCAAAAAAGTTGATATCGAGAACTTTGATGTCCAAACCATTATTGATGTTTTAAATACACCAGAGATTTCTGGTGATTCCATCGTCGCTTTAAAAGACGATGATGTCGTCAAAGTTCATGTTCATACGAAAGATCCAGGTTTAGTTCTTCACGAAATGCGCAAATTTGGTGAATTTTTAACCACCAAAGTAGAGAACATGTCTCTTCAACATAATGAAAACATGTCTGAAGAAGAAAAACTCGCTTCTCAAAAGAGAGAACACAAGAAATACGCTATTGTTGCTGTTGCTCAAGGTCAAGGAATCTGTTCTCAATTCGAAGCTTTAGGTGTTGATGTCATTGTTAAAGGAAACCAAACAATGAACCCATCGACCGAAGACTTCTTAAAAGCATTTAAACAATTAGATGCTGAAAACATTATTGTTTTCCCAAATAACAAAAACATTATTATGGCTGCTAAACAAGCAGCAGGATTATATAAAGCTGCAAAAGTGAAAGTTGCTGCTAGTAACTTCATTCCACAATGTTACTCCGCTCTAACAATGTTAGATTTCTCTAGTGATGATCTTGAACTCATTATGGGCAACTTTAACGCTGCTTTACGTAACGTTGTTTCTGGATCAATTACAACTGCCATTCGTAGTACCAGACTCAACGGAGTTAACATCCGTAAAGGTGATAACCTTTGTATTGTCGATGGAAAAGTTGTTGCATCCACATTAAACAAATATCATTGTGTCGGTGATCTTTTGAGAAAGATCCCAGACATCAAAGATAAACAGCTTCTCACCGTTTTCTTTGGTAAAGACGCCACTGATGCGGAACGAAAGAAAAACATTGATTGGGTCAAACAAAAATATCCGCATCTTGAAGTTGGTTGTGTTGATGGTGGACAGGCTGTTTATAAGTTCCTGCTCGCTATTGAATAATATATTCCAATAAAATTTTAATTTTAGTTGTATATATATTTTGTAAGTGCTGAAAAATGGGTAAATATCTCTATTACATTATCGCTATCGTCACTGCTGGTTTAATGTTCTTAACCTATTTTTTGGTTCACAAGTTTTCTAAGAAAAAAATTCCATTAGCACATAAAATTGTATCGCTTGTAATCTTTGTGGTTTTCTTAGTTTGGTTCCTGCTTTCGAGTGGTGGCTATTTAACAAATGTTTTTAAAGTAACAGTCAAAACTCCATTTGAAGGCGTTGAAACTGTAGTGGGACAAAATAGTGCTACCCTAATGGCATTGTTCGCCTATTGGTGTTTTGTGATTCTTCACATTACAACGATTATTTCATCCATGTTTGAGTTTAAAGTCATCCATAGGATGGAACACATTATTTCTCCGATTTTGGCTTTGTATTGTTTAATTTCACTTCCGTATTTTGTGTTTGGAGAAACTAAAAGTTTCGAACTCACAGCATGTGGAATTTTAATTTCCATAGAGTTAGGCGCAATTATTGGAAAACTTGTTTATCAAGCAATCTTTGAACAAATCGACTACCGAATGGATGTTCATGATGTTGTTGAACTAGTTCTTTGCGTTTTGGGAGCCATTTTATTCACGCTGCCAGAACATATGCTTACAGCACTAATTGGAAATTTGAGAATTTATGCGCCAATGAAGAGTTTTGGCACAGGTCATCGTTATTATCTTTATATGTCGATGGTCTTCCTCGTTGGCTTGCCGGTTCTTTTAAGAAACTATCGTGGCGAATACGCTCGAATGGTCATGCTTTATATCTGTTTTGGTGGCATGATTGCCTTCTCTAATGGTTATAACTTTAACGATATTATTCATCCGAATAACTGGCCATTACATATTTGTAATACAGCTATGTTTATTTTGCCGTTATCTCTTGCACTAAAAAATGAGAAGATCTTCTATTTCACATTCTTCATCAATGTTCTTGGTGCGTTTTTAGCTATTATGATGCCGAACTATGATGGTGATATCAACATAATTGCTCCACGTTCGGTTGAGTTCTTTACGAACCATATTGAAGCGTTCGCTGGACCACTGGTTTGCGTGCTAACTGGAATCTTTGGAAGACCAAAGAAGAAACAATTCTTCTATTCGATGGTTGGCTTTGCGATTTATTACGTCATTGTTTTAATTGCGAACACTGTATTTACAGCTGTTTTCCCAAGATATGATTCTACTGGTTCTCTTGAACCTTATAACTATTTCTACATTAACGATGACTTTGTCGCATCCAAGGTTGGTGCATCAAAACTTGTCTACTCATTCCCATTTAAATTCACCATTTCAGGAAAAGAATTCGTTATGTATCCACTTTATCAAGTGGTTTATTTCCTTGGTTTCGTTTTCCTATCCATTCTTATGTGGTATGTCTATGAATGGATCTTTAAATTCCAAGACTCATTAATCTACTTAAATGAACGTTCGCAACAGATCCGTGTTGATCGTCTTGCTTTAACTCAAAAATTTAATCAAAAGGAGGTTTCTCGTTGTATGAACCCAGAAAGTGTTGATAAGTTAGTCATTTCCCATTTTGGGAAACGTTATTCTAAATCTTCCCCGTTTGCTGTGAGAGATATTAACTTCGTTGCAAATAAAGGCGAAATCATTGGTTTCCTAGGACCAAACGGTGCTGGTAAATCAACTACAATCAAAGCCATTGTCGGTATTCATCTTCCAACAGAAGGAAAAATCGAAGTTAATGGTTATGATGTAGCGGTGCAACCGGTTCAAGCAAAGTCACAAATTGGCTTTGTCCCAGACCATTATGCTTTGTATGAAAACCTTACTGGTCGTGAATACTTAAATTATATCGCTGACCTTTACAATGTCTCGAAAGAACAACGCGACTCTTTCCTAAATGAATTTTTAGATACGTTAGCCATGAAAGATGCGATTGATAACAAAATTCAGACCTACTCTCATGGTATGAAACAAAAAATCGCTATTATGGCATCAATTATCCACGATCCAAAATTATGGATTCTTGACGAACCATTAACTGGTCTTGACCCAGTGTCAATTTTCCAAGTTAAACAATGTTTGAAGAAACACGCTGAAAAAGGAAATATTGTTTTCTTCTCATCACACTTAATCGACATTGTTGAAAAACTTTGTGACAGAATCATTATTATTTCTCACCACAAGGTTGTTGATGTCGCAGACGTGAAAAAACTCCTCAAAGATGGAGTTAATCTTGAAGAATACTACATGGAGAAAACTGGCTTAGAAACAGGAAACTAAAATGAAAAATTTCTTTGCAAATATCGGACAATTCTTTAAAAAAGCCTATCAAATTGTGAAAGGTTTCTTTAAACGTGTCTTTGCAAAAATTGGTTCATATAAGCTCACCACGCTCGTGATGATGCAACTGAAAGATAAGTGGAACCTTTCTTTTAAAACAGACAAAAAAGGATCGTTCTTTAAGATAACCGCATACGTCATTTTGTTTGCGGCTATTACTGCATTGACATTTGTAATCATGTACTACATGGGTAATAACCTACACATCTTTATTGGTTATAAAATCCCACTTAATGCAATGATTCCAGTTTTAGCGGTCTTAACCTTGTTTGAAGGTGTTTCAATTTTGATTGGTATGACCAGAGCGCTTTTCTTCGCAAAAGACAACGTTGTCTTAATTACATATCCAGTTAAATCAAATACATTATTTATCTCTAAACTTATTGTTTACTACTTTGATGCCTTGAAGAAATCATTAACCTTATTCATGCCTGTCATTTTTGGTTTTGGATTAATTTATGGATATTCTGCCGGATTTTATTTCTTAACATTTTTCCTCGATTTCCTCTATATGGCAATCATTGTTTTGGTTTGTGGACTTCTCGCTATTCCGACTTGCTATATTCTTCGATTTATCGATAAGTATCGTTTGGTGAAAGTAGTATTTTCACTGATTCTTGCTGGAACATTTATTTATTTGGCTATCTTGCTGATTGGAGTTATTCCGACAAATATTAACCTTATGGAAGAATACGATAAGTTCTCAAGAGGTTTAAATAACTTCTTGTACAACTTTAGTCTCAAATTCTCCGTCTTAACCGCAATAACTAAAATGTTCCTTGGGTCAATGGATAAGAGTTTCTCGATGACATATATAACCAGTTATACGTTGTTCGGTGTTTTAGTAATGATTGGTTTGATTGGCGTGTTAGTTGTTGGTAATGCGTTTCTATCAAAACCGTTCTATACCAAGATGATTGCGACTTCAAACATTAGTAAAAAACCAGCAACACATGAACGTAAAAACCATCGTTTCTTCAAAACATATTCTGTATTCAAATATGAAACAATGCGTATTTTGCGAAATGAAAAACTTATCATTGCTTCATTAATTTGTATCATTGTGATGCCGTTGTTTACGATTCTTTCGAATAAGATTTATGGTTCGATTAATACACGTCCATCTGGACAATATTATATTTACGCATTTAATTTCTTATTTATTTTAATCGTTACCACATCACACAACACCTCATCCGCATACATTTATAGTAAAGACGGCCCAAGCTGGCCAGTAAACAAAACAATGCCTGTGAATCCTCAGGTAAGTTTATCGTTGCGCTTGATTTATAACGTAATTGCTTCATTAGCGATAATTATTCCGTCAACTATCATTTTCTTTAGCAATTACAAATCTAAATTATTCACGATGTCTCCATTCTTAATAACACTAATTATTTTAGCTATTTTCCATAGTGTGCTATCCGCTTCATATGACTATTCACACTCCAAAAACAAAGATAAGGCCGACATTGGTAGTGAAATTATCACTTCTCACGAAATGGTTTCGCTTGGCTACGGTTTGACCATTTGTATTGGCTATTTACTTTTTATGATTATGTTCCGTTTAACAGCGACTGTTAATCCGGATATAAGAATCCTTATTATTGCGCTTCTTTTGCTTGTGTTCGAAATTTGGTTCTTCTTACGCAAGATTAGGTTGACTTATCAGGAGAATTAACAATGAAAAAATCATCCATCTTCTTATTATTAATTGCCCTGATCGCTTCAATTTTCTACATTTCGTTCTACGGAAGTCAGCCACGAAATGACCAAATGAAGTCTTATTTAACTGAGGCTAAAATTACTGGTTATTCCTTACGTGGTGCAAGTGATGAAACCCCTGTCGAAGTCTACACTGATGATTACACCGGTGAGACCTATAAGGAAATATATTTACCATTCGACAAACAAAATGGACTTCCATATTTGTATATAATGTATTCCGTTTCTCCAAAGGAGGCCACAGAAGCAGATGCTTTTGAGTTAAAGATTGTTTCTGAGGTCCCTCAAGAAATTATTGATGGAGAACTAAGGGATAAAGCAACACTTTATAAAAACGTGGTCACATTCTATGGACCATGTTGGATCCGTATTGTTCTTCACACCCTTGATGGTTCTGACTTATTTGATGAAGTCAAAATTAAGTGTTATGAACCAATCGAGGAGGAATAAATTTGGTTATTTGTAACAAAGTTACTAATAATATAAAAGAAAGGAAAGAATAAAAAGAGATGAACAAAAAAAGATTAACGCTAGCGTTCGTTTCTCTCTTTGCCGCAACAGCACTTCTTGCTGGTTGTAGTTCAAAAGAAGGCGAAGCAGACAAAGAAATCGATCGCATGCAACTCTCTGGTATTCCAACAGCTTACCAAGTTGGTGACACAATTAACTGGTCGGCTGCCACGGTAAAAGTCACCTATAAAGACAAATCAACGGCGACATTTACCGGTTCCCAAGTCGAATATGATGTCTCTGAAACAGCCGAAGCAACTAAAGTTGTTGTTTATACAACCGGTCTTCATGCTCAAACCACTCTTGTTGAGGGCGAATATGATATCAAAGCTGCTTTAGCTGGCAAACTCGAGAACAAGTATTCTATGGGAAGAATCGTCGTTGGTAAGATTACTAGCGATAAATACGACCTTGACTCCTTTGAAGTTCCACAATTTGTTCAAGATCTCAAAGTCATCAAAGAAGGACAAAGCCAAGAAGGCTCCTTTGCTGATGTCAGTGAAGATTTTACAGTTGGAACAAAGAATGTGTTCAAGTTCGTTCCACGTGCTTCTTTCACCCTTAAAGGACAAGGTGGACAAGCCAAACGTTATACAAACTACGAAAAAGATTTCTCATTAAAAGAAATCACTGGTCCTTCAACTAAGGTTGATGCTGATGTTGATGATTACGCCATCGTTGCTGATGGAAGCGGAATTAAATTTGCTGAAACAGCTGTTGGTAAAAAGTTTGAAATTACTGTTCAACCAAAGGAATTCTCAACAGACGCCAACGGAAAAACAGCCTCTGTTAGCTTCTCATTCAAAGTTAAGAGCGGTCTTAACATTTATGAAGCAAAACAACTTGGTGCACTTAACCTTCACTCCTATTCATTAAAGGATTTGAATGGCACAGAAAAAATTGTTTCTCACATCGGTAGGAATACTGATGCTTATGGAGAAAGCGAAGCAGGTTCAAAACCACACTACTTCAACGCTAATATTTCTACACATGGTTCAGATAAAGTTTTCTGGGACGATGTTCGTGGTGATTATTCCTATGTTGACTACAAAGGAATTTGGACTGACTTCTTAAAACTTCGTACTGAAAACGGAGTTCAAAAAGGTATTTTCACTGAAGAAGAAATTGCCGAATACACTGACATTAAAGGTGTTTATTTCCAAAACCGTATTACTTTAACAAAAGAAGATATTCCTGAAGATTATTTCATCACAGCAGATGAATCAGGAAACTTAAGTCATTATCCCGCATTTACTTATCTTCGTGATGCAAGTGAAGTTTACACACCAATTGTTAAAAACAATGATGTGGAAATTAATGGAAACTTCTTCATGCTTGATAACCAACTTCCAATCTGTGCTTCTAACTGGGGCGATAAGCTCAACCCAGGATTTCACACTTATGGAAACGGTATTACTGGTCCTGATGGAACAATCGATCCAGGACATTGCTCCTTATTCAAGTTCTGTGGATATGACCCAGACATTAGTGAAGTCTATCACTACAACAACGTTGATGTTTTAGGTGGCAAGAAAGGTATTGTTCGTAACTTAAACACCAAAGGTGTTGTTACTGAACTTGAAGGTGAAGATGCTATCCTTGGTGTCACAGCCATGATTGCTATGAAAAACAAATATTGTGCTGGCGAATATGTCAACAATATTATTAAGCAATATCAAATCGGCATTTTCCCAGATATAAACCTCGCTGGTGTCAATACAGCCGAATTAAATGGTGAAACAATTCACTACAACACTTTAATTGATAAGTGCAATATTTTCGACTGTACAAACACTGCTATTTGTAATTATCACAACGCCGGCACACTTGTTCGTAATTCAAGATTTGGTCGTTTCGGTGGCGCAGCCATTCTTAACGCTGGTGACGTTGACGAAAAAGGAGATGAAATCAATTACGATTACGCCAAGAAACTCAAAGCTAATGTGCCAGAATTGGCTGGTATTGATACAACTGCCGAACCAGATCCATTCCAAGATTTGTATAAGTCAAATACCTATATTGATGCTGCTTCAACCGCAAGCTTCAATAACTATGTAACTGGAAACGAAACTTATTTCGTTGCCGTTCATGCTTCTGGTTATTTTGATAAAACATTACCAACATATCAAGATATGTTTGCTGTAATTAATAATGCTTATCGTTTTGAAGAAAATGGACATCAAGTTTATAACATCAAATCTTTGAATATGGACGGTCATGACTATGTTATGTCTAAAAATAGATTCTGGTGTGGTGATGTTGTTTTAAATGCCGATACAAACAAGCCTTTAAAGGCTGGTTGCATTGACGATACTAATGCTGCATTTACATGGTATTCTAATTTGGCTACATATGGTCTTCCAATCTTCTATACAGAAGAGGGTGATATCTTTACATCGTTCTATGATCCAGAAAAAACCGCAGAAGAACAACCAGGTGTTCCAAAAATGTTCTTTACACCAGCTTCTGTTGCTGCATTCTTTATGGGTGGTATGAGTAATCCATCAGTTCTTGTTCCACAAGGACACATCACAGCTAAATCTGTTAGCGTGCTCCTTCCAGCCGGAAAAACAACTCTTAATGCCGTTTTTGAATTAAGAGAAGTTGCTGCTGAATAAGCAAAACTAATTTATATAAGAGCCGATTCACTTCGGCTCTTTTTCTTTTATGAAGATTCCCATCATAAAAAATTATGTTTAACAATAAACATATAAAAATTGTGTGAAAAATTCGGCTCAAAAATCTCGATAAAGATATATAAGGAGGTCTAACTATGGAAATAGAAAAGACAAATTATATATCTGAAATTAAAGAAATCTTATCAAGTGCACGAAAGAATGTTCAATACGCCATTAATGTATCAATGGTTTATGCCTATTATGAAATGGGGCGAATCATTGTTGAGCAAGAACAACATGGAAAGAATCGGGCTGAATATGGTAAGAAAATTATAAGAACTCTTTCTCGCGAATTGACAAAAGATTTTGGAAAAGGATTTTCAATTCAGAGTCTTAGTTACATCAGACAGTTTTACATTGTTTATTCTAATAATGAAATTGTCCACACACTGCGTGGAAAATCTAGCAACGTAGTTGTTATTGAAAAGAATCAACAAAAAATCCAAACACCGTTTGGAAAATCTAACAACAACGTTGTTAAAGACTTCAATGATCAAATCACTAATTTCCCTCTTACAAGGGATGGACAGAGATTTTGCTTGGGCTGGACAATGTATAGAGTGTTAATCAGAATCAAAAATCAGAAGGAAAGAAGATTTTATGAAATTGAGGCATACAACAACAAATGGAGCACAAGAGAACTTGAACGCCAAATTAATTCAGCTTTATATGAACGCTTGAGTTTGTCTCGAAACAAAGAAGAAATATTAGAACTATCTCGTGTTGGGCAAATCGTTGAAAAACTGAAAGATATGTTCAAAAAAATTGCTGTATTAGAATTTTTAAATCTTCCTGTGGAAGATGTTTATACAGAAAAGAAATTTGAGGAACGAATTATTGAACATCTCCAAGAGTTTATCTTGGAATTAGGGAAAGGTTTTATTTTTGTTGGAAGACAAGTTCGTTTACTAATTAATGGAAAAGAATACCGCCCTGATCTTGTTTTTTATAAAATCTCATTACGATGTCATGTTGTCGTCGATTTAAAAATTGGAAAGCTTGATCACGGAGATATCGGACAAATGCTTTTATATACCGGTTATTATGATGAACACATAAAAATGAAGAACGAGAACCCGACAGTTGGATTAATTTTATGTAAAGACAATGATGAAATCGTTGTCCATTACACGTTAGACAAAATACCCAACCCAATTTTTGTCTCGGAATATATCGCCGTCCTTCCATCTAAAGAAGATTTAGAAAGAATTATTGCGGATGAAAAATAGATTAAAGAGGTAGTTTTATAAATCTGCCTCTTTTCTATTTTGTGTGTATAATATACACGTATGATTGTTGTTAAAGATTTAGTTAAGAAGTTTAAATCTCCTAACAAGGATGAAGAAATCGTCGCATTAGACCACCTTTCTTTAGTCTTGCCTGATAAAGGCTTCATTGCTATTTATGGCGCCTCTGGCTGCGGTAAATCCACGTTATTAAATGTTTTAGGTGGTTTAGATCTTGCTGACGAAGGTGAAATGATCGTTAATGGTCGTAACACCTCGAAATTCTCAAAAGGAGATTGGAACTCTTATCGAAACCAAGAAGTCGGATTTATTTTTCAAAACTATTATCTTCTTCCACATCTAACTGTCTACGATAACATCGCGATCACCCTTCAAATGTCCAAACAAACCAAGGACATGTCGAAAAAGATCCGCGATGCGTTAGCAGCAGTCGAACTAAATAAATATGAAAAACGCTATCCAAAGCAACTTTCTGGTGGCCAACAACAAAGAGTTGCTATAGCAAGAGCGTTAATCTCTAATCCAACAATCATTCTTGCAGATGAGCCAACAGGTGCGCTTGATGAAAAATCATCGAAGATTGTCATGCGTACTTTAAAAGAGATTTCCAAGGATCATCTTGTTGTGATGGTAACTCACAACGAGCGCATGGCAAAGGAATACGCCGATAGAATGATTGAGATTTCCTATGGAAAAATCATTTCTGATAACGAATTAACAAGCGAAAAGAAGATTAGTGAAAACAAAGAACCATTAAAAAGAGTTCATCTTCCTTTCCTTACATCATTAAAGTGGTCACTGCGTAACGTCGTTAAGAAAAAAGGTCGTTCAATTCCAATCGCGATTGCAACAGCGATTGGTTTGGCCTGTGCTGGACTTGTTTTATCAATGTCAAAAGGTGTCAACGATTTCGTTGCAGAAGCCCAAAAGAATGCCATTGGAGACTATCCGGTCTATGTTACTTGTTATCCAAAATCATCAAGCGAATCCAACAAAGATTTGTTAACCGAATTTCCAGATATTGATGAAATCATTATTGAGAAATCGGATTATGAGGTGCAAGAGCATTATGTGTCTATGCAACAAGACTTCATGGATTATATGCAGAAGATGCCAAAGAGTTATTACACGATTCCGCAATCGAATAAATCTTTAACATTTAACCTATTCGCAAACCCATCCCACGATTCATATGAAAAAGTGTCATCTGGTTCATATACAATGTCAATCGCTCCAAGTGATGACTCATATAAATTTATTAAAGAACAATACGATATCCTTGCTGGTCATCTCCCAGAAAACAACCATGATCTAACACTTGTGTTAGATACATATAACCGAATTGATCTTGGTTATTTAAATAATATGGGTTTTGATACCAGTGGAGACAACATTAAGTTTGATGATATTTTAGGTTCAAAAGAATATCGCGTTGTTTCAAATGATGACTATTATGAAAGAGAAGCGGAAACCAAAGCAGGATACGAAGGAAAATATTATTACACACCTAAAGGCGACTCCTCATATAAAGACCTATACGAAAACCACTTCTTCCATTCGATGAAGATTACTGGAATCATTCGCCCAAAGAAAGATTCCCCAAACCCGTTATATAAAACAATTCTTCTTTATCACCCAAAATTTTTAGATGAAGTCATTAAACCAAATAATGATACGTCTCAAATTGTGCTTGATCAGCTTTCTTATGGAACAAGTTATAACACCTTCTATCGTTCAAGAGAAAAATTTGAAGATACTTATTCAAGCGGTTATGCGATTACCGCTCAATACCAATATGAATCGCGTTTAATTGATATTGGATACAAAGAAAGAATTACATCTCTTTACTTTTACACTGATACCTTTGAACAAAGAGCAAACATTATTGATTATGTTGAGCAATATGTGAAGAAGATGGGAACAGATAGCGAAATCGTTTTAAAAACAAAAGATTATCTAGAAACAGTCACATCAGCGTTCTCAGCCATTGCATCAACGTTCTCTTCTGTCATGCTTATTTTCTCGCTTGTTACAATCCTTGTTGCGATCATTTTAACCGCAATTCTCACATATATTTCGGTAAATGAGAGAAAACGAGAGATTGGATTACTTAGAAGTTTGGGTGCGCGGCGCGTTGATATTTCGCTGATGTTTATTGCTGAAGCAGGTATTATTGGTGTTGTCGCCGGATTGCTTGGAATCGGCCTATGTTTTGCCTTTGCCCCGATTGTGGCACAAGTAGTCGTGAGTCTTATTAAAGGTGCAAACATGAAGATTCTTACACCAGATGTTTCAACATTCTCTACTATTCAACCTTGGATTATTCCAATGCTATTTGTTGCTGCCATCCTAATTGGCGTATTGGCTTCGCTTTTACCAGCTATTCATGCCGGAAAGAAAAAACCTGCCGATATTCTAAAAGAATAAAAAGATGAAATTTGATCGAGTAAAAGGAAAATGTGTTGACCTCTCCTTTGAAGGAAAAGGTGTGGTAAAGCTTTCTTATGGCACAGTCTTTGTTGATGGATTATTTCCAGGCGAAGAAGCAGAAATTGAAATTCAATATAAACGCGCTGGTAATTATTTTGGAAAAGTATACCGTTTGATCAACAAATCACCAGATCGAATTCAACCTCGATGCGGTGTTTGCACTGCTTGTGGTGGATGTCAACTTCAACAACTTTCTTATCCTGCTCAATTAGCTTATAAACAACATAAAGTTGAAGATGCTTTAAGACGTCACGATTTGAAAAATATTCATGTTTTACCTGTGATTGGTATGGAAAATCCTTATCAATACCGTAATAAAATTCAAGTTCCAATTGGTCGCGATCAACATGGACATATTGTTTCCGGATTCTATCGACAGGGCACACACAAAATCATTCCAATTGACCAATGTATGATTGAGGACGAACGTTCTTCAAAGATTATTTTTACAATTAAGCAATTAATGAAGGAATTTAAGTACGCTCCTTATGATGAAGACCAACAAACAGGCTTAATCAGACATGTCTTAATTCGAACATCTAAACATTATGATGAGATTATGGTGACTCTAGTTACTAGACTTGATGAATTTAAAGGCAAAAACAACTTTGTGAAAGAACTTGTTAAGCGTTGCCCAAACATTTCAACAGTTATTCAAAATATTAATCACCGAGATACAAACGTTATTCTTGGAGAAAAAGAAAGAGTCTTATATGGTAGTGGACAGATTAAAGATTCTATTTTAGGAGTG
This sequence comes from Caryophanales bacterium UBA4278, assembly GCA_002395065.1. Taxonomy (GTDB): domain Bacteria; phylum Bacillota_I; class Bacilli_A; order RFN20; family CAG-826; genus Fiminaster. The sequence goes on from DGVS01000006.1 coordinate 47,633, forward strand.
GACTTTTTAATCTCTTCAAAATCATTTTTCCAGGTTAATCCTGTTCAAGTTGAAAAACTCTATCAAACCGCGCTTGATTTAGCAAAAATAACCAGCAATTCTAAGGTATTTGATGCTTATTGTGGAATTGGAACAATTTCATTAATCGCTGCAAAACACGCACAAAATGTCGTTGGAGCAGAGATTGTTAAAGAAGCGATTATTGATGCTAAAAGAAATGCTAAATTAAACAAAATTAATAATGCCGAATTCTATGTTGGAGATGCTGGAGAGATTTATTCTAAACTCCGTTATGAAGGAAGAAACTTCGATTGTGTTTTTGTTGATCCTCCACGAAAAGGATTAACTCCTGAATTTATCGAATCTCTATTAAAAGAGGAACCTCCAACAATTTGTTATGTTTCATGTGACCCAGAAACACTTGCACGTGATTTAAAACTACTTTCTCAAAAATACTTGATTTCAGATATTCAACCAGTTGATATGTTTCCAATGACTTTTCACGTTGAAACTATTGTGGAATTAGCCTTAAAGAAATAATGCCTGTCTAAAAGTTTTTTAATACCTTTAGTTCTTCTAAGTTCGATAAATATTTTTCTTGCTATTTACACCTTTTTGCAAGGGTTTTGATTAGCAATTTACACCTTTTTACAAAACTAAATTTTGAAGATTCTTTTTGCAAATAACAATGTTATTTGTTTATGTTTATCGGTCGGTCGACATGTAAAAATATTCCTAAATTATTATGGATTATAAATATTGCAAATCACTCCGACAAAAGATTACAAATTAATCCAGCGCACATTGTTTTTTTATGGCTATGTACTACGCTGTGCAGAGCATATAAAATTAACGCAATTGTAAAATTTAGTCGAAAAAATTTTGGGGCAATTATGAAACGTTTGGTTTAAAATTGAAAAAACACTATGCCCCGATTTGATTAAAATGAAATTGCTTTTCGCTATGAATTTAATATTTCTATAGCAGTAACAGCGAAGTTATAAGCTTCTTGTTCTTTGTTTTTTAAAATAAAATTAATCTGATTATATGGTGGTTCTTTTAATGGATCTTTATTTTTTATCTCAAGATTAAAGACATCAACATTTTTAATTAAACACGCAGATAAAAGCATTACTTTTGCTGCGTATATCGCAGTGCTATTCATGGAGAAAGAGCGATTAACTATATGCATCTTAATTTTATTAACTCCATCAACTAATTCTGGATAATCAGCTTTATTAAATTTGCCCCAAGATAGCAATGATAAAGCAGTATCAAAAGAATCTTTTAAAGAATCAAGAGGGGTTATATTTAAATTCCTATAAGCAATTTCTTCTTCCGCAATTTTAAAATATGTATCTCGAACGCCTTTGAAGTCTTTTGCAACATCAAACAAAGAAACTACATCATAAAATTGTTTAATTACTTCCAATCTTTTATCGTTAGAGAAATCTTCATTATGATATTTAATTCCAGTGGTGTGAGGAGCAAAAGCGCATAACTTATCACCTAATATCGAATCAACGGATGGTATAGTTACGTAATAATCTTCGCCTTCAGTAATTAGAAAGCCGTTATTAATAGGCTTAGTAATCGTTTTAGCATAGTTATTATCAGAAAATAAAACATCTAATAAAACAGTGATTTCTCTATTTTTGATTGGTGATAAATAAGTGAATTTGTAATGTTTTTTAGAAATCGATTTATTCGTGGTTCTAACTGATTCACTAACAGAAGTAAACGGAAATATACTAGCGACTTTGTTTATATATGAATCGATATCGCAGTCCTTATTCACTAGTATATCGACATCGGTACTTAATCTTTTAGGTAAATCAAATAAAAGCATTAAGCTAGAACCGCCTTTAAAGATGAATTTTAAATCAACTTTTCTAAGCGCTTCTACAAGGCCTATAGCAAACACTGTTCTTTGAGCAAGTTCAGGATCAACTTTATATTCTTTTATAATTCGTTGAATGTTTTCTAAAGTGAATGTTTCTTTCTTAATCATTAAAAATCGCCTCCATTGTCTTAGGCACTAAGAGTTTTAATTTATCTAATGCGTGCCTTCTTTTTGCGTAATTTTTTAATGTATCGTATCTTACTTTGTAATTGAACAATATGTCCTTGATCATATCGGGAACTTCTGCTCCTTCATAGAAGCAGTTAAGTGTAGCAGAACAAATCATATCGATTGCTAGTTTTTCTATTGTTATTCTTTTATTCTTTTTATCAATTGGGGATTTGCTAATTAAAGGCAAAATGATTATTGAATTTTCCTCGATATATCTAAATACATCTTCCTTACTAGGATTCACTAATATGTTTTTATAGCCAGCATCTTTCAAGGTATTAAAGACGTGTTCCAAGAAGAACTTATTTACTTCTAGAATAACAACATTTCGGTTTATTAAATGATTTAAGAATTGGTTTAAAGTAGTGGCAGTTTCATAAATCACATATTCAAAATTAGATGAATAATTATTCTTCATTAATTTATCAACTTTTTTTGCGATATTGCTTTCTATTTCATTATGAAAAGATTTACGCTTACCAAATACGTATTGTGTTTTCCCAACTCTAGAAATCTCCCCTTTATTTTCCATCTCCTCTATTTTGTTATATAAAGAAGATGACTTATATTTAGGATTAGATTTAAGAATTAGATTCATTAAGTCTTCAGTACTATAAATTAATTCGCCGTTTACCACCATACGTTTATATTATATAACATTTTTGGAAAACAACCACTTTTTTATTTTTTTGGTTCAATTCCAAAAATTAAATGGCTAATAAGATCAGTAATTTGGAACGTGCAACTTCAAAAGGTAATCTATTATCTTATACACAGCTTATATCCTGGTAATTCTTCATTGTCTTAAGTATTTCTATAAAAAATGAAAAAGTCCTATGAAACAAATGACACGGATGTTTGTACTGGGAATATAAAAAATTTACCTTTAATTAATAATATTATTTATCACCATATCCTAGATATCTACAGTATTAATATTATTAATAAAGGTAAGTTTCTTGGGCCACTTGACGACTCTTTTTTGTTGTGAAAATGTATATAAAAAGGGCGAAAAACAATGAAAAGAATTAATGCTGATTTCTATACAGAAGACAAATATGTTGGACCTATACGTAAACGCAGGCATGTCTATGGTGAAAACGATACTTTATTTGCATATGGAATATATCCAACCAAAATAAAAAAAGAAGATCTTCCAGATTGGTACGTCTATGATTATTCATCTGGTGGATATCGATATTTTAAAACGAAGGGAATTGTTGATTTGGTTTATATTCCTTGTTATGACAATCATCCACTAAAATATGATCGTCTTTACATCTCTTTTGACAAAAAGATAAACACAAACAATGTCGAAGATGGATGGTGGTTTAAGCAAGAAGAATACGATTATTTGATATGGAATCATCTAATTGTTGCTATTGTCAAAGGAGCAGAGAAATATTCAAATCTAAATGTCGATGATATTAAAAAGGCGATCGATTTAAAGCAATACTATTTCTTCGTAAGTGAAGATAAAAGTCAATGGTATAGATTTTTTGAAGAAATAGAAATATCTGAAGAAGAGAAAACAAAAGTTAAGAATTATCAAATCATCGATTCTAAAATGTATATGAGTAAGAAAAAATGAAAGCAACAATAATAGTTAAAAATGCGATTAGATGTAAACACTGTGGCGATATTATCGAAAGTAAATATCGTCATGATTTTAAATTTTGTTCCTGTCAAAGATGTGCCGTTGATGGTGGATTAGATTATTTAAGAAGATGTGACACTATTGATGACTGGGAAGATCTATCGGAATTTAAAGATGTTGAAGTAACGCCTAAATATAAAGTAGGTAACATCGTTGAATTTAAAGATTTTTTCTTTGGTGAGTTAAGGACTGGAGTCATTCAAACCACAGATACTTATCCAAATAGCACTGTTGTTCGTTACGACATTTTAGATGAAATAGAGCCACGACTATATAAGCGTATTAACGAAAGAGATATAGTTGGACTAGTAAAAAAATGTACAAATAAACACTGCATTTTCTCAAAATAATTGGGTTTTAGCCGTGTTTTACTTTAAATTACGCCAACTCATTAATTCTTTTCATCCATAAAACTTCTATCACGTTTAACTTTTGTTTCATGGCTTATATCGATAAGAAAGTACATCTTCTCTTTATTGATAACAATGACATTATTGACGAGTGAATCCACAACTTCTGAAGTGATCATGTCTGGAATGATTCGCTTCTCCTTTTAGAATTCCATTCATTATTGATAATCTTTCTTCAATATTTGTGGCACATTTGTGACAATGCATACGATAATCTATATCTAGCAATGATTAACATTGCTGATCGATTAACTTAGAGGATTTCAAAAATATGAAAAAACGCTTTATTGTTTCGCTCTTAATATCCTTGATGACTGTATCTTTAGTTAGCTGTGGAAAAACTGATTCAACCGATCCAGAAGATCCACCAAAAAAAGAAGATAAAGATATCTCGATTATTTATACAACCGATGTTCACTGTGGCGTCGATAAAAATTTAGGCTATGCTAAAGTCGAGAATTATAAAAAGAACTTAGAAAAAACGAATTATGTCGCTTTAGTGGATGCTGGTGACTATTTACAAGGCGAATTCATTGGAGCCATCTCCAAAGGTGAATACATCATCGAAGTCATGAATGAGATGAAATATGACGTTGTTACATTAGGTAACCATGAATTTGACTATGGTATTGATTTCCTAAAAGATCGATTAACTCAATACAAAGGAGATGTTGTCTCTTGTAATTTCTCTTATATCGGAAATAAAGAGAATAAATTAAATATGGTTCGACCATACGTCATTAAAGAGTATGGAAATAGAAAGGTTGGTTTTGTTGGCATAACCACTCCAAAAACATTAACACAATCAGATCCAAAAACATTTATCGAAGATGGCAATGTTGCCTATAGTTTTGGTGCAGATACGGTCGAGAACTTCTATAGTGTAATTCAAAACAATATTGACCAATGTAAAGCTAGCGGAGCGGATTACGTCATTGCCTTATCACACTTAGGTAGTCCAGATTCATTCTCCCCATTTAGTTCGATTGATGTCATTTCACACACAAATGGTGTGACTGCCTTTTTAGATGGTCATAGTCATACCGATTTACCTTGGACTATCAAGAAAAATAAAGATAACGTTGATACATTACTTGTTGATACTGGTTATAAATTAAATGAATTTGCTTCTTTAACCATTTCAAAAGAAGGGACAATCAGTCACGAATTCATCACCGAATACGAAGAAAAAGATCAACACATTGATGAATTCGTTGCCTCAATTAATGCCAAAGCAGAAGAAGAGGGAAGTAAAGTTGTGGCAAACATTGATATCGATTTAGAAGGCGAAAAAAACTTTGTTAGAACTAGAGAAGCGCAAATTGGTGATTTAATCGCTGATGCCTACCGTTATTATGGAGAATCCGATATCGCTCTTGTTAATGGTGGAGGTATTAGAGATAGCCTGAAGAAAGGCGATGTTACCTATGAACAAATCATGAATGTTCATCCTTTTGGTAACTCTTTAATGAAAAAGAAAACAACTGGAGCCAAGATTCGTGATTATCTAGAATTCACTTCAATGAAAGTTACTGATGTACCTCGAGAGAACCAATTTGGCGCTTTTGCCCAGGTTTCTGGACTCAAATACAGTATCGATACAACAATTCCAAGTAGTGTAGTAACCACAACAAGTGGCGAGTTTGTTAGTGTCGATGGAGAAAGAAGAGTTAAAGACATTAAAGTCTTAGAAAATGACACTTATGTTGATTTAGTTGATACCAAAGAATACACAGTTGCCTCACACGACTTCTTATTATCTAGTGGTGGTGATGGAGCAAACTTATTCGTTAACGATGAAGTTCTTGCTACACCAGTCTTATTTGATTATGAAGTTTTAATTAACTACATCGTTGATGTTTTACATGGTCAACTCGCATCTAAATATTCAAAAGTTGATAACCGCATTATTATTGAGCCTGCTGGTGGAGAAGAAGGAAACGTGATCACTATCAGTAAAGACATGCTTTATCACGCTAAATTAGAAGATTATCGTCACCCAAAAGATAAAGAATACGGCAGTGAAGGAGTCGATAAGAAATTCACCATTGATGTTGGCAATGGCCGTAAAATTGATGGAGTTATTCTCTTTAGAGATTGCTCTTACCAATTCGTTGGAAACACCTTACTAGATGTGTTTGGCATTAATAATAAAACTTATAACGATCAACCATATAACTTCAATGTTGTCTTCTTTTTAAAGGATATGGTTGGATTTTCGATTAACTATACCGCTCACTCCACAATTTATAACTGGATCGAACAAGAAATAAAATTCGGATCCGTTGATAGTGATGATCTTTATACTGGTTTATCTACTGTTCCTTATGAATGGATTGTTGAAAAAGCCGGCGGCGGTTATGGCACTCGTCTCTTTCCGGGTGGCGATAAAGCACGCGGTAATTATTTCACGATTAACCCAGAAACTGGTCCAGACACCGAGACTAGATACTATTCTCATCAAATATATGATGATGTATGCAATGTCGTCGGATTCAATGTAGTGAATTATGAGACCGAACAAATCGGAGCAAGAGGTCAATTAGATTTTCATATAAATTCACTTACATTTACATATCAAAACGCATAAATCTTTAGGTTTTGCTCGTAATTTTTAATTAAAAATAAAATACATTTAGCTAACAAAACAACAATCATTGGAGGATAAATGATGAAATTCTCAAAGAAACATTTCATTGTCGGTTTAATCGGCAATCTTCTGGTATGCACTCTTGGCCTCACTGGAATCATTATGCTTATGCTAGAAAATAGCAACCTGGCTGAAACGATGAAATATTTCACAACTCTATCAAATGTTTTAGTAACACTTTGTTCGTTTGTGAATTTAATTTTGTATGCGGTCTCTATTGCCAAGAAGAAAAACTACATTAAAGAATTCTTTCAAGTGACGAAATTAATCGCAGTGGTGGCGGTAGCAATTACATTCACTATTGTGATTGTCTTTTTATCACCAAACAACTCAACCGGATTTGATTTGTTCGCCGGATCACAATTATTCCTACATGTCATTGTTCCAATTGTCGCAGTATTCTCATTCATTTTTCTTGAATATCAAACAAAGATTCGATTTCGTTTCTTCTATTTCCCAATCTTCTTTGCTCTAGCTTATGGAGCGTTTTATATCTCATATGCTTTCTTAGCTCCAAAAGGTGCGGAGATTGACTGGTATGGATTTATGTTTGAAGTTGGTTCAAGAATCGCCCCAGCTGATTTATCCAAATTTACATTAGGCCAATTCTTACTCTTCCTTGGTGAATCTCTTGGTGGAGGGGTTGCCTTTGGATTTGTTTTCTGGCTACTTAACAAAATCATGAATCTTGTTTTTATTGGCTACACAATCTCTCCTGAAGAAGTTGAAGAATTAAACGAAACAATTGAAGAAGAAGCATCTAAAGAACTCGATGTTGAAAAAGAAAAAGAAGGGGAAATTGCAGAAAAATCGCCTGCAAAACCTTCATCTATTGAAAAAACAAAAACGAAAAAGACCGTTAATTATAATCCAAATAAATATAAAGATGGCATTCGTGTTTATCACATTGCTCGAAGCAAGTTTATTTCTCGCCATTGGCAGGTTAAACTCGCCGGCGGAGAAAAGGCGATTAAGATATTCCCAACCCAAGCTGAGGCAATTTGTTATGCGAAAGACTTGGTGAAAAAACAAGGCGGATCAATTCGTATCCACTCGATGAAAGGCCAATTAAGAAAATAAAACACAAAAAACTTGGAATATTTGAAAGGTACTCCAAATCCTAGACATTAGGAAAGGGTACTTTTCATTATGCACAATCGGGATCCGGTTTTTATATTTATTAGATGAGAATTACTTTTTGGCGACAACAAAGAAAATGCCAAGTGTTAAGAAATATTTCCCATTTTCATATGCTTCGTGATATTGCGGATATTTCTCTTTGTATTGTTTAAACTTTTCGTATGCTTTAATGTTATTAAAATACGATTCATCACTAACAACCCATAAATTGGAATTAAAGTACATGTCCCAGATTGTTTCTTTAAATTTTCCATTGAAGTCAATGGACGTAATGGTGGTAGATTTAACCTCAATATTCGAGTATCCGCAATCACTAAGATAGCTTGGAATTTTTCTTGCGCAGTGTCGATCACCAGATTCATAAGAATGATCCCAGATGTAGTATGCATCATGGAAGAATTCATCGTCTGGATAGGCAACATTCATTCCGTCATCTTCATCAATAATGAATATTAATCCATCATCTTTTAAAAACTGACGAAGTCTAGTTAAGGCCTTCTTTGGATATAGAAGATGAAGAATGACACAGGAGATATGAATTAAATCAAAACCTTCTAGGTTTTTTTCTTTTAAATATGCAGATATTTTCTCTTCAAATTCATCCGCTAAAATGTCTGCACAAATAAACGAAGTCTTTTGATCCTTAAAACGTTTGTTAGCGAGCTCAATTTTCTTGTTATCGATATCAAATCCAAGTAAATAGGAATAGTTTCTCTCTTTGAACTTTTTCACGGTATTTGCACCATCGCTACAACCAACATCAAGGATGGCTGGTTCGTTTAGTTCAGTAAAGATTTCATCTAAATATTTATTCCCGTATGAGTTATATAAATCGTTTTGCTTATCTAAACGAACAACTTCGAGATTACTTTGTGCGGAATAAATCGACTGACTTGTTCCGCCTTCTTCAAAGGTTATATCGAGTTGATCAAAGAGTTTCTTCAAAAACTCTGTTAGGTCTTTGTAATCCGCAATATTTAACCAGTTAAAACTACCTAAAAGAAGGAACATCATATCTTCTTCGTCTTCGCTTAAAGGGCTAATAATAACTGGTAGAATCTTAAATTCCGGATCTCTTTTTCGTTGGATTAAAGCACGGTTAATTTCGTTTTTAACCATGATTGAGTTCACGCTATTAGAGGATAATAAAACAACAAATGATTTCGAGGACTTAATTCCTTTATTAATTTCTTCTAAGTAAACTTGTTTGCTGTTATTTGTTTGATACCAAACAGGTACCTTAAAAGATGTAATTGCATTAACAATCTTATCAACCTGTTTTCGATCAGCGTTGCTAAAAGAAACAAAAATATCAAATGGTTTATCCATAATATAGACCTCTATATTGTTAATCATAACAAAAAGCGAGAATTATATGTATAACATTGTTATAATATTGATATAAAGGAGATTTTTATATGTTTAAAAAACTTATTGCTGAATTCTTCGCAACAATGATCCTTGTCCTCGTTGGTTGTGGTGTTGCAATTGGTGTTGGATGCGCTGATACAGGTGGCATTGTTGCTACAGCAGCTGCATTTGGCGTTTCAATTGTTATCTTAGCCTACACAGTTGGCCAAATCAGTGGTGGACACGCTAATCCAGCCGTATCTCTTGCTATGGCTATTCGTGGAGACATTACCTGGAAAGAATTCTGCGGCTATGTTTGTGCCCAAGTTTGTGGCGCTTTAGTTGGTAGTGGAATCCTTGCGCTAATGTTCTTCACCGTCAAAGCTACCGGAAACAACTCTTTAGATAACATCGCTTATCATGCTGCTAGCGGAGAATACACCTTCGGTGTTGTTGCTTTAGGCTTACTTGCTGAAGTTGTCTTGACCTTCTTATTTGTCTTAGCTGTCTTAGGTGCAACAAGTAAGAAAGAACATGGACATGCGACAGGAATCATTATTGGTTTAGCCTTATTTGGTGTTCACCTCTTAGGCATTCCATTAACTGGTACTTCTGTTAACCCAGCTCGTGCATTAAGCGCGATTATCTTTAGAATGTTTGATAGTTCTGCTAATGCCGGTCACTTAGCATTAACATTAATTGCTGTGATTGTTGGACCACTCGTTGGTGCTGCTCTTGCTGCTTACCTTTGGAAAGCACTTAAAGGAAAAGAAGAAAAATAGTAATTATCCACGAATTGCTGGATAAAATTATAAGAATTGTGTCGTTATTGCGGCACAATTTTTATTTAAAAAAGTATTTATAAATGTATATACAATTTATATAATAGAGTGATGAACAAAGATAATTGCTTATACATACGTGTTTCTTCTGATTTAAAAGAAGCATTTCAAAAGGTTGTTGAAAAAGAAGGTTTTAATGTCTCTGAAACAATTGAGGCATTGATGAAAGATGTTGTTCATCGTGGTCGCGTACCAAGTTACATGCGGCAAAAAATGAAACCACATAAGCAACAAGTTATTAACATTCCAGAGATTAAAAAATGCCTAGATAATGTTTTATTTAAGATGAAAAACGTAAAGAGGGCGTCTCTTTTTGGTTCATATGCAACAGGTGAAGCAACCGCAAAAAGCGACATTGATATTTATCTCGAAGTTGATGAAGGATTTAATTTGTTTGATCAGACATCAATCGAAGTAGCATTAAAAGAGACACTCAAGAAAGATGTGGATGTAATTACAGGAAGTAATGACAAAGCATTTTTAGACCATGTGAATCGAACAAAGATTATTTTGTATGAACGAAGGTCATGATTGTTCTTTAGAATTGAAATAAAAACAACCAGTTATTGAGGGTTTGCTGGTTGTTTTTGTTCATCGACATTTGTCGTATCGGGTTCTACTGCAACTTTTTTCTTTGGAGAAACGTGCGTTATCACATTTACTAGAACTCCAACAATTAGAGAACATGCGATTGTCGGTAATTCAAACCCATAGAGGTTAATAACCATTCCGCCAATACCTGTCACAAAGATGGCAGAAACAATAAAGATATTTCGTTGGTCATTGAGGTTAACTGACTTAAGCACTCTAAGACCGCTTGAAGCAATGTAACCATATAGAGCGATTGATAACCCGCCAATAATACAACTTGGAATTGTTTGGAAAAATGTCATTAGTGGGCCAAAGAAAGAAATGGCGATTCCTAAGCATGATGTCACAACAATTGTGATAATAGATGCATTCTTCGAGAACGCGACACACGAAATAGATTCTCCATATGTTGTATTTGGACATCCGCCAAAGAAAGCACCAACCATCGAACCAACGCCATCACCCATTAAAGTGCGGTGCAAACCTGGATCTTTAAGTAAATCTTTTTCAATAATGAAGGATAAGTTTTTATGATCGGCGATGTGCTCGGCAAAAACAGCAAATGATAATGGGACATAAAGTAAGGCAATTGTTCCAAAGTATTTCCAAAGTGTTCCTGTTTCAGCAAAGTCTTTAAATGCTTGTCCAAAATGAAGGAATGAGAAATCTGGAATCCATTTAATATTCTCCATCGGAGAAAAATCAATCACTCTTAATGCGTCAGTACCTGTAGCGTTACCAATTACGGTTAATATTGCAGTAATGATATATGCAAGAAAAACAGCAATGATTAAAGGAACCAAACGAAGGAATCCTTTAGTATGTGTGGCAATAACAACAATAAAGCATAAAGTCATTAAGCCAATAGCAGTGCATAGTAACGGTGAAGCAACACTAACACCATTAACAATCACGTTACCTTTATAAAGGTTATTAATGGCGTTTGGGGCTAATGTTAAACCAATTAATGAGACAATTGGACCAATAATAACTGGCGGCATAACCTTACTAATCCAGTTAGTTCCTGTATATTTAACAACGATTGATAAAATGACATAAACAAGTCCGGCTAATGTGGCACCAAGAACAACACCAAAGTAACCAATTGCTGCAGATGCTGCCCCAGCAAACGCGGCAATCATCGAACCTAAATAGGTAAATGAAGAGCCTAAGAAAACAGGTGATTTAAATTTGGTTATTAGTAGATATACTAATGTTCCTAAACTAGCACCAAATAAAGCAGCACTTTGACTAAGTCCATGCCCAACGATTAGTGGAAGTGTAATCGTGCCAGCAATAATAGCTAATAATTGTTGAAAGGCAAATATAATTAATCGTCCTAAGGACGGTTTATCGTTGACTTGATATAACATTTGCATAGCGAAAAAAATTATATCACTCGTTAGATATTTATCTAGAATTAAATATGGAGTTGGGAGAAGACCTCTCCAACAGGTTCGTTAATTTCTAATGTGGCTGAATCAGCAGGTAGATATAGTGGTTCTTTGTTAATTACAACGATATGTTTTCCACGGAAATAGTTCACTAATCCCGCAGCGGGATAAACTCTTAATGAAGTGCCAGCAATGATTAAAAGATCAGCACTCGAAATAGCCTCAATTGATTGACGCAACACATCTTGGTCCAATCCTTCTTCGTATAAGACTACATCTGGTTTGATTAATCCTCCGCATTTTGGGCAATGTGGAGTTCCCTTTAATTTCATAATGTCTTCAAGAGAATAATGCTCTCCGCAGTTTAAACAAGTGTTGTGGTGGATTGATCCATGAAGTTCTAAAACATTCTTACTTCCAGCAAGCTGATGAAGACCATCAATATTTTGCGTTATCACCGTCAATTCTCGGTTATTTTCAAGTTTTGCAAGGAATTTATGAGCAGCGTTCGGCTTTACGCCTTTTGGCACCATGAACTCTTTGTAGAACTCATAAAAAGTATCTGTGTGTGAGAAGAAATAAGTATGAGATAGCATCTCTTCATAACTTGTTCCGTACTTACTATGGAGATGATATAAACCATCTTTACTTCGGAAGTCCTTTATCCCGCTTTCAGTGGATACGCCAGCTCCGCCAAAGAAAACAATTCTTTTAGAGGAATTTATTAAATTTTGAAGTGTTTCAATCTTAGAATCCATATTTTAATTTTAACTCATACGCACTTAGATAGTAAAAAAGAGCGCAATGAGTTAAAATATTTTTAACAAAAGGAAGATAAAAATATGAAACCAAAACATCGTGCATGTATCGATAACTTCTTAAGCATGCCTAAAGACACACGTAATAAATACGCAGATCGACACCTTTGGAAAGTCATCGCACTTCTTAGAGAAAGAGGATACACGGTCGCTAAAATTCACCAAACAATCCTTGGTATTTTCCGTTTCTTTGTCTCTGCTGACTTAAGCTGCGACCAAGGAGAATTAGAATTATATAAAACTCTTACTGGCACTTATTACACCAATGACCAATTCTTCTCTTTGACCAATCATGGAAAAAAAGAAGAATTTGTTCAAAATACCTTAAAGTGGATGCACGGATTAAGTGATGAACTCTTTACTGAAATCTTCACCATTGGCGGTTACATCATGACTGCTGACGGAATATTGCGTCCTGAAGAGGAAAAACTAATCGAACTCGTTGAATCATATCGTCCAGAGTAAATTAAATCATATCTTAACAAGGATGTTTAATAATTATTAAACATTCTTTTTTATTGTTTTCAAACATGAAAAACAATGTAAAATAAAGATATGATCACAAAAACAGTAATTAAAGACTATGTCTCAAAAAGATGCCCTTATCTTGCGAAGATGGAACTTGAAGATAAGACTTTAGTTCAACTTTTAGAAAACTCCATTGATTCAAGAAAAAAATATCAAGAACTAGCGTTAGAGGAAAAAGAAATCTCGAATGGAAGCGCTGAAGATGATGAAGGTTTCAATCTTCCAGAAATTTTACGTGACTACCCACACCTCACAAAGGTCATTAAACGATACGAAAGAAGTCTTCCAAAAAACGCTGTCGAACAACTCATTGAAGAATATAACGACGACCAAATTGTCTCAAAAATATCCAGGATTTACTGGGAAAATAAGTATGGAAAAGACAATTGTCGTCGTTGTGATATTAACGAAGATGGTGAAGAATTTTTAACCCAAAACGCCATTATTCATCTGACAAACAAATATTTAAATGACCCATCCGTCAAAGTCATTTTTGAAGGTCAAATCGAATACCAAGATTTACGTGCTCGATTTGACGTATTAATTAAAAATGACGACGGATCATTTGATATTGTGGAAGTTAAAGGAACAAACGATGTTTTTAAACATCCTGGAAAAGCTCCAGAAATCGATACTGGGATTAAAGAGAAATATCTTTATGACCTGTTGTTCCAATATCACATCTATTTGAAAGTTCATCCAAATATCAGAAGTCTCTTTTATATGTACACGAATCGTGACTATGAAATAAAGAAAGAGAGCTATCCAATTAGTGATGAAGAACTAAATGATTTCTTTATTTTAAAAGACTTTATTAACCTCAAAGACGGAACCATCTCCATTAGAAAATACTTTGATTCTGATGGATATATTGATGAAAAACTATCCGAGGAAGAAAAAGAAGAAATCTCCATTGAAGGCATTATCTCTAAAATCCATGAGATTGAAAAAGAAGTCAGAGTTTATCCAAAGATGAGCTACTTCTGTCGCAAAGGTCCAGCCTGCCCATTCATCTCGATGTGCTTTGGAGAAGAAGCTGAACAACCTAACTCCATCTTTAAATTAACCAACTGGGGTCAATACGGTGGTTACTTTGGACGAACCGCAAAACTAATTAATGATGGAGTCACTAAAATCTCCGACATCAACCCAGAAACATATGAATTTTCACCAAACAAAAAGAATGGTGATCTCAGTAACGCCCATACCCAAATCATGTATCAAAAAGGTCAAATCAAAGAAAAATACCTTTTAGATATGAAGAAAATTGAAGAAATCCTTAAAAGGGATTACATGAACGAAAACATTGATTATCTTCTTTTCTTTGATTTTGAATCTTTTCAATATCCGATTCCTCTTGTGAAACACACTGGACCATGGAAACAAGTTGTCTCCCAATACTCAATGCACATTGTAAGGAAAGATTATGACTTATCTAAACATAATTTCGATCAAGGAGAAGGCGGTGGATGCAAGCATTATGAATTCATCGCTAACCCAGATGAAACAAAATACGAGAACCCATCTATCGCACTATATCAGACACTAAAATCTCAACTAGAAGAATTCGGAATTGATCCATTCGCCAAAAACTATCGCGTTGTTGTGTTTAACCAAAATTTTGAGAAAACAAGAATGAATGAATTCGTTAATGATTTCGCTACAATCGCTGATGTAAATCTCTTGCAATTCGTGCGTAATTTTAATGAAAATGTCGTAGATTTGCTGGACTTTTTCACTTCTGGAGGCATGTATTGTAGAGACTTCAATGGGCGAGGATCACTCAAGGTTGTTCAACCAACTTTAGCCGATGATATAGACGTGAAAAAGTTCTACAAAAATAGACTTCCATTTGATCTAGGTTATTCCCTTGATTATCACAAAGGAGATAAGTGTCTTGTCTATAACGGGGGCATTTGCCTTGACCTATATAAATCCCTCCTTGTCAGAAGTCATCTTGGGGAAGAAAACCCAAAACTTAAAACAAAAGACCTTCTCGCAGAAGCTTTAGCATATTGTAAGATTGACTCCTGGGGTACGGTGGTTATCTATGACATTATTAAGAATGTTTATTTAGGCAATCTAAAGCTTGATGCATTAGCTAAATAGATTTTTTAAGGATTTCATTAAAACGAATTTTAAATGTTTCGATGTAGTATTCTTTTCGAAGATTACTGATAATTTCAATTTCAGAATATTTAGGTGGTATATTTCTAATAAAGTTTTTAATTTCTTCCATTTTTGTAGAGACAAGATTTGTCATTTTTGATATCTCTTCTTTTAGTTCTTTGTTTCTAATTTTTAAAATTTGTTTATTCATAATGCGGTTTTCTTCATTGTCTTCGTATGCTGTAATGCCGTTTAAGGCGCTGCTTTGAAGTTTCTCCTCATCAGCTAAGATTTCTTTGATACGTTCATCACTAGTTTTGCTATAAAAACAGTTACCACAGTCATAGACTGGCGACATTCGGTAGGAATCTTCTTTTTTATTTTTGATAACACCCCAATTATCTTCGTTTCTATCGTTATTGTTAATGAGCATATCAATTATGACAACATCCCAAAAACGTTGTTTTGCATTTTTGATTTTAGAAAGTACAGCATTGTTCTCTAGTTGGAAGATAATTTCATTGATGTTTGATGCTGAAAAAGACGAATCTTCTTCGCGATCCATGACGTTTGCACTGGTATCGTTTCTTAAGGCGGTGAAAGGAATTAGCAATTCGTTGGTGTCATCTGTAATGAAATCTTTACAAGCACAAACAATTTTATATTTTTTGCCGTCAAAACAAATTCCAAGGAGCGTTTCGTGTACATTAAAACCTAAAATGCGATAAATATTGCTTCCGATATATTCACTAAGAGGCGATGTAACATAAGACATCCCCTTCGCATTTTTCATTCTCGATGCGCTTTTTGGAAATTTTAAGAACCAAAATTCATCGTTAAAAACGATACCTTTCTTTTCTCCTGCCCTGCCTCCATACTCGAGATTTCGAGTACTTAATTTACAGTTGCTGAAATCATACATTTTTATCATAAGCAGTATCTCCTGGAGAGTTGTTTCCATTCACTTTCGCGAATTTTGTGTTGGTTCACTTCTTTTTTGGCTTGTGAATCAATCGCATCAGCAATATTCATATACAAACCATAATCATTCAAAATATCAGCTTTTTCGGCATGATCAATGAGGTTTTGCATGGTTTTGGATACTTCAAAATTAATTAAAATGTCTTTATTAATGAAATGGTAAATACGATTTTTATAAACATCAGAATAAATTAACGAGATAATGTATTTGTTGATGTTATCAACGCTCGCAATCTTGTTCATTAAAACACGATCATCTTTTCGAATTCTGATCTTCAAAGTTTTATAGGTATCTTTAATAAAATCGTTAATGTATTCTTGCTGGTTAAACATAGCTTTTTCCTCAACTAAATTATATAACATTTGGGACCAAATGTAAATTTAAAATTAAAAATATTTTATATTTTTAGAAATATTGAAAGTAGGAAGGAAAATTTGTCTAAAAAACAACGATAAAGAAAGAAAATAGTTTATCTGAGGAAGATTTAAAATAAATTGAAGAATGGCTTAAAAATAATAAAAAAAGTTAGTGTCAAACCTACTTAATTTGGGCTTGTCTCCGATTACTCGGGAAACACTAACGAGACATATTAAAGTAAACCTACACTTTCATGTAAAGAATAAATAAAAAATGATTCACCAGACCAGCAAAGGATCTCACCTGCGAATCAAGCGCCTCATATTAAAGCAAACATCTTTTTATTTGTAAAGATTGAATAAATAATTCCCACATAAAATTTTTATATTTCCATGAAATATCTTTTTCCATTATGAAAAATTCACCTCAAAAATCTCGATAAAGATATATAAGGAGTAAGGAGGAAAAAATATGTCCTATCAAAAATTAATATTTCCAATTGATGATGTTCAAATAGACATCAAGATCAATGAAGAAGAGATGACTGTATGGCTATCAAAAGAAGATTTAGCTACATTATTTCACCGAAATCGTTCAGTCATCTCTAAACACATTAAAAATATCTATGAAGAAGGTCATCTTCAACCTGAGTCAACCTGTGCAAAAAATGCACAAGTTCAGCTCGAAGGAGACCGCAAAGTAGCAAGACTAATCGAGATATTTAATATTGACATCGCTATTGAAATTGGACACCGCGTTAACTCTCAAAATGGTCTTCTGTTAAAACAATTTGTTGAAGAGTATTTCCAAGAGAAAACAAGAAATATTCAACCAAATATTATTGTTTACAATAACGGAGACATAAAATTAGATGTCAACGTGTCTCCGGAAGAGGAGACTGTTTGGCTCTCTCAACAACAAATCGCGAAACTTTTTGAGACGACAATCCCGAACATTTCGATGCATATTAGAAACGTATTAAATGATGGAGAAATCGGAAATTCAGTTATTAAGGATTTCTTAACAACTCAACCAAATATAACCCAATTTTCTAAAGAAATTTTTACTGCTGCCCAAGACGGAAAACAATACTTAACCACCTTTTATAACCTCGATATGATTTTAGCAATGGGATACCGCGTCAAAAGCCAACGTGCCATTGATTTCCGTCGTTGGGCAACATCTGTTTTAAAACGGTATCTATTAAAAGGGTATGTCATTCACGAGGAACGCGCACTTGTGACAAAAGAAAACTTTGACCACCTTTCTGAGCGCGTTACTCGTCTTGAAATCGACATGAGAGAAACCAAATCTCGTGAATCATACCACGTCTTAAATGAGAAACTCATCTATGATGGAAGAGTCTTTGATGCGATTAAACTCATTGATCAAATCTTATCTAACGCGAAAGAAAAGATTGTTTTAATTGATCCTTATATTGATACAACAACCCTTTCCTTCTTCTCTAAACTTCCTTCATCTATCAAAATCATCCTTATTTCGTCTTCCAGAGCTAAACTAACACATCACGATTTAAAGTCTTTCAAAGATGAATATCATCGTGATGTGTTCTATTTTCAAAACAATCTCTATCACGATCGTTATCTTTGCTTGGATGAAAAAATAATCTATCACCTTGGTTGTTCTTTAAACTACGCTGGATATCGTCTATCTGAAATCTCTTTAATAAAGGACAAAGACAACCAAGAATACTTAATCAAAAGAATGAAAAACCTCATCTTAAATTAATTGATTCTTCTTATTACTTATATATAGGGGGTACAAAACAAAACAACAAAGAATGAAGAAATTTTTTGTTAACTTATAATACAAAGTATTATGTTTGTACCTCCTATATATGTGTACTTGTATTCCTATACACGTGCATATACAATACTAACAAGTTCAGAGACGAAACGAATCAATTGTTCCTGGTCAAAACAAATGATGAGTGAAGTCAATGAACTAGTTAGAAGAATCAATACAAAAGAATATCGATGCATAATATTCTCTTAGAGAGATTCTCCTAACAGTCATCACACTGTTTTTGTTATTTAGAACAACTATGTGTGGTGACACAACTACATTTGTTTTTGCTTTATCGTTCAATCTAGTGAACTAGTTGCAAAAACAAATGAGATCTTTCTCCTTATTCAATGGAGGTGTTACTTAGAACAACCTCAATATCTATTGAATAGGAAAGATCAGAGTTGTTCATATACCTCACGAGTGTAAATTATCGAAAACGCACTCGGAGGAATAAAGAAAGGAGAAAAAACAAATATGAACAAATTATTTACGAAGATCACATCTCTAGCCTTAGGCGCAGCGATGATGATCGGAGTAGGTGTGTCTGTTGGAAGTAAGAAAGTTAGTTCTGCTCAAGCCGCTGATACAAAGGTCTCAATGACAACCGGTTCAAACACAGTTGCTATCAAAGTTAACTGGAACTCCGCTGGTGCACCTTCTAGTAATAACGGTGTAAGAATGGGAACCAGTAGTAATGCAGGCTCTGCCACTTTTTCAATTCCGTCTGGAACTACAAAATTTGGATTTTATGCTGTTGGCTGGAATAACAAATCTACAACTGCAAGAGTTTCTGCTAGTGTAGGCACAATTACATCGTCTACTGCTTCTTTAACGTCTAACTCAGCTGCGACAGGAACAATAAATGCTAATGCTATTGTCGCAATTACTGAAACTGAAGAAAACGCAAAGAAAGAATTTACAATTTCTGGCGTTACAGCGGCTTCGACTATTACACTAACAACTTCTGGAAGCAATAAGAGATTAATTGCTTGGGACGCTTACTATGTTTCAGCCGATAAAACACTATCCAGTATTTCTGTAAGCACAGCTCCAACAAAAACATCTTATCTTGAAGGTGAGTATTTCACCCCTACAGGGCTAGTAATTACAAGAACGTATTCTGATTCGACTAGTGATACCTATGCTTATGCTGGCCATACTAGCGAGTTCACTTTCTCGCCTTCAACTTCTACAGCATTAACAACTAGCAATACAAGCGTAACGATCACCTATGGTGGTAAATCAACTTCGCAAGCTATTACAGTTACTGCTCCAAAAACACCAGAAAGTGTTTCGTCTTCTGGACAAACCACAACATTTGACGCTGGTGACACATTTGCTTATGGTGGAACATTGACTGCCACATATACAGATAGCACTAGCAGTACGGTTTCACCAGCATCTTTCAAGGTTGGAGATGCCGGTATTAATCCAACAACGTCTGGAACCGTTATTATTCCAGGAACAACCGAACTTACCAGAGATGACCATAACGGTAAGACAATCTATGTGCTTTATACCGAAAATAACACAACCGTTTATACAAGTTATGTTATTACAGTAAATGCCGTCAGTGCAGTTACATTTGTTGGTGGAACTGATAAAGGCGACGTTCAAAATTCTATTACAAAGAGTGGCATTACGATTTCTGTGCCAACTACCTCTGATGGAACCTTTATCAGAGACGATAACTTCCGCGTTTACGCAAATAAAGATGTAACAATTGCATCTACTGTTGGAAACATTGCAAAAATAGAATTCACATTCACGACTGAAGGTTATAACACATTATCTGGGACAGGATATACAGCTAGCGGTGCAAGCGGAACATGGATGGGTGATGCCTCTAGTGTTACTTTGAGTGCATCTTCTCAAGCAAGAATTACCTTAATCGTTGTTACATTAGCTTCTACGGATCCACTTGTTGAACTGACTGTCGATTCTGCTACATCTGTTTCGATGATGAAAGGCGACACTGACACAACTGTTAAAGTACATGTCGCTAATATAACGACTAAAACATGGTCATTTACATTTGATGAAGATGCGCAAGAAGGAATTACCACATCTTCATATGTCAGTGTATCTGCAGGTGCTGCAGTTAGTGATGTTCACACTTTAACTATCACAACAAAAGCTGTTGGTTCAACAACATTGCATATTTCTGTTTCTGGAACTGCGTGCGCAACTTCAATTCCAGTTACAGTTAATGCAAAGCCAGCATCTATGACGATTGACCATAGCGATATTCATGAAGGTGAATTAGAAATTATTACTGGTGAATATAAACAAGTATCATTCTCTGGATTAGATACTGATGGTAATCCATATAGCATTGCCGCCGGAGACGTTACGCCATCCGCAACAAGTGGTGCTTCTTACGTTACCTTAAGTGGATCTAGAATCACTGGTAAGTCACAAGGTACTGCAGTGGTTAGATACACATTGAATGCTTTAACTAGTGTTTATGCTGAAGTCACAGTTAATGTTGTTGACGACTACATTGAAACAGTCGGAGAACCAACATTCGCAACTGGTTTAGCGGATACTCAAGGACAAAGCCCAGATGTGTCAGTCTTTACTTCAAGACCAGGCACAATGCATTCAGGAACATCTGCAACAGTTCCATTTGAGAATTATAAATTCTCATATACCGATAGTTATGAAGTTGCTGAATATGGCTCTGTCTTTACCTATGACTTCAGTCATGGTACAACAGTGGATTCAACTCATAAGTTACAAACAATTTATGTTTTCTGTGATATTGATGAAGCTGCTCACGGTAGCTACACAGTTACAATTGAACAATTTAATGACCCACTAACCGCTATTACATTAACGAACGTTGTTAATAACAAAGTTGATGTTAATCGTGGAAGTTCATTCCAACTTGAATGGGCTTATACACCAACCAATCCAACTGATGGTAAGGAAGTTGTCTTCCGTATTGATGACAATACTGATGGTATTGGTATTACGGTTTCACAAACTGGTTTAATCAACATTTCTGCTGATTCAGATTTAGGAACAGCCCTTGTTGTTATTGAAAGTGCTCATAAACCATCAATTTATGATTATGTTTATGTTACTGCCGCACTAGAATCTATGACATATATAGTCAGAGAAGAAGAATCGTGGACATTAGCTACATCGTTAAGTGTTGGCGATCGTGTCGCAATTGTTTATGAAAACGGCGATACTCTCGAACAATTATCTGGTGTTTCTAGCAATATTGGTCAACATACTTCTTATACAACCGCTGGTGAACCAAGTACTGAATACTTGTATACAGTTGGTTCGGGTAATGAAGCTAATAGCTTTACATTCTCGAATGATGATGGCTATTTAGCCTATACATCTCAAGCTACATCTAGCAACAACAACTTGCATTTGGTTACAAACCCATCGGGCGATGACCAACTAAACCAAGTGTCATGGACAATTGATTTTAGCGATTATACAATTCAAAATGTCTATAACACAGGTAGAAGTATTCGTTATAATACTGGTTCGCCAAGATTCTGCTGCTACATGAACAAAGGGCAAGCTGCTCCAAAGATTTATAAGTTGTCTGGCGGTGATACACCATACAATGTTACAGAAGTCCTATTCAACGGAGTTCACAACAACTTTGGTACAGGCAAAACCTATGAATGGGATGCTACCTGTTCAGAGTTTGATGAAGATGCATGGCTCGATGCTTGTGTGGCGTTAACAGAAATTACAAGTTATTCGTCATATAAACTCAATCGCGCTGTTGCAAACGAAAGCGGCAATGAAGTTGAGGTGTTCTTGGCCAAATACGATAACATCGTACGTAAATTTGGTGATACACACGATCACCTTGATCGTTTCGCAGTCGGTGGAATTAACCACGGAACAATTACCAAAGTTAACCCACTAAATACCATTTCTAGTAGTGCCACAGAAGTCGCCATTATCGTTGTGACCTCAATGATTGGCTTATCTGCTGTTGGTGGATACTTCTTCTTACGTAAACGTAAAGAGAATATCTAATCACTGTTAGATTAATTATTTACTTAAAAGGACTATTCTCTCCCCAATAAGGATGAATGGTCCTTTTTCTATCATTTAGAGGTAGTCCTTCTTAAAGAAATATGACATCACAAAATACAAAAAAATTCATGAAATACAAAGAAATACAAAGAAATACAAAAAATTATTGAAAATACAAAATTACTTATTAAAATGGGGCTCTAAACTTTAGTGGGGACGATTAAAAATCCTCTAAACTTAAGTGGGGTCTTAAATAACCATCAAGATTCAATTCTTGGTGGTTTTTTTATATTTTCCACGAGGTTTTCGCTTAATTTTTGGAATCTTTTCTTTGACCGGACTCATTACTGCCTCATTGTTATAGCAATGCATCAGTCTATTTCTAAATCTAAGAGGGTGTTCTAATCCGTTACTTATTCTCATGAGTTTCTTTATTTGAGAATTGCATCCTTCAATCGGTCCATTTGATAGTCTTCTTCCTTCGACAATTAAAAATGAATTCAGAATATATTCTTCCCAATTTTGTAACATTCTAATGATTGGCCTAAACTGTTCTATCTTTGCAATTTCGATATTCGTAGAAAATTCATCAAACAATCTTTGAGCGTTTTCATATGTTGCTTGTGAATTGAAAGCTCGATATTTTGAACAATATTCATAGGCAGTTTTTAGTTCATTGTCTAAAGACAACATCATCTTAACAACATCATATTCATTAACCATCATTTTTAAACGAGGGTTATATTCTTTTTCCTTCCAAACACAGTGGCTTTTAAATAGAAGTTCATGCTGTTTCTTCAAAAGATAATATTCAATCGTTCCTGGTTCAAATCGATTCATTATTTTGCATCGTAAGTCATCTAAAGCAGTATTCATTTCTTTAAGTACATGAAAACTATCGATGACGATAATTGCGTTTTCAAAAAAGTATTTTGCTATGTCGACATATGGTTCCCACATATCTATAACAACATATTTAACTTCTTGGCGTTCTTGCCGAGTTATTTTAGTCAAGTATCGAGACAATGAAGCTTTGCTTCTATCTTGTATAACATCAACTATTTTAGATCCTAAGAAATCAAAGAAAACGCATGAATAAGCAGCAGAGAATTGTCCTTTATTATAAACTTCGTCGATAGCAAGAACCTTTGGAAGTCTCTTCCGTTTCGGGTTTACGTATTTATCAAAAACATTTTTAGCGGTTGTGTTACTGACATGGGCAATTTTTCCAGCATGTTCAAATGTACATGTATATTTCCTAAGTGCGTCCAAAATTGTCTTAACAGTGTCGTAGCTTAATCTAGATCTTTTAGAAGCAAAGCTTTGCTTTGAAACAAACGATTTGCCACATTCTTTACATTCATAACGTTTGATTATCAATTCAATCGTTGTTTCTTTGCTTATGAATAAAGCATGATTTATTTTTCTTTTTACAAAGCCTTTAGAGACTATGCGTGACGATGAACAATAAGGGCATTCTTTTTGTGATGACTTTAAAGTTATAAAAATATAAGTTTGATGATCTTTTGAAACCTGATCAATTGTTTTTATATTTGCAGGGTCTATGCCTAAAAAGCTGCATAATGTTGTATTATTAATAAGTAGTCCTCCTTCATGAATGTGGTAATTCAATGATACAAGGACTACATTTTTTATTAAACTGTCCCCAATTAAGTTTAGAGGAGATGTAAAAATCCCCATTTAAGTTTAGAGGGTGGGTCTATCCCCAGAAAAGTTTAGAGGACTATTAAAATAAAGTTAGGAGGAATAAAAAATGAATGATAATCCATTTAATATTGCATTTGGCAAAATACCAGAGAATGCTTTGCCAAGACAAAATACAATCGATCAAATAGCAAAAGTTTTTGAAAGCGAAAATCCAGAATCTAATTCCTATATTATTACAGGACCACGAGGAAGCGGAAAAACCGTCTTATTAACGCAAATCAATAATGAATTTTCAAAAAAGGACACGTGGATCGTTGTTGATCTCAATCCTTGTATGGAGATGCATGAGCAATTAGCAGCAAGATTGTATGAATCTGGCAAAATTAAAAAATTATTTCTTAAATCAGAGTTTTCATTTTCATTTAAAGGTTTGTCTTTTTCTATAAAAGGAGATGAACGAGTTAGTGATATTTACACTTTACTAACTAAAATGTTTCTCTACTTAAAGAAGAAAAACTTTCATTTACTTATTTCAGTCGATGATATTAGCAAGAACGAATATGTCAAAGCGTTTGCCCATTCCTTTCAAAGCTTTATTCGTAGTGGGTATCCTTTATTCTTTGTCGCGACTGGTATATATAACAACGTTTCTTCTTTATCAAACGATAAAGCCTTAACATTCCTTCTAAGAGCACCAAAGGTTGTTGTTGAACCATTATCACTAAGAGCTATTGCACTATCATATAAAAATATCTTTCAAATTAGTTTGGATAAAGCGGTTGAACTTTCCAAGATCACGAAAGGTTATGCGTATGCATATCAATTATTGGGAAATCTTCTTTATTCAAATCAAACTAGTGAAGTTAATGAAAATTTAATAAATGAATTTGATTTAATATTGGAAGATCGTTCCTATTCAAAAATATGGTCTGAGTTAACCGAGAAAGAAAAAAGCATCGTTTACGTTTTATGCGAAAATGAAGGGATTTTAAATTCTGAATTATGTAAAAAGATTTCTATTACCCCTAACGCATTGGAAGTATATAAAAAATCTTTACATTATGCTGGTGTAATCAGCACATCTCAAAGAGGCAAATTAGAAATCGCCCTACCTCGGTTTAAAGAATTTGTTTTGTTTAAAACATTATTATAGGAACTATAGTTCATATGGAATCAATTATTCAGTTAATGACCCCAAAGAAAGCCACCTTCTTTCTTTTTGAGGACTCCACAATTAGACAAGCTTTAGAGAAGTTTGACTTCCATAAGTTCTCTGTGGTTCCTTTACTTGATAAGGAAGGTCACTATAAAGGAACACTCTCTGAAGGAGATATTCTCCGCTTTATTAAAAACCAAGCGAATTTTAATATCTCCTTTGCGGAGAATATCTTGGTTAGAGACATTGATCATTATCGCTCATATAAGTCATTAAAGATTGATGCATCCTTAATGGCGGTCTATGCTTTAACGCTAGACCAAAACTTTGTTCCGTTAGTGGATGATCAAGACCACTATATAGGAATTATTAAACGTAAAGAAGTTCTCCTATATCTAAATGAACAAAGACAGTTATATAAGGATGTAGATGATGCAGTGGACACTCCAACAAATTCATTTAAAAAGAAAGCTCCTTGGAAATAATCTTATTTAAAAAATGTCATTCAGTGCGTGGTGCGTGACGAACTCTTGTGGTGGCGCTTGGCGTCACCATTTTAAAAGTTAACGTTGAAATTAGCCGTTCTTTAAGGAGACGAAAAAATTAGATAAAAAAATCCGCCCCGATCGACCTATTAAGTCCTGCGTACCGGTTGCGGTGTTTATATTAAACAAGGAATTTTGCAACATGTCAAGGAAGAAAGAACAAAAATCTGAAAAAGACATCATTGATGAATTGGTTGCTGCCAGAAAAGCAAGAAAGTTAACCCAGGAAGAATTAGCTCGAATTATGGGTTGTCCTCAACCATCGATATCTCGCGTTGAAAGTCGAGCTGTTTCTCCAACACTAGAATTTGTTGAAAGAATGTGCGACGTTCTTGGATTTGGCATTCATATTAAGCGTTTTTAATATATCTTCAGCTAAAATAAAAAGCACCCGATGGACCTATTAGGTCCTGCGTAACAGTGTGCTTTTATTCAATCATAACTCTCTATATTTAAGTCAATGAAATATTCACTTCTTTTCTTTCCAAATATAACCATAGGCGGTCTTATACTTCCCATTGATACAATTAGATATTAGTTGAGGTCTCTTCTTTAACTCTTTCGCTGCACTAGATATCGATGGATATTGTTTAATATATTTCCCATCAAGAGAGTATTGAACAATCCTTTTCTTCTTTGAGAGACTGACCCCTTTTGATTGTTCAATACTCTCTTGACTCTCATAGACAAAAATATGTCCTCTCGCATGAGGATATTTTTTGTTTAAAACATCCCGAATCGAATGAGGGTCAATATGTAGTTCTAAAGAGGCACTTCTAATCGATGGAAACCTTCTTAGAACTTTATTGTCTTTGCTAACTTCTAATATCGCTTTATTTGTTCGAGAAATATTTTTATATTTAATTCCCTCAATATTCTCTTTTATCTTGTCGACCTTTACCCGTCTAAAAAGATAACCATATGCGGTGGAGGCTTCACCTCTTAAACACTTCTCAATTTGACGTCCTTTTTTATGGAGTGATCGTCTAGCGTGAGAAGTGTTTAAGTAAACTTGAAAAAGCCTTCCATCAAGACGGTAACAAGCAATACGTTCATTTTCTTTTAGACGGGCCATAAAAGAACTATAACCCCTTGTATAAGCGCACTACTTATGTGTCATATAGGGATTTTTCGCAACGCAAAAAATCTCACTAAAAACTCTTGACATGTTCTTTAACACTAGCTTCATCTACTCCTTCTTGCTTGTTTTTAATTCTTAAAAACTTGTATATAACAAAGTTATATACATTAGCACTCTACACGTGCGAGTGCTTGCAAGAAGAAGAAGAAGAAGTTATACTCATAGCAAGATTTTTCGAAATCCATCTCATAGAGATTCTCCCTGGTCAAGAGAAGCGAAATGAGAAAATGGATTTCGATAATCTCGTTAAGGAAAATCCTTTAGATAGAACAACGGTGCACATTGCTCTTAATAGAGATTCTCCTTAATGGGTCGTTTTTTCGGTTATATAGAACCTAGGAAAGAAAAACGACCAACAACTTTGACACAAGTTTGTTTCGTGGGTGGATTTTAGGAAACCCACACCTAAACAAATCATTTGTGTCAAGAAAGTTGTTCATATACCTCACGAGTGTAAATTATCGAAAACGCACTCGGAGGAATAAAGAAAGGAGAAAAAACAAATATGAACAAATTATTTACAAAGATTGCCGCGCTTGCCCTTGGTGCAGCGATGGTAGTCGGAGTAGGTGTTGCTGTTGCGAGTAATAGTAAAGAAGCAACGCCAGTTCACGCCACATCTTCTCCAGTATCTTATGGAACAGCAACATTTAGCGCTGCATTACCTTCAGATGGATATTGGACTGGATCTGGCGGCGGAAGCTATTGTGGTGGTTATGGAAAAAACAAAAGTAACGCATGGTCTGTTGCTTTAGATTTTGATAGTGCTACTGGAATTGACTGGAACACTGTTGACTTTTCTGAAACAGTTTCTTTAACCACATCCGTTAAAGCTGCGGGTAATGGTGCTTCTGGGAACGTTGTTTTATCAATCAATAATACCGCTGCTCAAAGCAATACTCATGCGATTACAAGTGATTTTGGATCTGGTAGCAATACTGCATCCACAAAAGCTGTCGCAATGAATATTGCTTCTGTATCAAGCTCATTTAGCACGATAACAATTAATTTCCCAGCAAAATCATTTATCTATCAGTTCAGCTGCACCTTAACATTTACAGAAAAAGCGACCAGCGACACTCTTGATGCTATTACAAATGTATCAGCTACTATTAGTGCAACTGTAGGCGACTCAGAATGGACCATTACCAATGCATCGGCTACTGGAACAATATCCGGTTCGACAGGTCAGAATGTTACCAGCCTAGTTGATTTTTCTGCTGCAACTAGCGTTCCAGCTGTTGCCGGTAATACAAGCGTTACTTTAAGAGCCACAAAAAAATCAGGTGTTCTTGGAGATGCAACATATTATGAGAAAACGGTTTCAGCTACTGTTGCAGAAAACCCTTTTGCATCTTTCACAAAGGTCGAAGACAAAGATGATATTACAAGCGACGGAATTTATGTTTTGAGTTACGACGGAAAACGTTTCGCTGGGAATGCTGTATCTAATAGCGGAATAACTTACCCAATAACAGATATAAATTCTGTTGGCTATTACAAAATTGATTCCAATGGTTATTTTGCTAGAGTCTCTTTGGTTAATGATGCTTGGACTATTAGTAAATATCTTAATAACTCTTCCAGCACCACAATAAGTGAAAGTAATAGTGGAAGCTCTGTTTGGGAGGCCACTAATCACACAGTTGATGATAATGTGGTTGGCGTTTACTTAACAAACACTTCTAATCAAAATCGTTTCTTAGGATTGGGAACTTCTGATGCATCAACTGCGACCATAATCAAAGCATATGCTACTAGCAACTTTGTTACTAACAACTTACCTATTTATTTATATGAGGTTCCACAGGACAAACTTGATGGTTTAACTGTTAGCGGACAAACAACCACATTTACTGCTGGTAGTACATTCTCATTAGGAAATAATGCAGTTTTAACCGCTCATTACTCAAGTACAGGGAATACCACTGATTTAAGTGGCGGGACCATTTCTTACAAAATTAATAACGTGACCGTTACAACAAGCACGGTTTTGAATCATGATACTCATAATGGCAAATCCGTTGTTATTACTTATACTGATGCTGCTGGTGATACAGCAAGTACAGCCTCATATACAATTACTGTTAATTACAAGCCAGCAACAGGCATTGTTCTTAACTTAGATGAAGCTGAATTGTCAATTGGCCATAGTGTTACTTTAACTGCAATTGTTAGTGATGAATATGCTGATGAAAATGCTGTTTCATGGAGCACAACATCTGCTGGAATAGCATCAATCTCTGCTGCCAGCGGAACAAAAACAATTACAGTTACAGGTGTTTCTGATGGCTCAGCAACAATTACTGCAACCGCAAATGGTCATACTGCAACATGCGATATAACTGTTACTGCAGATCCAATCCTTAATCTTAAAGATTCTGGTGATAATATCATTAATGATGAAACATTAGAATACTTCACAGGCGACACATCCGTCATGATTATGGCTGAATCTGAAAACGTCGTGAGTCCAGTCTTTAATTGGTCCAACGAAGATGACAGTGTAGTCACGATTGATGTTGCTGATGAATATTGCGAAGTCACAATTGTTGGTGGAGGATCTTCTGAAGTATCTGTTACAGTTGGTGCCTTAACAAGAACAGTTACATTTAGTATTACTCAATCTGGAGTCACATCTTTAACGCTCACTTCAAGCGTTCAAAGCGGTGAAATCTATGATGGAACATACAATAACACCTTGACCTTAACTCCTGCAGTTACATTGGTTGGTAATGCTACCGGAGTTATAAACTGGTCAAGTAGCGACACAGATGTTGCTACAGTTAGCAGCGCTTCAACAACCGCCCCAACCGCAATTACAGTTACAGGTGTTGGCGAAGGTACTGCGACAATTACAGCTAGAAGTGCGTATACACCATCAATGAGCGCAACGTTTAATGTCACAGTTACTGCTGATGAAATTAATTCACTAAGTTGGACAAAAAGACCGAAATTCAATAGTGGTGCAACTGGATTCCAAACCATTTGGTCCGGAGAAACCACACTGGGCAATTTAATGGAACAAAATGGTTCTGACGGAATTGGTGTATTTGCCCCAAGTTGGAAGAGCGGAAAATCTGACTCCCCAACAATGGGAACAGGCGCACACGATGTCCATATTGTTTTGTCCGATGTTGGCGGACCAACAAGCGAAGCTGGTTTAACTCCATTAACATCAAGCTACGTATTCCAAGCAGCCGATAATGGCAAATATGTTGTTGCTTTCTATGAAGGAAAGGCTTCTGTTAGTAACACACAACTTTCTGTTACCAAATGGAGAACAGTTATGGAATCATCAACCTTAACTGAAACATTTGATTATTCTGCAGGTGGTGGAAATATGTCGCAATCTGGTGACATCGCCACAGCTTCTATAGCAAAGAGTGGTTCGACTACAAATGAAGCTGATTCCTTAAGATTAGGCTCGGGTAGTGCAACTGGTACATTAACTGTAACATCTTCAACAAATCTCATTTCAAAAATTGAGGTTTGGGTTAAGAGTTATGGTTCAGATAGCGCAACATTAAATGTTGGTTCTGACAATACAGGTACTATTTCTGCCGATGAATTTGAAAGTTTTGAATTCACATTTGACGATCCAGTTTCTTCTGTTGCAATGTCAACAACAGCTAGTAAGAAGCGTGTTTATGTTCAAAAAGTTGTTATTACTTCTGGCGGTTTAAATGATATTGGTAAATCTGCCGATTGTTTAGGCCTTGAAGTCTATATCGATACATATCTTCATATGTCCGATTACACAACCTCAGAAGGTTGGTGTAAAGACGAAGAGCACAACTACTACGGTAAGAATACTGAAACCGGTGCTAAGTATCATTTCAATCAATTAAATGCACACCAAAGATCGTTATTATCTTCTAATAGTGCATATGCGGCTGAATGGGCTAGATTAAGCGCTTGGGCTGCAGCCAATGGTGAGTCTTTAAATAGTTCATCTATGTTAGGTGCTTCTCGTATTAGTCTAATGACTAATATTGTTGGCAACACAAACACCATTGCTGTGATTATTGTCACCTCAATGATTGGCTTATCTGCTGTTGGAGGATACTTCTTCTTACGTAAGCGTAAAGAGAATATCTAATCATTATTCTTATTAATAAGGAAGTTACGCGTATGTGTGACTTCCTTTTATATCAGTTAATTGCTTTACAATACAAAATTGTATAACATGAAATTAACGGAGAAATATTTATGAAACATATATCCAAATTTTTACTTATACCTTTAGCCGTTCTTGCTTTCGCCGGCTGTAACAAAGGAGGCGACGACGGTAGCTACACACCACCAAATGAAGTTAGCTACACTGTTAGCCAAACTGAATTTGCTTCGGCACTAGACTTTAAATGGAAAAACCTTTCTTATGTTGGAACAACATTCGGACCAGGAGCAGAGGGAAGATGTGAAATTTATCTTCTAGCAGATGGCTCTATATACCAAAAAGAATGTTTTGGTTGGGGAGAACATATCTTCTATCATTTACCAGATGATTCTTATAGTTACATTACAAAGAAAGATAACGTCTATTTTGTTGGTGGATACCGCACTAAAGCAGAATATGTTAGTGGAAACTATGGAGATGACTTCGGATTCTTTGATATGATTTATCATTGTCACGATAAATATGAATCCTTCACTTATAGTGAAACTGATCATAAATACACTGGACAAGTTGTCTACGAAAGTTTTACAACTGAACCATTTGATGTCGTATTAAAGTTTGAAGATAAAAATCTAGTTTATTATGAAATGTCAATGGTTTATGAAGGTGCTCGTGCAGGATACATTGTTGAAGTATCCAACCACGGAACAACTTCGATTGACTATAATTCATTTAATATTCAAAACAAATTTGATCTAGCAGGAAGAAGCTTTGTCTTTGAAAACTATATTGATCATGGAATGTTTAGTGGAGATCCTGCAAAAGAAACAGCATTTAAAGAAGGCAATGCGAACTCTACGTTAACCTTCTCTGGTGATGGAACATACACGATGCACTTTGACTTTGGCTTCTATCCACCTGGAGAAGAATGTGAATACACTGGTCAATATACTTTAGATAAATTTGCAAAGACCATCTCGTTCAAAGTCGATTTGGGCGGAGAAGAACCGATGGATGTTGTCGCCGACTTTGATGTCGATGTTAAAGAAGGCGAAGCATGGAGTCGTGTTGTTGTCAGTATGGAACCAGCTCCAAGCATGGGCTTCGTGATAAGTTTCGCGGATTAATCATTCATTAAATCAATAAGTAAGGAAGTTACGCGTATGTGTGACTTCCTTTTTTATTAGATACTCTCTTAACGCAAGAAGAAGTAATTAGTTATTAAAACTTATAATTGCTTTTAATAATAATCGCGTTATAATTCATCGCCAGAAATAGGCAAAATAATATCTATAAATTAATTTATATTTATTTTGATTTTCATTGTAGAAAATAGTATACTAATCTCAGAAAGGAACAATATATGCTTCTAGAAAAGGTCCAAGAAACATATCAAAAAGGTGAACCAATCTTCATTGAAGATATTCTTTCTTTATATCCGGAATTTACTAGAGCATATGTATTCCGCCTTGCTAAACAAGATGAAGTAAATGGAGATTTAGTTCGTTTTTCTAGGGGAGTCTACTGTATTCCAAAAGAAACTGTCCTAGGTGAAGTTACAATTACATCAACTATGGTGGCGAATACCAAGTATGTCTCTAGCAAAGACAATGTATACGGTATTTATTCTGGGTTATCTTTGTTAAATGATTTTGCAGTATCGACCCAAGTGCCGAATATCACTGAAATCGTTACTAATAACGAAACAACGCGGAAACGTGTCGTTGATATTGAAGGAATGAAGTTTGTTCTTAGAAAATCACGTTTTGAGATTACAAAAGATAATTATCAATATTACACTCTTCTTCAATTGTTTCTTGAATTAGGCAATAATTCAGATTTATCAACGTTTTCTAAAGAAAGAATTCTTGAATATATCAAACTTAATAATCTTGATAAATCAAAACTGATTCAATACGCAATGAGCTTTCCAGCTCAGGTAATGAAGAATCTTATTGGGAGCAACATTATAAATGTATCTTTATAAGAACAAGGAATTATTTAATGATTTACTTATTCGAGCTTCCCAAGATTTAAAGATCAATGAGGCATTACTCGAAAAAGATTATTTTGTAATGCTTTTATTATCGGCAAGATGATTGTTGAGAAACAAGGTGGCTTATCTAGAGCCGAATATGGTGCTGGTATTATTAAAGAATTATCAACCCAGTTAACAAAGGATTTTGGAAAAGGTTATACAATCTCAAATTTGAAGTACATGAGGCTTTTTTATATGAGATTTCAAAAAAGCCACGCACTGCGTGGCCAATTGAGTTGGACGCATTATAGACTTATTTTAAGTCTAGATGATGAAAAAGCTCGTGAATTTTATATTAAGGAAGCCATTGAAGGCAACTGGAGTACACGCCAATTAGACCACGCGATTCACTCTTTAACTTATCAACGTTATTTATTAAGTCATAATAATCATGAAATAGTAGATGAAACAGCTAAATCAACAGAAGACAAAACACAAACGTTAGTTATTAAAGATCCGTTAGTCTTTGACTTCTGTGGAATTGACCCTGGATCGTCCTATCATGAGAGCGATTTAGAAAACGCCCTTATTTCGCACCTTCAAGAGCTCTTGCTTGAACTTGGTAATGGATTCGCATTTGTCGCCCGCCAAAGGCGTTTTGATATGGATGGGCGCAATTTCTATGTTGATCTAGTATTGTATAACTACAAATTAAAGTGCTTTGTTCTAATTGATTTAAAAAGGGGCGACTTAACTCATCAAGACATTGGACAGATGCAGATGTATGTTAATTACTATACTAGAGAGCTCATGGAGCCAGGTGATAATCCACCGATTGGAATTGTTCTATGTGCTGATAAAAGTGACACTCTCGTACGTTACACTCTCCCATTGAACAACAAACAAATCTATACCTCAAAATATATGCTCTACCTTCCAAAGGAAGAAGTATTAAGAGACGAGATGAATAAACAACGCAAAATCCTTTCTGAAATGATGATGTTTGAAGATGAATACAAAGATAAAAAAGGAGATAACAAATGATTAATTCGCTGATAATTAAAAATTCAATTCGATGTAAAAAATGCGGTGATGTTCTTGTTAGTGAACATGAGCACGACTTTAAACAGTGTAGTTGTGGTGCTTGTGCTGTTGATGGAGGCCACGAATATCTAAGAAGAGTTGGCAAACGTGAGAATTGGGAAGAATTAAGCATTATTAAGGAAGATAAATAGGTACTTGTGTGGTTGTTTCTATTAATATGACAGATGAAGAAATAAAATTAGCCAAGGCATACGCCAAGATAATTGGTCTTCATTTGAATAAAGCAATAAAAAGAGCATTCGTTGAATAGATTGAAGATATTATTAATCGGGAAGTTATGCGTATATGTAACTTCTTTTTATTAGCCCTTGTAAATCCTTCATGGCACGATATAATAATGGTACTTATGGTTTAGAAATCGTTAATTTTCCGTAATTTAATACTGAAAACTACTTGAAATATGACCAAAATATGCTATAATTGAAGTATGGAAAAGATAACAATTTACCACGGTAGCGACCACATTGTTTCTAAACCAACATACGGAGTTGGTAATTTGCATAATGACTACGGGTTGGGCTTTTATTGTACATCTTCTTTAGATATGGCCAAAGAATGGGCAAACAGAAATACAATGGCCGGCTATGCAAACAAGTACCAGTTTGATGGCCGCAATTTGAAAATCCTTGATTTGACTGATCAAAAGTATTCTGTTTTAAATTGGATTGCGATTTTAATGCATCATCGTAATTTAACATCAACACAAAGAAGCAGTTATAAACGTCGTTTAGAATTTCTTGAAAAGAATTTCTATATTAATGTTCAAGAATATGATGTTGTCATTGGTTATCGCGCAGATGATGCCTACTTTAAATTTCCAATGTATTATTTAAGCAATGAAATATCAACACAAAAACTAGAAGAGATTTATCATCTTGGTAACCTAGGAAAACAAATTGTTATTATTTCAGAAAAAGCGTTTTCTAAAATTAAATATTTAACAAGTATTCCTTCTGAACAAGTTTTCTATGAAAGATACCAAACTAGAAAACGCCAAGCGGACGCACGTTTTGAACAAATTCGTATTGAGGAGATTAATAAGCTTCAACCAAAGATTGATGACTTAATTAAAGAATATGATCAGCGCCACTAGTTATGAAACCATACAAAATGTTCTTTCACAGGTATTTTTCCTGGGTTTTAAGAACGGATATTCGTCAACAACCATTGAAGAAAGAATTATTAACAATAAATATATCATTCAGCTTGAGAATGGCGATGATTCATTTTTGAACTTAAACTCACTTGATGAGATAATCTCATCTTTCTATGATATTTCCATCGAACAAAAAGACTTTTTATCCACAAACACAATCGCGTTGTGGCTTGGAGAAATATATACTCGTCTCTTTTTTACAACAAACAAATCATTTAGTTATTTATTCTTATATTTCACTCTGGATGATGCTTTATATCGTTTTGATATTTATCACGAAATGGATATTGGTCAACTTGACCGTTACTTCAATCAATTAGAACAAAAAAACACAATTATAAGCTTGCTGCTAAAAAAACACGATTTAAGTATCCGTGAATTGAGCGTTTTAACTAACGTTAACTACCACACATTAGAAAGCTTTAAAAGATCAAATGATACTCTTTTTAAAGGCTCTTTCTCATCTATTTATCAAATTAGTCTCACTTTAAAAGAGAACATTAATCTTTTTGCATCACACATTAACAACGTTACAAATACAGAAATGTTTGATTTTGATCAAAACAACCAAGAATATCGTAGCTATTTAGGTCATTTAATTGGTGCATATTTTTCGACAGATATTTTTAATGAAGATTATGAATATCAAAAAGAAAGAAATCTTTTTCAATCAAAAAACCAATGTTTGAAAGTTCTCTTAACAAATCAATTAACAGTTAATAACTTAAAAACAAACCTAGATCATTTTGAACAAACAATTAATAATTGTTTAAGCAATCTTAATGACAAACAACGAAGTAATCTCACTATAGTGGTCTTTGAATATAACGGAGCAATCAAAGATAAACAAACATATCTTAATATAAAACAGAAATATGAGTTAAACGAACTAATCATCATTGACTCATATGATGTCTACCAAGTTAAAAAGAAATGCCAAAAACACTTTATGTCTCAATCTGTTTATAACCAACTCATTAATCAAGCCAAACAAAAAGTCGGCGGAGACTTTGGTTTTAAGTTTTAAGTATTATTCGTTTATCTCTAATATTTCATCTAAGTTAAAGATTTAGTAAAATATCTTTAACGTGGCTGAAGAAGTATTCTCTCTGCACTATATTACTCGCCTAGGCGAGGACGTGATGGATCCTAACCCAAAAAAGGTTAGTATCTATGTTTCATATTGCCCAAATAACTTAGATGAAGTTCGAAGACTATCGAAAAAGATCTTAGAGAAGAATCCGGCGATTATCTACTTTAGAAGATATGACTTAGATCCAACAGTAAACTTTGAAGATTTAAAAGTGATGATTTCTCAGTCACAAGTGACTGTTGTTTTAGTCACTCCTGACTATCTAGAAAAGAACTCTAATGAAGAAGACTATAACAAAGAATACCAATACCTAAAGTCCTCTCATATTCCGTTTCTTCCAATTATTACTAGAGGTGTAACAGTTGAGGAATATGAGAAGACTTTTGGTACAATCCAATATCTTGATTTGGACCAACATGATGATACCCAAATCAGTATTGATAAAAAGCTCGAGAACTACTTTAAGCTCTATATTGTTAAAGATGATGATTATATGGTCGCGAAAAGCGCCTTTA
Organism: Caryophanales bacterium UBA4278; assembly: GCA_002395065.1. Lineage (GTDB taxonomy): Bacteria > Bacillota_I > Bacilli_A > RFN20 > CAG-826 > Fiminaster. The sequence continues at coordinate 84,837 of DGVS01000006.1, forward strand.
AGAACTTTGTCTTCCTTTCGTATCGAAAGAAAGACCGAGCTGAAGCATTAAAACTCATTGATGAAATTCACAAGAATGAAGAATGCCAAGATATCGCCATCTGGTATGATGAGTTCTTAGTTGCTGGAGAAGCCTTTGAAAAGAAACTCGAACGTAAACTAAAGAAGTGTAACGCCCTTTTACTATGCGTCACACCTAACCTCGTTAACGAAGATAACTATGTTCGTGAGGTCGAATATAAATACGCCCACGAAGTACATAAAACTGTTCTACCAATTAAAGCAGTCGACACTTCATTAACTTTGTTAAAACAGGCCTTTATTGATATCCCTGACCCTGTTGAAGCAAATGAGGCTTCTTCGTCCTTAATTAATATCACTAAAGTCGAAGCGAAGAAGACTACTCCACGAAAGATGTATGCTCTTGGACTAGCATACCTCTTTGGTATTGAAGTGGAGATTAACCGTTCGATCGCGCTTTCTTATTTAGAGAAAGCCGCCAACAAAGGTTATATTGACGCTCTCCGCTTTTTAGCGGACATCTATATGAATGGTAATGGTGTGATCCGTGATATTGATAAAGCTAAGGAATACAAGAAGCGACTCATTGAAAAAATCAATAAAGGTTATACCTTTGATTTATATGAAAGTAACGCGGATGACTATTATAGTGAACGCGTTCTTACGTTGACTTTAGAGTTTACAACTCCAAGTAAAGAAAAGATTCAAGAATTAATTAAGACTTATCAAGAGATGAAGTCTTTTAAGAAGGCTGATGAAATCTACGAGTATAACTGGTACTTATATCGTCTTTATCTGCAATTAACACTGATGTCTATGTCATTTTCTTTTGATCTAAAATTTGATCCAAAAGATTATCTAAATGACCTAGACGTCATGAAGAAACTAGACGAAGATGATTATCAGTTATTCTACTGTCATTATTTCCATTACTTTGAATTTGGTCACTTTATTCATACTCAAGGTGTCGAAGCACTCTCTGAGTATGAAATAAAAACGATTCGCTTTTTAAGCGAAAAATTTTCTGATGAATTCCTTGGAACAGTTAATGTCATTATATCTAAGGTGAGGGAGTCACCATACTTAGATATCAATACAAAAAATAAGATTCTTCATGTTTGTTTAGAAGAAGTAAACAAGTATAAAGACAATGAGAATATGCCAATCACTCTTGTTCAACTTCAACTTGGGGAAATGACAATTAATTCATATAACCCAATGTATGACTTTAAGAAAGGCCGTCTTCAATTAGAAAAACTGCTCGCCAATTGTCACACATATTCAACAAATGATTTTGTTATCTTGTCGGCCCGTTATTTTCTGGCAATGTCGGTTTCCGATGATACAAAACAGTTTTTAAACTATGCTCGGCAAGCTCTCGATTATTGCCGTGAGATGTCAGATGATATACAAAACGGAAGTATAACAAAACAAATTCGCTATGATTTAGAAACAAAGATCATCATTCGCGATGAATCACTTAGTCAAGAAGAACGTGTTACGAAATTAAAAACATTAACGAAGAAGCTTCTCGAAGAAGAAAGCTATGGATGTATTCCTGATGCCGTTACACCAATACTGACATATGAGTATAAATTGAGTAATCTAAAAGATTACGAAAAATATCATCTCCTCTTTAAAAAGCATTATCAGAAAGAAGTCGGAGGATACTACTATTACCGTTATATTATTTTTGATGCATTGCTCTACTCTTTGAGAAAAGACGAAACAAGTTTTAAGAACGCTATCGAGCAATACATGAAAGATATGCCTTCCTTTTTTGGAAATAATGTTAATGAATGTTTATACCACATGGTTGATGTCTTCGGTGATTTACTTGCTAACTTTACCCATTTGGATTCATTTGAACTAGAAGGCACTAAATGTTGCTTAGATATGATCCTTCTAAACTTAAAGAAAGAAAATTTCAAACCTGAATCAAGATTAATCTTTATATTCACGAAATTTGTGAACCGTGTTTTAGATAAGTTTCCATCAATGATGAGTCATGAAGCGGTGGACTTTGTTTATCAGCTTTATGAAGACTATGTTAAAACATGTCAAATAAATGATGAATCGATTGATGAACTTACTAATGAATATATTCGTTTAGCAAACAAAATATTCCTAGCAAATTTCAAACAAAACAAAGAAAAAACCCAGGCAATTCTAAGACATTTCTATGACAATGTCTCTTTAGCATTCACCAAAGCCTCATATAAACAATTCCGCTTTGCAGACCTTGGACAACTCTACTGTGTCTCTTATTACCTGGAATACTTCTTTTATGAGAAAAATCTCTTACAAAGAATTGTTGAACAAACATACAATCGAACCGAACTACTAGATCTTGCTTTTGAAAGTGTCTATATGTTTAAAGGCGAACTTAACAAGGAAGATCAAGAGAAAATATTCCTTGATGCTACAAAACGCATCTTGTTCTTATTTAAAGAAGAACCACCAAAATCTCCTTTATATATTCTTTCAACAACAATTTATCGAAATGTCTGCTCTTTCTACTATCAGAAGATGTATCAAGAATTAATTGATCTTCTTACATTAATTATCAACAAGTATCAAAATGAAACGACTTATGTCTGGTTCATTAAAGAACTTGATCTAATTGTTCTGTTTACAAAGACTTTACTAAACAAAGAGAAGGACTATCAAAAAGAAATCATGGACCGTATTCCTCTTACTAAAGAGGAGATTGAACAAGCAAACCTTGATTGTCTTAATTTCCAGTTAGTTTGTGTATATGAAAAACTTGTTCCTGTCTTAGAGAAAAAATATCTTTCTCTTCTATATTCTGAGATCCGTATTAGCTTTGGAGGCATTCAAAAAAACACACCGATGCTTCTTGAATCACAAGGAGATCTTTTTGGAGAACTCTATGGACAAGCTTTAGAGGACGCAAAAGATGATTTTACTAATCCTCTTTTCATTGATCTAGTTCGTGATCGATTTACCAGGCTAGATGTTCGATATGAAATGAGTAAACCGTTTTGGTATTTAAAGCTCAGAGTTCGTGTCGCCAAAATCTTCTTTGAGTCTCTTCTTAAAGAAGGTAATAAACGAAAACTCTTAATGGATTTTTATTCCTTATTGAACTATCTTGGAGTTACATCAGATGCACCAATAACAAGGGATTTATCCAAGCAATTTCCAGATATTTTATCAATCGGAATGAAAATTGATCATGAATTTGTAAATAACAAAGATTCAACATATAGTTTATATCTTCTTGGTCTAAGATATTTTGATGCTTTCTTTGAATCAATTCCTTTTGAGTGTTATCACAATTTCTTTAAAGTGTCCTATGAAATCGGAGTAATTACATCAGATTTCATTCCTTTCGTGGAGTTATCCAATCCACATTCGACTTTATCACTTGAAGAAACAATGAAAGTGTATCAAGGCTTATTTAATGGATTAATGAAGAAGAGTAAGACAAATGTGGATAACATTATTATATTTTTCTTAAGAAGATATCTTGATTATTTAAATAAATATGCGAAAGAGAAAATCAAAGATCATCCAGATATCAAAGAAGAATTTCGCTTAACGTGTGAACGTTTATCTTTCTATTATGAAAAGAATGACCATCTTCCAGAAGCATTTGAATACCAAGAACTATCAAAGAAGTATCGTTAATTGAATTATTCATATTATATTATTTATATATGCGTATCACACATACATTTCCGATTTATATTAATGAAGATTCAACAATCCTTATCCTAGGTTCTTTTCCTTCTGTTAAATCACGAGAACAAAACTTCTATTATGGACATCCTCAAAATCGTTTCTTTAAGGTACTAGGAAGTATCTTTCATGAGGATGTCCATAATACAGTTGAAAGTAAGAAAACCTTCTTAAAGAAGTATCACATTGCTTTATATGATGTAATTGAAGAATGTGATATTGAAGGTAGTGCAGATTCGACTATTAAAAACGTTACCCCAATTAACTTAAAATCCATTCTAGAAAAATATCCAAAGATTAAGAAAATTGGTGTTAACGGAAAGAAAGCATCTTCCTTATTTGAAAAACATTTAAGCAAGTATTGTGGTAGAGTGAAAGTCTATCATCTTCCATCCACTTCTCCAGCGAATGCGAAGACATCTTTAGAAGAATTAATCGAAGAATATTCAGTTATATTAAAATAGTCAAGAATTGCTGGTATTTTTAGCACTTCTATATATAGAGTGCTTGCTTCTCTCTCTCTCTCTCTGTAAAATAAATTTATGATTATTTAACGAAAGAAAGTTAAACAAATGTTTTCTTTCTTTTTTATTAATTGAACATTGTGAGGTGGAAGCATGAAACGTAAACATATTATTCCTATTACTTTATTAGCATCTCTTTTTGCTTTGTCTTTAGGTGGATGTAAAGGTGACAAGGGTGCAGCTGGTCCTCAGGGTCCTCAAGGAATCCAAGGGGAAGTTGGTCCTCAAGGAGCTCCCGGTTCACAAGGTCTTCCAGGCGAACAAGGACCAAAAGGAGATACTGGTGCAACCGGTCCACAAGGCCCAAAAGGTGAGACTGGTGCAACTGGCCCGCAAGGTCCACAGGGTGACACTGGACCTCAAGGACCTCAAGGAAACACTGGCCAACAAGGGCCTCAAGGCTCAGCGGGACAAGATGGTGTTTCTGTTGTTTCAATTGCGAAGACATCAACAAGTGGTCTCGTTGATACATATACAATTACATATTCAAACAATGAAGTTTCATATTTTACTGTCACCAATGGAGCTCAAGGAGAACAAGGTATCCAAGGTGTAAAAGGTGACGACGGACATAGTCCTACAATTACTATTTCTAATGACGGATACTGGGTAATTAATGGAAATAAAACAACCTTCCCATCACAAGGTGTTCAAGGCCATCAAGGTCCGCAAGGAGAACAAGGCCCAAAAGGTGATACAGGGGCCACAGGTGCAACAGGACCTCAAGGGCCTCAAGGAGAAGTTGGTCCTCAGGGTCCACAAGGACAAAGCGGACAAGACGGAACATCAGTAATAACAAATAGTGGTCTTCCATCTTATGAAATTGGCAAAATTGGTGACTCATATATCGATTTAGAGACATGGAATTACTATGTTAAAGAACAAACTGGTTGGGTCTTAAAAGGAAATATTAAAGGCGTCCAAGGAGAAGTTGGTCCTCAAGGGCCTCAAGGTCCAGCCGGAAACGATGGTGTTTCGGTTGAATCAATTGATAAAACATCCTCTGAAGGATTGGTTGATACATACACAATCACTTATAGTGATGGCGGACACGATACTTTTACAGTAACCAATGGTGCACAAGGAGAACAAGGCATTCAAGGTTTACCTGGTAATGATGGAGAAACACCAGAAATAACTATTTCCCTTGATGGATATTGGATTATTAACGGAGAAAAAACATCAACCTTAGCTCAAGGACCTAAAGGAGACACAGGATCCACAGGTGCAACAGGACCACAAGGCCCACAAGGTGAACAAGGTATTCAAGGAGAAACTGGTGCTCAAGGTCCAAAAGGTGACCAAGGTGAACAAGGTATCCAAGGTGAAACCGGTCCACAAGGACCTCAAGGAGAAAGTGGTCGAGACGGAACATCTTTTAGAACAGGATATGGGGTTCCAAGTCCATCCTTAGGTATTAACGGAGATTCCTATGTTGATTTAGAAACATGGAATTATTACTTAAAGACTGCTGGTGAATGGGCTGTACAAGGAAACATAAAAGATCCAGAATATACTCCTTTATCTCAGAAATACTATGTAGATTTCTATGTTGGTAGTAATCTCATTACATCAAAACTAGTAAAAAAAGGAGAACGGGTTGCTCCTCCAACTGAATCCGAAACAAGAATGTATAACATTAATTATTGGTATACATTTGGTTCTGGTCTTAATTATAAAGAACAATGGAACTTTTCTGGTTGTGTTGTTACCTCTGATGTTTCGTTATATGCGGATTACACATCAAAGGATATTGTTGTCACGTTAAACCCAGAATCTGGAACATGCGAACAAAGCACTTATATAGCTCATTACAATAAGAATTACTCTCTTCCTGATGTTACTGCACCAGAAGGATATTACTTCAATGGTTGGTATTGGAATGATCAGTATTTTGATCAAAGCGGAACATGGAACATCGAACTTCTCGAGTTAACTTTAAATGCACATTTCATTAGTAAAGATGGTTTAGTAATTGAAAATGGTGTCGTGAAGAGTTGTTCAACTTCTTATGAAGGTTTAGTTAAAATTCCGAGTATAGCTAATGGTGTAGCTGTAACTGAAATTAAACAGATGGCATTTAGAGATTGCTCTTTGATTGATAGTGTTTACATCCCTGAATCAGTCGCTGTTATAGGTGATTACGCTTTCTTGGGTTGTTCCAATTTGTATCACGTTAATATTCCAAGCCATGTTGCAACGCTAAAAGGAACGTTTAGTGGGTGTCACTCGTTATATGCATTAGATATCCCTGATAGCGTAACAACGATTAGTAATGGCACCTTCTATGAGTGTGTTAATTTGTATCAAATTAATCTGGGTAGCGGTGTTTCCTCGATTTCTTATGTTGATTTTGAGGGTTGTTATGCTCTTGAAGGTATCAACGTTAAGAATGCTAATACACATTTTTCATCAGATGATGGAGTTTTATTTAATAAAACTCAAACAGAATTAATTAAAATGCCTGCAGGTCGGACTGGGGATTATTCAATTCCAACATCAGTGCAAAGCATTGCGATTTCAGCATTTGAAGATTCTAGACTTTCTAATATTGAAATACCGAACTCGGTTACATTTATTGATGAATATGCGTTCAATAATTGCGATTATATTACTTCAATTACGATTCCTGGAAGTGTTCAAACATTACTAGAAGGAACTATTGCCTATTGTAATGATTTGGAGACTGTAACATTTGAAGAAGGCGTAAAGGAACTCGGTTGGTTAACGTTTGAGGATTGTTGTTCTCTTTGTAGCGTATATATATCAAGCACTGTAACTGCCATTAATAATGATATTTTTGCGGGCTGTTATTCATTACAATCAATAAATGTTTCCCTAAGCAATTCGTATTATTCATCGATTGATGGGGTATTATTAAGCAAAGACCAACACACATTAATTTATGTGCCACAGGGATATAATTTATCTAATCAATATGTCATACCTACATGTGTCACAACAATTAAATCATATGCCTTTAATGGAACATACATTATCGAATGTGTGGTAATTCCATCTAGCGTTGTCACTATTGAAAAGGATGGAATTGATTATGTTGGCACTACATTAACTACAATATATTGTACGGAATCATCAAAACCATCTGGATGGGATGATAATTGGAACACATCTGGATGTACAGTTGTGTGGAATTATGTTCCAGAATAACTAAAATGTTATGTTGGTGTAAAAAAATCGCATTATCTTTATTATTTATATATGCGAATCACACATACATTTCCTATTTATATTAATGAAGATTCTACTATTCTAATCTTAGGATCTTTTCCATCAGTTAAATCACGAGAACAAAACTTCTATTATGGACATCCTCAAAATAGATTCTTTAAAGTCTTAGGAAAGATCTTTCATGAGGATGTCCATAATACAGTTGAAAGTAAGAAAACCTTCTTAAAGAAGTATCGCATTGCATTATATGACGTGATTGAAGAATGTGATATTGAAGGCAGCGCAGATTCGACGATTAAAAATGCCACTCCGATTGACTTAAAATCCATTCTAGAAAAATATCCAAAGATTAAGAAAATTGGTGTTAATGGAAAGAAAGCATCTTCTTTATTTAAGAAGTATCTAGAGAAGGATTGTAGTGGTATCTCTATTTATTATCTTCCATCTACTTCTCCGGCAAATGCGAAGACATCTTTAGAAGAATTAGTTAAAGAATATTCAAAATTGTTTCAAAAATAAAATAATTGGGAATTGCTGGTGATTTTCTTAAATAACCTATGCAAAACTCAAATATTTTTTTTTTGAGAAAGTTGCTCTATATAAATTTTATTTGCGTGAGGCGTGTATATTCGCATACAATGTACGCACATATGAAGACCACGAAAAGACACATCAACTATAAATTTATTTATGCAGTAGTGGATATACTGTTGGCTTTTTGTGTTTCTATACTCGCTTTTCTTTCTTATTATAAGCCTGCCAATTTTGTCGCCAATAATACTTGGATTGCTCCACTAATTTATAGTGTTTCTATTGCTTTAGTTACTCCAGTTATATTTTTAGTCTTTAAGGTTTACAAAATTATTACTAAAGATATTGGTATTTTTGAATGCATCAGAATCGTACTTATTACTTTTTTGATTCAAGTAATTGGTTTAATCGTGATTTCTTTTGTCCCACAATTACCAAGATTTACTGATTATATCTTCTCATGGATGTTATCATGCGCTACTTTAGTGTTTTTACATCCACTTGTTAGAATTGTTGTTCGTGTATCTAATTTAACAAATGTCCTGCTTCATAAGGAAAACAAGGTCAAAACTATTGTTATTGGTGCTGGGGCAACAGCTAAAGTTGTTGTAGATGAATCGCGCAGAAACAAGAATAACCATAATGAAATTGTTGTGATGGTGGATGACGATCCAAATAAAATTGGTGGACTTTTCGCAAATATTCCCGTCAAAGGCCCAATTTCTGATATCGCTAAAATAGTCGATTATACAAAAGCCGAAGAAGTCATTATTGCTATCAGTGACTTATCTGAGACAAGGCTTCATGAGATATTAGATTATTTAAGTGCTTGTAATGTTAGAGTAAGAAGAATGCCTTTAATTGCAGAAATGCAAGGACCAAATGATAAAAGAATTATTGATGTTGACTTAGATGATCTTCTTTCTAGAGATCCAGTCATTTTAGATAACCATGAAGTGAATGATATGCTACATGGAAAATGTGTCATGGTTACTGGTGCAGGTGGTTCAATTGGATCTGAACTTGTTAGACAAATATTTAATACTCATCCAATGACTTTAATTCTTTTTGATATTTATGAAAATTCCACATATGACATTCAAATGGAGTTAACTCGTAGGATTAGAGAAGAAAAAAATAAAGATATCCAATTAGTGACGCTTATTGGTTCCACATATAACGAAACTAGAGTTGAACAAATCGTTAAGAAATATAGACCAGATTATATTTATCATGCTGCAGCATATAAACATGTTCCATTAATGGAAGATAGCCCTGCTGAAGCAATTAGAACTAATGTGATTGGCACGTATAATGTTGCTAAGATGGCGGACAAATATGGCGTTAAAAAGATGGTTTTAGTGTCTACTGATAAAGCGGTTAGACCTACTAATGTCATGGGGGCAACCAAAAGGTTTGCAGAAACAATTGTCCAATATTTTTCTCATAAATCTAAGACAAAATATGCCGCTGTGAGATTTGGCAATGTTTTAGGCAGTAACGGTAGTGTTGTTCCATTGTTCAAAAAACAAATAGAAGCTGGTGGTCCGGTAACAATCACTGATAAAAAGATAATAAGATATTTTATGACAATTCCTGAAGCAGTTTCTTTGATCCTTCAATGCGGATTGTTTGCCAATGGTGGTGAAATTTTCATTTTAGATATGGGAAAACCAGTAAAAATAATTGATTTAGCAGAAAAACTTATTAGACAAGCTGGTTTGGTGCCATATGTTGACATTGATATTATTGAGACAGGTTTAAGACCAGGTGAAAAACTCTTTGAAGAGTTACTATTAGATACTGAGCATCAGCTAAAAACTGATAACAAAAAGATTTATATTGAGCCAACATCAAATATTAATACAAATCTTGAAGATGATGTTGTTGTGGCTAGTAAGGCTTTTGAATTTGAAGAAACCAGCGACATTAAGAAACTTTTAGCATCTTTGATTACAACTTACGAAATTAAAAAAGGAAGCAAAGAATGAGAGATGTTTTAAATAAAAGACAGCGAATATATCTTCCGTTCAAGAGAATTCTTGATTTATTTTTTTCTTTTGTGGGAATTATTATTTTGTTTCCTTTGATGCTTATTATAAGTATTTGTGTTCTTGTTGATACTGGAGGATTTCCTGTCTTCAGGCAAAAACGAATTGGCAAAAACAATAAAGAATTTTTAATTCTGAAATTCAGAAGCATGAGTAAAAAAACTCCAAAAGATGTTCCTACTCATTTATTAGAAAACCCAGATCAATATATTTCTAGATTTGGTAGATTTATTAGAAAATCCTCTATTGATGAGCTACCACAATTATTTAATATCTTAATTGGACAAATGTCCTTCATTGGTCCAAGACCAGCGTTGTGGAATCAAAAAGATCTAAATGATGGAAGAACCATCAATAATGTTCATCTACTAAAACCAGGTCTTTCTGGATGGGCTCAATGCAATGGGAGAGATGATATCGAGTTATCTAGGAAAATCGAATTAGACACCGAATATTTGAAAAAATTCAATATTTGGTTTGATATAAAAATCTTTTTTCTTTCAATTGGGAAAGCAATTGCTGGGAAGGATGTTATTGAAGGAAAACAAGGATAGCGGAGGCGAATTATGTTTAATAAAGAGATTAAACCACTAAAAAAGCACATTTACTTAAGCTCACCAACAATGCATGGCGAAGAGATTAAATACGTTCAAGAAGCATACGAAACCAATTGGATGTCGACACTAGGTAAAAACATTGATGAAGTTGAAAAAGAGTGTGCAACCAAAATTGGCGTTAAATATTCTGTCGGTTTATCATGTGGAACTTCAGCATTACATCTTGCAATTAAACTAGCAGGTGTTGAACGTGGTGATTATGTTTTCTGCTCAGATATGACGTTCAGTGCCACTGTTAATCCTGTTGTGTACGAAGGTGGAATACCTATCTTTATTGATTCTGAATATGAAACATGGAACATGGACCCAAGAGCATTAGAAAAAGCTTTTAGTTTATATCCGCAAGTTAAAGTGGTGGTAGTTGCCCATTTATATGGCACGCCAGGGAAGATTGATGAGATTAAAGCTATTTGTGATAAATATAACGCAATCCTCATAGAAGACGCCGCTGAATCGTTTGGAGCTACATATAAAGGAAAACAAACTGGTTCGTTTGGAAAATATAACGTTATTTCGTTTAATGGCAACAAAATTATTACTGGATCATGTGGTGGTATGCTTTTAACTGATGATGAGAACGCTGCTAAATTAGCAAGAAAATGGTCTACTCAATCTAGAGAGCCAGCACCTTGGTATCAGCATGTCGATTTAGGATATAATTACCGTTTATCTAACGTTGTCGCAGGTGTTATCAGGGGTCAACTTCCACACCTAGAAGAGCATATTGCTCAAAAGAAAGCTATTTATAATAGGTATAAAAAAGCATTTAAAGGATTGCCAGTTAAGATGAATCCATTTGATGGTAATAGTAGTGTTCCTAACTTTTGGTTATCGTGTTTAATCATCGATAAAGATTCAATGTGCAAACAAGTTAGAACTGATTTGGGATATAAATATGAAAAAAAACATAGAAAAACATGTCCTAGTGAAATATTAGAAGTCCTCGCAAAGCATGATGCAGAGGGTAGACCTATTTGGAAACCAATGCATATGCA
>DGVS01000001.1 GCA_002395065.1 Caryophanales bacterium UBA4278
TTGCTCTATCCACCTGAGCTACGAGGGCAGCGTTATAAATATATTCTATAAAAAGAAAGATTTCAACGAATTATCACTTTGCAATTGCTTGACGATAGACATTGTTCTTTTGTTTCAGCATTTTACTAAGTGGGGATGTACCATTTTCGATATCGATCATCATTTTTAAAAAATAGAGTTGTTCCTCAACAGAATGATTAATTGCAAAAAGATATTTTCCGATTGTTTCTAATGTTGGAACTTTTTTTAAATTTTCGATTCTAGATATATAAGATTGTTTGACATTCATTGCATCAGCAATCTGCTTCTGTGTTAAATGATATTTTTTACGTTTTTCAATTAAGCTAGAGACAACTTCTCCAACAAAAAGACCAACAAAATAGTTTCTTTTTTGTTCTTCGTTGAAAGATTCATACATTAATCGTTCTTGCTCGATTAGTTTTTCTTCATCACTCATTTTCATTGTTCCTTTTTCAAGAAAATATGTTGAGTAAGAGTTTTGATGATAAACAAAGTCAAAATTCATGACTTTATATTGCATAAATCAAAAACTCTTGCAGCACCATTATATAACCTTTAGGACATATTTACAAGATTACATTAAAATATAAAGGATAGATTTGGGAATCCTTTTTATAATTCTTTAAGTTTTAAAACTAAATTTTCAGCAACTTCCATCGGAAGGAACTGACTAAGTTCTTCGACAGTAGCCTTCTTCAACTGATCGATATCCTGATATTGTTTCAAAAGTAGTTGTTGACGTTTACTTCCTAATCCTGGGATATCGTCAAAGAATGATTTTGTAAAGTTTTTGCTTCGTTTTTGATGATGGAAGGAAATCGCAAAACGATGGACTTCATCTTGCATTCTTACAAGTAAGAAGAAAAGTGCTTTATTGTCGTCTAAGGAGATGACATTTCCTTCATGATCCATTAAACCTTTTGTTTGATGGCGGTCATTTTTAAACAAACCATAGACCGGAATATCTAATTGGAGTTCGTTGATAACTTCTTGTCCGGCATGAATTTGTCCTAAACCTCCATCAGATAGAATCAGATCTGGCATTGGTTCATTATTCTCTTTTAAGCGAGAATATCTACGAGTCATAACTTCTTTCATAGAGGCGTAGTCATCACGTTTTTCTTTACCTTCGATGTTAAACTTTCGATACATCTTTTTGACTGGTTCTCCATTGATAAAAACCACCACAACACCAACAGGTGCATCACCTTGGATATGGGAGTTATCAAATAGTTCAATTCGATATGGAGTTTTGATACCAATTTTATTTCCTAGATTCTCCAGTAATTCAAGATTTGAATCACTTAATCGAGCAGACATAAAATGGGAGTCCAAAGATTGTTGGGCGTTCAGGTTTGCTATGGAGACAGCTTCCATGTTTTTACCCCTAGAAACAGAAAGAACTTTGACATCTAAAACTTCACTTAAAATATTGGCGATTTGCTGGGAATTAACCACGATTTGCTGGGGTTTTTGATGATTCTGGTAATATTGGAAAATGAGGTTAGACACCTGTTCATCAACATCATCAAACTCCTCAACAATAAATGACTCCTGACCAAGCAAAATTCCTTTACGGTATGTGAGTACAGAAAGACTTAAATATCCATCACGAATTGTGTAGCCAAAAACATCTTTAGAAACGTGTTCTTTATCTTCCACATTTTCTTTGGAAACAATGTGCTCAATGGCATCTAAAATTTCCTTACATTCCTGGGCTTTTTCAAACTCCAGATTTTCTGTTGCTTGAGCCATTCTTTCTTTGTATTGATTTTTGATATCGTTACTCGTGCCATTTAAGAACGATTTAATCGATTCGAAAAGTTCGTTGTTCTTTTCTTCGCTTATCTTGTTTACACATGGTCCAAGGCACATTCCCATGTGGTAATAAAGACATGGCGTGTTTGGAATGTGTTGACACTTTCTAGTAGGAAAAATCTTGTTTAAAAGATTAATGACTTTGTAAGCATAAGAAGAAGTTGGGTAAGGTCCAAAATAGTAATAGTTTGGATCTTTCTCATCACGACTTATCTTTAGATATGGGTCATTTTTCTTCTTTAGGGCAATATATGGATAGTGCTTACCATCCTTTAAAAGGATGTTGTATCTTGGATAATATTGATGAACGAGGTTCATTTCGAGAATGAATGCTTCTTTATCTGAATGAGTAATAATTGTTTCAAAATAATCAACATGAGAAACCATCGCGGCCACTTTGCCAACCTGTGGTCTTAGGAAGTACTGCGAAACACGATTATAAAGATTCTTGGCTTTGCCAATATAAATTACTTTGCCGGATGCATCGTGCATCAAATAACATCCTGGTTTCTTAGGAAGAAGAGGGATCGCTAATTTAACTTTCTCTGTCATTTTAATGTGACAACGGTTGCACCCGTTCCTCCGTCATATGTTGAACCATAATGAAAATCTTCAATAAAGTCGCATTTCTTTAAGTAGGCATGAACGGCTGCTCGAAGCTGGCCTGAACCCATTCCATGAATGATTCTTACGGTTTTAAAATGTCGCAAACGACATTCATCAAGATATTTGCTAACTGCTTCAATACCTTCATCAATGTGATAACCGATGATGTTGAGTTCTAGTTTGACATCAGTTTTAATTTGCATTTCGTGATTGACACTACTTTGAATCTTTTTGTGCGTTAAAGGTTCTTCAGTTTTCACAAGTTGATCAAGTTTTGTTTTCACATCAAAACCATCTTCTGTAACGACTTGGACTTTTTCTCCGTTAATCTTTTTAACTTTGCCGACTAAACCAAGACCTTTAACTTCGACATAGTCATCAACCAAGATTGGTCCATTATCAAGATAGATTTCTTCCTCTTCTTGTGATTCGGCTAATTCTTTTAGTTCGGTTTTTGCATGAATAATTTCATGAAGCTTCAGATGATCTTTATCGAGGTTCTTCATGATCAAATCAACTTTCTGTGTTGTTCGATCGATGATTTTCTTTTGTTCATGTTTGACATCTTCAAGAAGCTTTTCTTTCTTTTCCCTTAGGACTTCTTCTTCGTGATGGACATGTTTTTCTCTTCCACTTAGAAGACGTTCTTTCTCTAAAAGAGAACGTTCTTTTTGTTCGTTCTCGTTTACAAGATGATTGAGACGATCTAAAACATCGTTGAAACTTACTTCTTTATCGTTAGAAAGATAGCGTTTCGCCTGGTTAACAACCTTACTATCAAGATGATAACGTTCAGCCATTTCAAGACCGTAACTACGCCCGCTGCTACCAATTTTTAATTTGTAGGTTGGGAGAAGTTTTTGCTCATCAAAAATCATCATCGCATTAATAACGTTCTCCTTTGCATACGCAAATTCTTTCATCTTATCAAAGTGCGACGAAATGACTGAGAAGACATGTTTTTTCAATAAAAAGTCAGAAACAGCAAGAGCAAGTGCTTCCCCTTCACGAGGAGATGTTCCCGTTCCAAGTTCATCTAGCAAGACTAAATCCTTGGCGGTGACAAAGTGGGTAATTGTACTTAAATTTGAAACGTGAGCAGCGAATGTTGAAAGGTTATCACTAAGTGATTGATTATCACCAATATCGGCATAAATCTTTGGGAAATAACCGAGATTTGCTGGTTCTTTTGTTGGAATAGCTAATCCAATTTGGGTCATCATCACCATTAATCCAAGTGTTTTTAAAGCAACTGTTTTACCACCGGCATTTGGACCAGAGATAATAATCATCGACTGTTCTTTATTTAATTCAAAATCGTTATCAACAACAACTTCATCATTAATTAATGGATGACGAGCGCCTTTAATAGAGATTACTTGTTCGTCACTTAACGTAGCAACGACACACTTGTGTTTGATTCCATAACTAGCTTTTGCACTGATTTCATCAAGTCGAGCAATGACATTGTTATTTGAATCAATTTCACTTTCGTGCAATGCAACTTTTCCAGTGAGCATTTTTAAAAGACGATAGATCTCTTCTTTTTCTTCAACTCGAAGAGCATAGATTTGGTTTGATAATTGAACAAGTTCTTGTGGTTCAACAAATGTTGTCGCTCCAGTATCTGAGATATCATGAATCATTCCTGGAACTTTCGACTTATAGCTTGTTTGAACTGGTAAGACAAAATGATCGTTACGGATGGTAACAGACTTTTCAGAGAGATATTCGGCGTATTTTGCCACTAAACCGCGAGATACATCCTGAACAGAACTTGATAGTTTTTTAATTTGTTGACGAATTTCATATAGATCACGACTAGCCGTATCAAGTACAACAAGATTTGGTGAAATGACATAACGAATAATTTCATTTAACTTTGATAAATCAAAGAGTTGTTCCTTTAAGTCAAAAATTGATGGGTAAAGATGTCGATCTAGACGAGAAAAATATTGATTTAATTTTTGGCTTGTTTCGATATCTAGGGCAATGTGATCAAGTTCGTGAATGGAAAGAACTCCACCCTTTCGAGCAATCTCCAAAAATTTTTGTAAGTCAAATGAGGATTGAATTGGCATCGAATCACGTTCGTTTAAAAGACGCATCATCTCATCAACTTGTTTTAAACAAAGACGTATTTCTTCCTTATTTTGAAGCATACGCAAAGATAATATCTTTGCATGAGCAACTTCGCTATGCGTTTCTAAAGCAATTTCATCCAAAACTTTTTGGATTTCTAACGTGCCATAAATATCAAGCATAGCGCTATTATAGCACAAATAAATTAGACCTTAACTAGTGAAGGTCTTTTTGATTTGTAAAACTTTTTTGAACACTTTTGAAGAAATTTTACGAATAAAGAATATAGAGGGGTTTGTAGCTAAATAGATAAATGAGCGTCAATTTGTATTTACAGCGTAATTACATTGTAATATACTATGGTCGAGGTATATTATGGCATTACTACAAGTAAGAATTGATGAAAACGAGAAAGAACAAGCCTCCTCAATTTTTAAAGCCCTCGGTTTAGATTTATCAACCGCGGTCAGAATGTTCATCTGTAAATCAATCATCGAAAATGGATTACCTTTTGATGTGAAAACAGAAAACAAGAAGGAGGAAAATTAATATGGCAAATCGTGTCACAATTCAAGGATCTCAAGATCTAGTTGAACAAATTCGTTCCTTTTATAAAAAGGAAAAGAAAGAAAATAAAGGAGAATACATTGTTTTCTTCGCTAAAACAAAAGAGTTAGCAGTAACCGTGTATTCCTCAAAAAAGAGTGAAGAATTTAAAGTTGTCTTTGTCGGCGAACATGCTTTAAGCGAAGCAAAACGTTTTGATGGAAATGCTGAGCTAACAAAAAAGAGCCAAGGCGAATCAGAAACTAAAGAAGTTCCAACAAAAGCTTGCTGGTTATCTTTAAAAGATCAAATTGGTTCGGATGAAGTTGGCACCGGAGACTTATTTGGTCCAATCTGCGTTTGTGCAGCTTATGTTAAAAAAGAAGATATTTCGTTCTTAAAAGAACTTGGAGTCGATGATTCAAAAAGAATCAACGATAAGAGAATTCGCGAGATTGGAAAAGAGCTCATTCATCGCATTGAATATTCTCAGGTTAGTCTCGATAACAAGAAATACAATGAGATTAATGAAAAAGGCCTCAATATGAATGAAATGAAGGCTAAAATGCATAACCAAGTTCTTAAGAACTTAAAAAAGAAATATCCAAAGGTTCAAATGACGGTCATTGATCAATTCTGCAATGAAGATACCTACTATCGATATCTCTTTGGTGAACAAGAGGTCGTCGATAAAATTACCTTTAGAACAAAGGCAGAAACATATTTCCCATGTGTTGCTGCTGCAAGCATTATTGCTCGTTATAGCTTTTTACAAAAAATGGATAAGATCTCCAAACAATATGGAGTCGAAATTCCATTTGGTGCTTCACAAACTGTCACCGAATTCGCCAAGAAATTTGCCGAAAAATTTGGTGTCGAAGAATTAAAAAAGATCGCCAAAGCGAACTTTAAAAATTTAAAAGAAATTCTATAATTATTTCAAGTCTTTGAGAAAATTCTCAAAGTAAGAAGGCATTGGAGAATCAAAATCCAATGCTTTTTTTGTGCGAGGGTGAATGAATTTGATGTAGTGAGCATAAAGGAGTTGACCATCATCATAAATTGTTCGATTTCCTTTTCCATATAAAGGATCTCCAATAACTGGATGTCCAATATAGTTCATATGCACTCTAATTTGGTGGGTACGACCTGTTTTTAAAATACATTCTACTAAAGTAGTATTGGAGAATCTTTTTAAAACTTTGAATCTTGTTTCAGCTTCTTTTCCATTGCGAAGATCCACCGCCATTTTTTGTCGGTTTTGCTTATCTCGACCAATTGGAGCAATAATTTGTCCGTTATCTTCGCTAATCACACCTAAAACAAGAGCATAGTATTTACGAGATAAGGTATGGTCAACAAGTTGTTCCTGGAGTTTAACGTGGGTAAAATCGTTTTTCGCAACAACAAGAAGTCCGGCAGTATCTTTATCTAATCGATGAACAATGCCCGGACGAAAATCTCCGTTAATTGTTGAAAGATTGTCGCTATGGAATTTTAGTCCATTTGCTAATGTTCCGCTTTTATTACCGGCACCAGGATGAACAACTAATCCTTTTGGTTTATTAATGACCATCAAATCATCATCTTCATAAACAATATCAAGAGGGATATTTTCGGCATTTAAGTCAGTTTCCTCTTTTGGTAAATCGTTAACAAAAATCACATCATTTTCTTGAACTTTATACGATGCTTTTTGAGGCTGATCATTAACTAGAATTAGACCCTCATCAAGATAGGTTTTAATCTTCGTTCTTGAAACATCTAAAAGAAGTTCAGATAACGCCTTATCTAAACGTAGATTTTCAATTCTTTTATCAGCGACAAATTTGTTCATTTATTCAACTTTTTCTTGTTCTTTCTTGTCATCATTTTGACCAGGAATTGCTGGTGATTTTTCAATTTTATCCAAGTTTTGCTGGTCTTTTTTTAACTTTAATTGAGCTTCTTCATTTTCACTCTTCTTCATCGCATCTTTAATGATGTCAATAACGAGCAAAACAATGAGAATTCCAACTCCAACAACAAGGGCAGAATCAGCGATATTAAAGGTTGGGAATTCACCAGTTGGAAGATAGAAATCTAACCAGTCAACAACGCCAGAAAAACCAGTTGTGCTTTCCCAATAAAAACAACGGTCAATTAGGTTACCAACAGCACCAGCAATCATTAAGGAAAAAGCGGCTCTCATCCATTTAGTCATAGACTTCATTTTTATCGCATAGTAAGCGATTAAGCCGCCCGATAAAACGACAGAAACGATAATCCAAAGCACACGTGAAGAACTGCCCATTGACCAGGCTGCTCCCTCATTTGTAACAAAGGTGATATAGAAGAAATCTTTGATTACTTCAATACGTTCATAATAGCCAGCGTGGCTTGCTCCAAAATGGTTAATAACGATCCACTTTGAAACAATATCTAAAATAAAGATGACGACAGCAAGCCAGATAAAAGAGAAGAAGAACTTTTTCATGTTCTCTTTCGTGAAAACTTTTTTTAAAAACGACAAGACCTTGTTCATGTTATTTACCTAATGCGTGTTTACAACGTGCGCAGACCGCGGTTTCTTCGTCCACTGGATAAAGTTCGTCGACATAGTTCCAACAACGAGGGCACTTTTTCGCATCAATATGGTGTGCTTCCACTTCACCCTTCTCAACTAATTCGACTTTTGAAACAATGAATAAACGGGCTAATTCACTTAGATCATCACATAAATGTGATTTAATCAAGAATTCACTCTTTGGAAGAACTAATAAGGCTTCTTGAGATGAGCCAACTAAACCTTGAGCTCGGATTGTTTCAATGGCTTTATTTGCTTCTAAACGAAGTTTCATAAATTCTTTATATTGATCAAGAACTTCTTTGGAGAATTCATGGCTTTCTTTTGGATAATCAAGTAAAGCCACAGATTTACCATTATAATCTGGCATATTGACATGCACTTCTTCAATTGTAAATGGTAGAACTGGGGCAAGTAGTCTCATCAATGTTGAAGCAACTTGATAAATGACGCTTTGAACTTGTCTTCTTCGAGGTGAATCCACGGCTTCACAATAAAGAATGTCTTTGGCAATATCTAAATAGAAACTAGAGAGGTCAGTCGACATAAATGTCATCACGCGAGTAGTCGCGTTAATGAAGTCGAATTCATCAAAATGATGAATCACGTCATTTTTGACGTCCTCTAATGTGGCTAAAATGTATTTATCGACCGGAGAATAATCCTTCACCATATCTTTCGTTGGATTAAATGGTTTTCCTTCTCCGTTGGCCAAGTTTCCTAAAAGGAACTTAAATGTGTTACGAATCTTACGGTATTGATCAGCAACTTGTTTCAGCAAATTTTCCGAAATGCGGACATCTTGTTGATAATCGACAGTCGCAACCCATAAACGAAGAATATCGGCACCAAAGATGTTGCACATCTTAAGTGGATCAACACCATTACCTTTCGATTTATGCATTTGTTCGCCGTGTTCATCTAAAACCCATCCGTGTGAGACAACACACTTATATGGAGCCTTATCATAGCAAGCAACAGAAACAGTTAAAGAAGAGTTAAACCATCCTCGGTACTGGTCGCTACCTTCTAGGTAGAGATCAACTGGGAATGGGTGAGAATTTTTCACCATCACGGCGTCAAAGCTACTACCAGAGTCAAACCAGACATCCATGATGTCTTTTTCTTTGGTGAATTCTCCATTAGGAGAATGGGAATTTTTATATCCTTCAGGAAGGAAGAATTTAGCGTCCTTTTCATACCAGATATCGCATCCGTATTCTTTGAATACTTGAATAATGTGGTCAAAGACAACTTGTTCAATAATTGGAGTTTTGTCTTCATTATAGATGATTGGAATTGGCACACCCCAAATGCGTTGACGAGAAATACACCAGTCGGTACGGTCTTTAATCATGTTCGCCATACGTTCTTTACCCCAGGCCGGATCCCATTTGACAACATTGATTTCTCGTAAGAGTTCGTCTTTGATTTTTCCAATCGAACAGAACCATTGTGGCGTAGCACGGAAGATAAGTGGTTTTCCTGTACGCCAATCGTGTGGGTAGGAGTGCACGATTTCATCACATTTTAAAAGACTTCCATTATCTTTGATAATGTCAAGAACAACTTTATTGGCATCTTCATAGAAAAGTCCCGCTAGTTTTTCACCGCATTCTTCACTCATTCTTCCCTTATCGTCGACTGGGCAATATGGTTGAATGTTATATTTTTGACAAACAGTAAAGTCATCCACACCATGTCCTGGAGCAGTATGAACTAAACCTGTACCACTTTCATTAGTAACATGTTCACCAACAATGATAACGGATTCACGGTCATAGAATGGGTGTTTGGTTTTCACATATTCAAGGTCCTGACCTTTAAATGTTTTGATTTCTTGGCACTCTGTTAGCCCAAGTTCTTCAACTAAACGATCCTTGAATTCTTTTAAAAGAATTAGGTCTCCAAGATTAGTGTGATACAAGGCATACTCAAATCGAGGATGAACACTAATCGCGAGGTTTGCTGGAAGAGTCCAAGGAGTTGTGGTCCAGATGACAGCTTTACTTCCATTTGGTACAACACCTTTTCCATCAGTGACTTCAAAAGCAACATAGATGGCGTAAGATTTAATGTCTTTATATTCAATCTCTGCTTCAGCTAAAGCTGATTCACTTGACCAAGACCAGTAAACTGGTTTAAGTCCTTTGTAGATTAAGCCACGAAGAGCCATCTTGGCAAAAACAGAGATTTGGTTTGCTTCAAAGTCTTTATTTAAAGTTTTGTACGCATTTTCATAGTCACCAAGAACTCCTAAGCGACGGATTTCTTCTTTTTGTTTAGCGACTTGACCTAAAGCGTATTCACGACAATATTTTCTAAATTCACTAACTGGAGTTGTTTTACGATTAATCCCTTGTTTAATGACTTGGTTTTCAATTGGGAGGCCATGTGTATCAAAACCAAAAACGAATGGAACATAATAACCAGACATGGTTTTATAACGAACAATCATATCCTTTAGGATACGGTTGAGCATATGACCACAGTGGATATCTCCGTTGGCGTATGGAGGACCATCATGGAAAGAATACTCCTTAGAACCTTTTCGATTCTTAAGCATTTCTTCATAAAGATGTTCGTTTTTCCATTTCTCAACAAGAACTGGTTCTTTAGTTGCTAAATTACCACGCATTTCAAAGTTTGTTTTTGGCATAAGTAATGTTGTTTTAAGTTCCATATTTAACTCCTTTAGAAACGCAAAAAGCGCTCCTATATAAGGGCGCTTTCACGCGGTACCACCTTATTTCTATTAATAAATTAATAGCTCTTGATTCATTCGTTAACGGGAATGAGGCGAGAAACTTACTTCTTATTTGTTCAGTTTCTATACTCTAGAAGTGATATTTCTTTCTTCTTTGTGTTAGGCTTCCACCGTCCCTAACTCGCTATCACTAGTTTAGAAAGAACGTTGTCTTCTAGGTGACTAATAATTAGTCAATATTTCTCTCCTTAAGGAAGTTTGGTAAGAATCCTTTTTCTTCCTCAACAGGTTTTTCTTCTTCGTGAACTTCCGCTTCACCCTCTTCCGATTGAACAGGTTGCGATTCATCGCTACGGTAAGCTGGTTTAACTGGCTTATCGTAGGTTGGAACAGCTGTGAAGTCGAATTCTTCGGTGAAGTCACTGGCAATGACACTGACTAAAATCTGGTCAGTAAGTTGGTCATTAATCGAAACACCAAATTTAATATCAACGGTGTTTCCAGCGGCTTCAATGATGCGGTCCACTGTTTCCTGAGCTTCATACAATGAAACTTCTGATCCACATGTAACGGCGCAAATAGCGCGACGTGCGCCATTGATTGACGCCTCTAAGAGAGGCGAGTTAATTGCGTTTTGGGCGGCATCAGCGGCGCGATTTGGGCCACTACCCATTCCAAAACCAATTAAGGAAATACCAGAATCTTTTAAAGTATTTCTCACATCAGCAAAGTCAAGATTGATGAAGGCTGGCATTAAGATTAAATCTGTAACAGTCTTCACACTTTGTGCGAGCACGCGGTCGCTCTCGGCGAAGGCTTCGCCAATTGGCTGAGTGCCATTGACCATAAGTAACTTATCGTTAGAAACGATAATGATGGCATCAACGGCATCCTTTAATTCGTTTAAGCCTTCGACTGAATTAGCAATTCTCTTTTTACCTTCAAAGGTAAATGGACGAGTGACAATGGCGACAGTTAATGCACCACTATCTTTGGCAGCGCGGGCGATAACTGGCGCAGCGCCTGTTCCGGTGCCTCCGCCCATACCTGCGGCGATAAAGACGAGGTTTGCTCCTTGAACAATACGATTAATTTCATCAATCGATGCTTCAGCGGCTTTCTTGCCAACACTTGGCTCACCGCCAGCTCCTAAACCACCAGTGATTTGTTCTCCAAGAACAATTCGATTAGTGGCTTTTGAGGTAGCTAAAGCTTGACGATCTGTATTCGCGACATAAAATTCAACGCTCGAAATATTTTCATCAATCATTCTGTTTACGGCGTTGTTACCAGCACCGCCAACACCAATGACGACAATTCGAGCTACTGATTCAAAGTTTTCATAATCGTCCATAGTTTTTCTCCTTTGCTAATTACTTATCAACGCGTTCAATATTATTGACGCGATTCTTTTGGTCACTTAGTGCACCTTTATAATGGGTGGCACACATTAATCCACCTACCAAAGGTAGGTATTTTGGATGACGAACACCAAGAACATCACTATTTAAAAAGATAATTTCTTGTTCTGGATATTTCTCTTTAATGAGTTTTTCTAAACCACGAAGTTTGGAGAATCCACCACAAACAACAAGTGGGAGTTTTAAAACTTCAGGCGGATAATCTTTCAGCATTGTCATTAATGCGTTATCGATTTGTTTGAAATAGTTATCACGGAAGAAGAGATCAATGACGTGATCCAAATCTTCATTATAATAATCCGTCTCTACTCCTTCCGCGTTGACGGCACGGATCAGGCTTGGTTTAAATGCGAGTTCGTGTTCGAACTTACCAAAGGTTTCTTTCAGTTTATTGGCTTCTTCGACACTACAATTAAACTTTTCGGCAATAGCAAACGATAAATCGTTTCCACCAACAAGAATATGGGTTGTTACAATTGGAGCATTATTTCCAACAAGAGTAATGTTGGTAATTTGAGCTCCCATATCTACAAGAAGATAATCTTTGCTCACACCATGTTTATGAGCATACACGGATAAGGCGTTTGGACTCACGCAGATCCGACGCACTCTCATACCAGCGCTTTCAAGTAAGCGACGATATGTGTCAGCGTACTTACGTAACATAACATGTACTTTCGCATGAACATAAACAGAGTTAGATGTTTCTCCTACAGGAGGATCAAGGAAATAACGTTCTCCTTCAAGTTTGAAATAATCTGGAATGATATCAACAATCACTTTGTCGGATTCAATTGGTTCTTTTTGGACCAATGAAATCACATTGGAAATATCGAGTTTATCAACAATTGATGAAGGAGAAACAACTAATGTTGATTTTTCTGATTCATAAATTTCTAATCCAACTGGTGGGATAACTAAAGTAACATCGTTTAATTCATAGATTAAGTGAGTCTTTTCATCTTCGATGTCTTTGAGTTCAGAAAGAATCGAAACAATTTTCTGCTCATCTAAAATTTCTCCACGAGAGATTAAACCAGAAATTTGACGTTCAGCTTTCTGAATAATAGCTGGTTCACCATCAATAGAACCACCAATAATAACTCGAACGGAAGTGTTTGAGATTTCGACTATTGCAACACAGTTTTCCATATTATTAACGAATATATTTTATATATTGAGTCGTAATATCGCAATAAAAAGATAAAAATAAAAAGGCGAATTTATTCGCCTGTATTCGTTTTCTTTGAATTTATTGTTTTAAAACAATATTTGCTTGATTTACTTTTGCATGAGCACGCAGTGCAAGCGGTATTGTGATTGACAAAGCTAGACCAGCAACTAATGCAAAAATAAGTGCTACTTTTTTGATTAAGAAGTAGCGCGGATTTTTATGATGTTTATAGAGCTTATCTTTCATCATTTGATCCTTTCAATTGCTCTTAGTTTGGCTGATTTGCTGCGTGGATTTTCTTCCTGTTCTTTTTCGCTTGGAAGAATGACTTTATTGTTGACTAATTTGAAGTCTGGTTCATCATCCTTATTTGGAAGAGAGAACACATTTTTTCGGCTACCTTCCACTTTTGAAACTTCATTAAACATCATCTTTGTGATGCGGTCTTCTAAACTGTGGAAGGTGATGACCACAATTCGTCCTCCGATTCGAAGAGCATCTAATCCATCTTTTAACGCCTCTTTTAACGCTCCAAGTTCATCATTAACTTCGATGCGTAATGCTTGGAAAATTTGTTTTGCTGGATGACCTTTTTTTGCTAGCTCTTTTTGCGGTTTACTTTCCTTAATTATTTCAACTAAATCAAGAGTAGTTTCAACCGGTTTTTGCTGGCGTTTTTCAACAATTTTGCGTGCGATTTGGTAGGAATATTTATCCTCTCCATATTCACGGAAAATTTTGGTCAATTCTTGGATAGAATATGTGTTTACAACGTCGTAAGCAGTAAGCTTTTGACGTGTATCCATTCTCATATCTAAACGTGAATTTTCTCTATATGAGAATCCACGGTTTCCTTCATCAAATTGAGGAGAGGAAACACCAAGATCAAGAAGAATTCCATCAACCTTTTTAACACCCAGTTTATCCAGGTTTTGACGGAAGTTTCTGAAGTCATCACGAATGATGGTTAGACAGTGTTCATATTCTTTTAGATTTTCCCTTGATTCTAAAATAGCTTCTTCATCCTTATCAAAAGCATAAAGATGACCATTTTTTAATCGTTTAAGAATTTCCTTTGAGTGACCACCACGACCAAGTGTTAAATCAACATAAATTCCGTCTTCTTTAACGTTAAGTAAGTCAATAGCTTCATGAAGTAAGACTGAGACGTGCTTACTCATGATGACTCTTTTCTGCATTGTCTTCGTAATGCTCTTCAGCTTTGGAAGAATATTCTTCCCATTTATCAATCGACCACACTTCAAAATGGTCGATAACTCCGACTACTTTAACACTTTGGGAGATATGATATTTTTTGGCCAAAGTAGTCGGAATTACCACACGGTTAACCTTATCAATTTCCAATGAGAAAACTGATGAAAGGGCGAGACGAATGTTTTCTCGATCCTTACTGGATTCAAAATTTTTCGCCTCTAGTTTGGAGATTAGTGCCTTAAAAGAATCTTCTGGATATATCGCAAGACATCCATCATATCCTTTTAGGATATAGAGTTTATCGGAAAGGCCAGATAAAAATTTACTTGGTATAACCAAACGGTTTTTATTGTCTAATTGGTGATCATAACTACCAAAAAACATAACTCCCACTTTCTCCCACTTAATGTAATTCAATTATACAAAAAGGGCTTAACTCTGTAAACAGAGAATAAAAAAATCTCAGAATTAACCGAGATTTGTTGGATATTTTAGTAAATTATTGAGAACAGAGAGCTTGTGTCTGAGCGTTGGTGCTTCCCCAAATATGGCAAGCATATTCAGGATGATCAACGAATGGATTTCTGTTACCCTGATTCTTATAAACGACTTCGTTACGCTTGATATCACGAGTTGTAATTGGGTGTTCCAAATGCCATTTCAGAGCAAGATAAATTGATTCAATCTCGTTTGTCATTGTGTATGAATACATTACAGTACCGTACATAACAGAACGTGCAACCTCGCCTTTGGCGGCGTCACAAGGTTCAAATGTATCATTTGTTTGTTTACATTCTGTGGTGTGCCCATGAACGGTGACAACAGAACCGCCTTCAGCGAAAATCTTGTTGCTACGTTCAGCGTTAATTTTTCCTTCGCAGGCAAAAATATTGTGATTGTCTTCATCGCTAGCAGGCCAAGCGCTTTGAGTCCAAATATGTTCACGGTTCCATGTCGTCCATGAATAAGAACCACAATGGTTACTTTTCTTAATATTGTGACGAGTATATATACTTAAAATGCTTGTAGAATCATCTTCTGCTTCATCAGCTTCTTCATATCGTGGCCAATCATAACTTGGGCTTTTTACAGGATTAATCTGTTTAAGCTTTGCTTGTAATGCTGATCCAGTTAATCCTTCACATTCCTTATAATAATCTCCAGGTGGTAAAGGTTCAGTAGAAGATTGCGGAGTAGATGAAGATGTAGAAGAAGATGATGTTGTAGTAGCACTTGTTGGGGCACTACTAGAAGTCCCAGAAGTGACTGATGTAGACTCTTCAATATGCGAAGAGGATTTCTTTTTCTTTGATGGTGTACCCTTACATGATGTAAGTAATAGAGCAATTAATGTAACAATAAAAATGGAAGAATTCTTTTTCATGTCTCTATTATAACACTCTTTTTATAAAAGAGATTTATAAGTAATTAAAAACCTCACCTTTTTTAATTTTGATGAGGTTTTGCTGGTTATTTTTATTCAATATCAAGATCTTTTAACTTATCAAAACGTGGATCAGTTCCTTCTTCTTTTTCTATGTTATATTCATCTTCGGAAATAACGCGGAAGTTTTTTCCAGAAGATGGAAGCTTTGCACCAGGGGCTTTTGGCGAAGTTGGAACGGCAGCACTAAGTAAGTTATAAATGTATGGATCTAGATCAATCAAATTACCTTTATAAATTTGAATATCATCTCCACCATCATCATAACTAGCAAAGTGAATTTCGTCTTCATCGCGAAGTTGATAATCAAATGGTTTTAGAGTGTAAGAGCATTGTAAAACAACATCAGCTTTGATTAGTAAATCAACATCAATAAAATCTTGATATCGATGCACTCTTGCTTTGGCGTGAAGTTTTTTCACTTCTAATAAAGGCGCTAGAAGATGAAACTTTTCATCGTTTAAAATAACATCTTCCTCAATGATGTTTTCTTTTGTTGAAACAAGTTTAGCGACATCAATTTTCATTGACGAAGTTTGGCTCCAAATTTAACAATAACGACTTGTTTAATCTTTTCTTCGATTGCTGATAATTCTTGTTCGTTAAGAGTCTTTTCGTATGATCCAAGCGAGACTGTAAGCGCTAAGGAGTAGAAGCCTTCTTCAATGTGTTCTCCATGGTAAACATCGAACACTTGAACATCTCTAATTAAAGCTTTATCTGCTTTACGAATTTCAGCAATTACTTCTTTGGAAGTAACATCATTACCTAAGATAAAGGCGAAGTCTCTTGAAACAGTAGGATAGCGAGAGATTTGTTCCATTGTAACTGGAGATGTTTTAGTTTTAAAAACAGCAGCTAAATCCATCTCAAGAGCAATGACTTTATCTTTACCAAATCCATATTCTTTGGAAACGGTTGGATGAAGTTCACCAAAGATAGCGATAACTTTTCCATCAACCTTCACCACGGCAGATTTGCCTGGATGGAATTCTTTTTCGTTAGCGCGTTCAAACTGCGCACGCTTTCCATCAATGTGATAAAGTCCGAGAACTTCTTCAACAAGTCCTTTCATGTGGTAGAAGTTATATTCTTCTCCACTCATAGAGTGGCGTCTAAGATCGCTACCTGAAAGAGCAATGGCTAAATGAATTTGTTTGGCTTGGTTTTGACCATAAAGATCACTCACCTCAAAGATCGCGACGTTTTCGTTACCATGGTTCTTGTTATAAACAAGAGTATTTAAAACACTTGGTAAGAGATTTGTACGAACATACTCATGTTCATCCGTTAATGGATTCATGACTTTGTATGGTTCAGCTTTATTTAAAATGGTGAATGATTTCACTTCTTTTTCTCTAACAAGAGAATAAGAGATAATTTCATCAAGTCCGCAACCTCTAAGGTATGAACGAACAGATCGCTTGTTTTGTAGATCTGGTTCTAGTCCACCTAATGAAACTTGAACAAATGGAAGTTTACTTTCAATGTGTTCAAATCCAAGGATACGGATGACTTCTTCAGAGAGGTCTGCTGCTTCACCAATATCAATTCTTGAAGCAGGAATATGACAAATAATTTCTTTTCCTTTTTCTTCAACTTTAATGAAGGCGCTTTCTAAAGCTTTCTTCATTTCTTCATTTTTAAATGAAGTACCAAGACGATTATTAATGAATTCATATGAAGAAGTAATTACTTTTTCTTCATATTTTTTCTCTAGATATGTTGTCACTGGACCAACTTCTTTAGCTTCGGCTAAGGAGAGCAATAAATCCGCAGTTAAATCCATAACATAGTTATATTGGTTTGGATTAATACCTTTGACAAATCTTTGTGATGAGTCGGATGAAAGATTAAGTCTAATTGATGTGCGTCGAATGGAAGCGTAATCGAAGTTTGCGGCTTCAATAACGATATTTTTGGTCTTTTCATCGACCGCACATTCTAGTGCGCCCATCACTCCACCAAGACACATCACTTTACCGCCAGATGTAATACAAACATCTCCGTTTTGAAGAGTGTATGATTTTTCATCTAGAGCAATAAATTCGCCTGGACAGTTGTCTTTGACAACTAGTTCTTTCTTTGGAAGCTTATCGAGGTCATACATATGAAGTGGTTGGCCTGTTAAAAGCATAATGTAGTTACCAATATCAACAATGTTATTGATACTGCGAATTCCAGATGCCATTAAGACATCTTTCATCCATTTTGGAGATTCTTTTGTCACGATGCCTTTCACAACACGTGAAGAAAACTGTGAGCAACGTGATGTTTCACTATTTACTGGGCAAACTTCTTTTGAAGTTTCTTTAACTGATACTTCTGGAAGTTTGGCCTTGCGTCCAAAGAGAGTTTCAATTTCTTTGGCAACATTAATGACTGCGTACATGTCACTTCTATTGGCGAGAAGTTTTAAATCTAAAACTGTGTCATCAAGACCTAAAAGATGTAAAACATCTTCTCGACCAACTTCGGTATCACTTGGTAGTTCTTCAATACCTTTTGTTTGTTCTTCTTTAAGGTATTTAGCATCGACACCAAGTTCAAGAAGCGAACAACACATTCCTTCGGAATCGTGTCCACGAACTTTTCCTTTGTGAATTGTTCCACCTGGGAGCTTTGCTCCATCAGTCGCAACAATTACCTTTAAACCTTTTCTAACATTTGGTGCACCACAAACAATGTGGAGAACAACGTATTTAGGACCACAGTTAACTGTGGTTAAATGGAGATGGTCACTGTCTGGCATATTCTCACACGTGAGAACTTCACCAGTAACTAACTTGGTTCCTTGACCAAGTTTTTCAATCGCTTCAACTTCAACGCCAGCAAAGGTAAAACGATGAGCGATTTCTTCTGGTGTTAAGCCAGATAAATCAACAAATTTTGAGACAAAATTTAATGAGACTTTCATTGTTTTTCCTCCTTAACGACGTTTGAATTGTTCGATAAATCGAACATCACTTTGGTAGAACTTACGGATGTCATCGATTTTGTATCTGAGCATAGCGACACGTTCGATACCGATACCGAAGGCAAAGCCACTGACTTTATCTGGATCATATCCGCTCATTCTTAAAACATTTGGATGAACCATGCCGGCACCGAGGATTTCAATAAATCCAGTGCCTTTACAGGTGGAGCATCCTTTTCCACCACAGTTCATACAAGAGATATCCACTTCCACACTTGGTTCAGTGAATGGGAAATATGAACCACGGAATCTGACTTCTCTTTTCTCTCCAAACATCTTCTTAACGAAGAGTTCAAGGGTGGCTTTTAAGTTGGCCAGGCTTATGCCTGGACCAACAACAAGGCCTTCAACTTGGCCGAATTGATGGGAGTGAGTCACATCATCATCATCACGACGAAAGCATTTGCCTGGACAAATCATCATGAGTGGTTTTCCACCCTTTTCATCCATCGCGTGGGCTTGTTCTGGGGAGGTATGAGTTCTAAGAAGTGTTCTTGGATCAATATAGAAACTATCCTGCATCTCTCGAGCTGGATGGGATTCAGGAATATTCATCCTTTGGAAGTTATATTCATCACTTTCAACATCTGGTCCTTCTTTGACTTCGTATCCCATGGAAACGAAGATGTCCATGATTTCATCTTGGACAAGATAGAATGGGTTAATTCCGCCAACCTCATAGTTTATACTTGGCAAAGAGATATCGATTTTTTCTTTCTCGAGTTTTCTTTCCAAAATCTTCTGGTTGATTTCATCAGCTTTCTTTTGGAAAGCTTCTTGCACAGCGTTTCGGGCGTTATTCACGCTTTGACCGAACTTCGCTTTCTCTTCTCCAGCGAGTTCTTTAATATGGCTCATTAAGCCATTTAACTCGCTTTTCTTAGAAAGAAATCTTTCTTGGAAGGATTTTAAAGATGCTTCATCAGAAATCTTTTCTGATTCATGAAGAATCTTTTGTTTAATCTCTTCGACTTGATCAAATAGACTCATAGATATTTGACCTCCTTTAAATAAAAATAAAATGGTCCACTAGGAACGAGTTTCCCCGTGGTGCCATCCTTCTTCAATATATATTTATATTGCTCTATGTTCGTAACGAGAACGACGCTTATCATTACAATAAGATGCTCCAAGGTGAATTCCCTGACTAATTGAACTTGTGGGTTCCACTATTCCACATTCCCTATTTCAACTAGTTTCTTCAGGTACTACTTCTTATCAACGCACACTCATTATAACGCGTTATATTAATAAATAACAAGATTTATTGTGACTCATTGAGACACAATAAAAGACCCATCGTCTTTCGACTGGTGGGTCTTTATTAGATAATTAATATTTAATTATGCAGCTTGTTGTTCTGGGACGACACCGACATAGTATGAAAGACCAATGTAAGGATCTTCCGTATCAGTTGAGTTATCAGAAATTTCGATGACAGCAACTAAGTTACCAGCGACTGACATATCGCCACAGATTAACTGATATGAGCCTGATTCTGTATCTGCATCGACAGTCCATGATTCAGTGCTAAATCCAGCAACAAATGTTGCGAGTTCAGCTGATGTTGCACCATAGACATAAATGTCGAAGCCTCCTTGTTTATATTCGAGTAATTCGAAATAAGCTTCGGCACTAGCAACAGCAAATTCGTGAGCAGCTGGAACAACAAGATTCTCTGCGGCCCAGTATGCATCAATGTATGAAACTGGTAAAGAATTGTATGTTGGTAAGGAAGCATAAACTTGGAATTCAACATAAGCATACTCTTCTGCAGTTTCTTCATAGAAAGAAGCATAGAATGTATATGAACCATCTATAGCAGAAACTTGATAATAACTAACACCTTCTTCGGTTTGTTTTTCTCCAACATTAAATACTGCAGTATCTAAACCAGCAATGTAGGTTGTAAGAGCTTCCTCAGACATATTGCCATCTTGGAAACATGTGACAAAATAGCAATTATCAAAGTCTTCAAAGTAATATACAGTATCTTCACTTGGAGCAAATGCAGGGAATGCTGGTGCGCTTGGTTGATAACGATCTAACACGCCTTTGAGGTATTCAGATGGGAATGCGGTTGTATAGTTTTGGAATGGAACAATATAAAATACTCCATAGCTAACCATATAACCAACTTGTAATCCGAGTGAACCTTCTTTTGAAGCGAAATAGTAAGCGCCTTTATCTTGATCGTATCCAAGATATTCGAAATCGCTATTTGCATCATTTAAAGCATTTAAATATGCTTCTGCTGCAGTGCTACTGCAATAAATATCAATTTCGTCTTGGAATGCATATGGTGATGGTGAATAACGCATACCATAAGCAAAATACATCGAGGCATAATATTCATATTGAGCTAAATCGCTAATCATAACACTCATATGGTCGATTTCTTCAGTGAATGTAGGAAGTTCGAGTTCATAATTTGATGCATGACCAATGGAGGCAAAGTATGAGAAGTAATAATTAAGTTCTTCTCCGACATCTTGATCAGCCCAGCTATAGTAGTATGGATCGGAAACTTCTAAAAAGAATTGTCCGCTTCCATCCTCTGTTATTGTTTTTTCTGTTGAATCATAGCCGGCACAAATGACTTGGACATATCTTTTACCATCATCTGTTTGGACAGGCACTTCAGCAAAAAATCCGACTCCAGATCTAAAATCAGTCACTTCCCAAACAGTAGTATCGAATCTTGCTTTATAAGCAGCAATTTTTTCTGCGCTAGATTCTCCACCATAATAATCGCCAGCAGATCCATAAGAATCTAAAGCAAATGTATATGTGCCTTCATTTGGAAATGGAATCTTGGCTCCATGAGCGGCCGTTTCTAATACTTGAACATCAGCTGCTGACCAATCAACTTTGTTAACAGCAACAGTAGTTGTTTTTCCTTCATAAGATACCGTGACAGAAGTTGTGCTTTCTGCCATGACAGATGGTGAGAAAGTGCATTGACCAGTAACATCTGAGGTTGAACCATCGCTATATGTAGCAGTTACAACCATGCCGCTTGGATCAAACGATTCGCCAACGGCATATGAAGTTTTGGTAGGATTAGTAGTGACCGCAATACTACTAAGTACTTTCTCAGGTTGGGAACTTGTAACAGAACTAGTAGTTTTTTTCTTGTTTGGCTTCGAATTACAAGCTCCGAGCAACAATGCGCTCGCGCAAAGTGCTGTAATGAGTAATTGAGTTTTCTTCATAATCAATTTCTCCTTTCTTTTGCGTATATTTTACTACTTCATACACACACGTAAAGAAAAAAATTCATTTTTTTGTCAGCGAATGTTTTGAATGAGTTAATTTTTAAAAACTAACTATGTTTTGAAAAATGGTGCATAACAATGCCTGCGGCTACGCCTACATTGAGTGATTCAATTTCGTTAATTTCGATACGGACACGAGCATCAGAAATAGATAAGATCTCTTTTCTAACTCCGTTTGATTCATTTCCTAAAACAAGAATGTGTTTTTGGTTTGGTTTAAACGAATCTAAATCAATAGATCCCTTAATCTCTGTTGCAACGATTTGGTAACCATCGTTTTGAAGTTTTGATAAATTAAATTTATCATGTAACGACATTAAAAAGATTGCTCCTTGAGATGCTTGAATCGCTTTTTCGTTATATGGAGAACAGCAGTTTTTTGTCAGTAAAATATCTTTATATCCAAAGGCTAATGCGGTTCGAAAAATAGTTCCTAAATTTCCTGGATCAGAGATGTCGTCTAAAAGTAAAACTTTATCAGATGAGATTTGTTTTTCTTCGAGCATTTTACAAACAGCAACAACTCCTTGTGGATTCTTAGAAAAAGCAATCTTTTTTAAAATTTCTTCTGTGACAAAAAATTTTTGCACTTTTTCTGGTAAATCATCTCTTCGCTTCGTGAAATAGACCTCTAAAACAGCATTATTTTGGAGTGCCATTTCTAGAAGATGTTCACCTTCAACAAGGAATTTTTCTTCTTTTGAACGAAAAGATTGCTGATGTAATTTTAAGCAATATTTAATTTTCGAATTTTGTTTAGAAGTGATTTCTTGAATCATTGGTAGACCTTTGTTCTTAGTTTCTTTTTTAGTTCGTAATAGTCCGGACAATATTTTAACACACAGGAATAAAAACCTCTCTGGTGATTACGATAAAATTCATGTGCTAACTCATGGACCACCACCGAATCAATGATCTCATAAGAGAAATGAACTAAATCTAGTTGGAAATGAAGTCGATGTTTTTTTTGGGAATTTGAACCATAACGAGATTTCATCTTTTTAACAGAGATTTGATAGGGTTTTGAAATGGACATTAATTGTTCATATTTTCGGACACTTTGTTCAAGATATTTCACCAGCAATTTACGGAGATTTTTTTCTAAATCTGAAATATCTTTAGCAAAAACCGTATATTCTTCTATCCGAAATTTGTCGGAGATTTTAAGTCCATAGAATTGTCCAAATATATAAATATATCCTTCTTCAAAAGAGTAATTTTTTTGAACTGGTTTCTTTATCCTTTTAAGAAGCTTTGGTCCTGATTTTAAAACAAAACCAATAATCTTTTTTTTACTTGTTAAAGAAGGACAAGTGACATAAAAGTCACCGTTTTTGTATCTTAGATAAGCATTTCTTTGGTACTTATAAGTTACAAAAACATTATAATTTTTACCTTCTAATTCGACTTCAAATATATTTGTATGCATATTTGATAAATATTCTACACTATGTCTCACATGTTGTAATAAAATATCTTCGTGGAAAAAATTCTTATTAGTGCATGTCTTGTTGGTGACAAAGTCAATTACGAAGGGAAAGCAAATGCTTGCCCTCAACTTGATGTATTGAAAGAAAAGTATGAACTACTTGTCTTTTGTCCAGAAGTTGAAGGTGGACTAAAAATCCCGCGTCTTCCAAATGAAATTCGTGACGATAGAGTGATTCGGAAAGATGGAAAAGATGTTACAAGAGAATTTAATGAAGGCGCTCATAAAGCACTTCAACTCTGTAAATATCTCGGTATTACCAAGGCTGTTCTTAAAGAGAACTCCCCAAGTTGCGGAACGCATAAAATCCATAATGGTTACTTCACCGGAGTAAAGAAAAACGGTATGGGAGTGACCGCTAAACTTCTTAAAGAAAACGGCATTGAAGTGTATTCAGAAAACGAAATTGAAAAATTAATTAAATAAAGAAAAAAATGCGAATCAATCGCATTTTTCTTTTAATAATTTGTTTCCTGACGATGATAGTTCACAGCTAGTTTTGATTTATAGGCATTAACGATATCGTCGGCACTAGAGCCAAGATCCACTGCAAGGTTTAAATACTTTTGGAAGCAGTCTTCATAGGCTTCTAATGTGTAATCATGAAGTAGTCTTGTTGCTGCTTGATATAAATGATGGAATTGTAGGGTTAAATCTTCGCCTGTCCCTTTTAATTCATATTTATATTTACGCGCATGTAATGGAATACCAAGTGACAACAAGAAGTGTAAACCATCAGCGTATTCGTCCATGACAATTTCTTTTGCGCTTGGCCCTTTGTTAGACCAATATTTGAAACAACGAGTTTCATTAGCAAGTTCGCCGAGTTCCACAATTAAGGCTAATAGCCTTCTGGAATGCGTGGATTCGTAAGTTACACCATGCTTTTCAGCAATATCCTGGTCTAAACCAGCTTGGAGTTTATAGAGTTCTTCAAGATTAATTTCCATTTATTTAGTCTCCAACTTGTCAAGGTGCCAGATATCACGAATATATTCTTTGATGGTACGGTCACTGGAGAAGTAACCACTACCAGCAATGTTCATAATACACATCTTGGCCCATTTCTCTTTATTTTGATAAAGTTTGCTAATTCTTTCGTGGGCTTCAATGTAACTATTCAAATCTTTTAAGATGAAATAGCAGTCGTTATTGTTCATGATTTCATCAAAAATGAGTTGGAATTTATCTGGTTTTGTAGCCCATGGACCATCAAACAGAGATTGCATAACGTCATGAACAACTTTGTTATTATTAAATTCATCCCAAGCGCTATAGCCACCATAAGCGTAGTAATCCAAAACTTCTTTTGATGTTAATCCGAAGATCACACAGTTTTCTTCTCCGGCGAGGTCTTTGATTTCAATGTTAGCACCATCTAAAGTACCAAGTGTCACCGCACCATTCATCATAAATTTCATGTTGCTTGTGCCACTTGCTTCTTTAGAAGCAGTTGAGATTTGTTCGCTAACATCAGCAGCTGGAATAATCTTTTCAGCTAAGGAAACACCATAGTTTTCAACAAAGATGACTTTCATCATCTTGTTTACATCTGGATCATTGTTAACAACATCGGCGACTGAAAGAATTAACTGGATAATCTTTTTGGCATAAACATAACTTGGAGCGGCTTTCGCACCAAAGATGAATGTGTGTGGATAGATGGTGAATGTTGGGTCAGCTTTCATTCTCTGGTAGAGATAGATGATGTGAAAGACATTCATCAGTTGACGCTTATAAGCGTGAAGTCGTTTAATCTGAACATCAAAAATCGATTTTGGATCAATCTCGATGTTCATCTTTTCTTTAATATATTGAGCAAGAGCATCTTTGTTCTCTTGCTTAATTTTCATCACTTCACGTTGGAATAAAGGATCATCAGCGAATTTACGAAGTTTAACCATCTCATCTTCCATATCAGTGGTCCATTTACTACCGATTCGTTTGGTGATGGAATCAGCTAGTTTTGGATTGGAATACATTAACCAACGGCGTTGGGTCACGCCGTTTGTTTTGTTATTAAACTTCTCTGGGAAAAGAGAATAGAAATCCTTGAATGTTTCATGGATTAAGATTTCTGTATGTAGCTTTGCTACACCATTAACGCTAAAGCAAGCGACAATGGCTAAATTAGTCATGTGAACTTGTCCATCTTTAATGATTTGAACTGATTGACGAACATCGTTTGCAACATTCTTTTGCGCTAATTCTTGGTTAAATCTTCTTTGAATTTCTTCAATGATCATTAAGCAGCGTGGACAGACTTGACGAATAAAGTGGACTGGCCACTTCTCAAGTGCCTCGGCCATAATCGTGTGGTTTGTATAAGCGAAACAGCTTGTGACAACGTCCCAGGCTTCATCCCAACCAAATCCGTACTCATCCATCATGATGCGCATCAATTCTGGGATAGCTAGTATTGGGTGAGTATCATTGAGTTGGAACACAAAGTGTTCACTGAGGTTTTTAAATGTTTGATAACGTCTAAAGTGACCTCTTAGGGCAGATTGGATTCCACTGCTCACAAGGAAGTATTGTTGATGTAGACGAAGTAGTCTTCCTTGTTCGGTGGAATCATCTGGGTAAAGACCATGAGAAAGTTCCTTTAAGGTGTTTAAATAGCTTTCAAAAGGAATACCTTTTGGAAGGTTTGTTTCGCTTGGTTCAGCACTCCATAAGCGAAGAGTGTTGACAACTTTGTTATGATAACCAACGATGGAGACATCATATGGAACGGCTTTTACATGTTGTCCGTTGATGGTGTGCATACCATAGCTTCCATCTTCTTTAACATATGTTTCAACATTTCCTCCAAAAACAACTTCAACTGAGTGTTTTGGTTTTCTTACTTCAAAGACGAAACCATTTGTTAACCATTGATCTGGGACTTCGAATTGACGTCCTTTCTCAATGAGTTGACGAAAGAAACCGTATTCGTAACGGATACAGTTTCCTTGGACAGCGTATCCTAAAGAAGAGATGGAGTCTAAGAAACAGGCTGCGAGTCGACCTAGACCACCATTACCAAGTCCGGCGTCACTTTCTTCATCCTCTAATCGATTTAAATCGATTCCGAGTTCATCTAGACCTCGTTTGACGATGTCGTAGATGCCAAGGTTTTGGAGATTGTTCGTTAATAAACGACCAATCAAAAACTCCATGGAAAAGTAGACTAAAGACTTTTTACCTGCCACAGTTTGGTTACGGGTGTCTCGCCAATATTGACCAGCGTAGTCTCGAACCATTCCGCCTAAAATATCGAATTGTTCAGAAATATGTGCTTCTTCGACACTATTACCATATTTGGTAAGGAGACGATCAGTGAATTCTTTTTTGAATGTAGCAACGTTATGAAACATAAGAGCCTTTCTAGTCATTTCCTACGTATTTTGCGTGAAATGACAAACAAAAACGTTGTTATTTTAGCATGAAAAAAGACAAAAATCATTCTAAAAATATATCGAAATTAATGAATATTAGTGCTATAATTTTTTGCGTTGATTTTAAAGGAGAAATTCTATGGATAAAGTCATGGCAGTTAATGCTGGTTCATCTTCATTAAAGTTTAAACTTTATGAGATGCCAGAGGAAAAAGTACTCTGTTCTGGTAACGCTGAAAGAATTGGTCACGAAGATGCGATTTTTGGAATTAAATGGGGAAATGAAAGTGAGAAAAAAGTTCTTCCAATTTTAGACCACGCCGCCGCAGTTCAATTAGTTGTTGATGCATTAATCGAAAAGAAGATTATTCACTCAATGGATGAAATCGTCGCGGTTGGACACCGTATCGTGCAAGGTGGAAAGTACTTCTCACATAGTGAACTTTTTAATAAAGATACCGAAGACAAGATTGAATCATTGATTCCGCTTGCACCACTTCATAACAAGGCCCACCTTGTTGGATTTAGAGCGTTCAAAAAGATTCTTCCAAACGTCACAAGTGTCGCTGTTTTTGATACCGCCTTCCATCAATCTATGGAACCGCAAGACTATGTCTTCCCAATCCCATATGAATACACAACGAAATATGACTGCCGTCGATATGGTGCGCATGGAACAAGCCACCAATATTTATCCCAAGAAGCGACTAAATATTTAAAAGGAAATAAGCACCCACGCATTATCTCCTGTCACATCGGTTCAGGTGCATCCATCACCGCCATAAAAGATGGCAAATGTGTTGCCACCTCTATGGGTTTAACTCCACTTGGTGGAATTATGATGGGAACAAGAACTGGTGATCTTGATCCATCAGTGATGAATTACCTTTGTACATGCACCGGAAAATCTGTTGAAGAAATGTATCAAATCTTTAATAAAAAGAGCGGATTTTTAGGTGTTAGTGAAGTTAGTAACGACTCCCGCGATGTCCTCGCTGCCGTCGATGCTGGTAATGAAAAAGCTATCTTAGCGAATAGATTATTTATTCGACGTATTGCGGATTTCATTGGACAATACTATGTTCGACTTGGTGGAGTCGATATGATTATCTTCTCCGCTGGTATCGGAGAAAACTCTTATGAAATTCGTGAATCAATTTGTAAAGAAATCGAACCAGCTCTTGGTTTAAAAATTGATTACGAAAAGAACAAAGGAAAACGTGGCGTGGAGGTTGTTATTTCTAAACCAGAAAGTCCGATTGTTGTCGCAGTTATCCCAACTGATGAAGAAGTGATGATTGCTCGTGATACTTATCATTTCTATAAGAAATAATTAAGCAAAACAATAGAAGAAAGCGCAAAGCGCTTTTTTCTTTTGCTTGATTAGATTTGATAAATAATATATTATTTACTATCCATGAAAAACAAACTTATTGCTGAAAGGTTAAAACCATTACAAAAAGAGATCAAAAAGTTCTATCAAAAAATAGAAGAATTTGATCGAATTGTCATCTATCGTCATAACAAACCTGATTATGACGCTTTAGGAACACAACTAGGATTAGTTGAGTTTTTAAAAGATAACTATCCAAAGAAAGAGGTTCATTACGTTGGTGATGACCATGTTTCTTTGACTGGTCAATGCTTTCGAAGCATGGAGGTTTTGCCTCATGAGTGGTTCAATGAACCATTCTTAGCAATTTTTGTTGACACATCCAAATTTGACCGAGTTGGTTTAGCTGATGATTTTGAATCGTTTAAAAAAGCGACTTATCAAATTAAGATTGACCACCACCCAAATGTTGATCCATATGGTGATCTACAAATCGTCGATACATCAATGTCGGCGGCTGGTGAATTAGTCGCTGATATGTTACTTCTTTCAGGAAAGAAGATTTCCAAGAAATCTGCGAGTGAACTTTATAAAGCAATCGTTGGAGATTCCGGACGATTCCTTTATGACTCTGTGAAGACTTCGACATTTGAGACCGCGAAGCTTCTACTTGAAAAAGGTTTAAACCTTTCGAAGATTTATGCGGAGATGTATAACCAGAAACTTTCTGATTTAGAAATCACTGCTTATGTAATGAAAAATTACCGTGTGACTCCACATGGAGTGGCTTATTACGTTCTTGATGATGCGGCATTACAAAAATTCCATCTTCCTCCCGAGAGAGGAAAAGACAACGTTAATGTCTTTGCTCACTTTGATGGAATTCATGCTTGGTGCTCTATCACGGAAGATAAAAAGAAGGGTGAATGGAGAGTCTCAATTCGTTCAGCGAAAGACTCCATTGAAGAAGTCGCGATGCGACACAATGGAGGCGGACATGCTCAAGCTAGCGGATGTAAGATTAAATCGTTGGATGAAGTTAAAGACTTGCTTGATGATTTAGACAAATTATTCGCTTAAATTATAAAAATTGAAAAAGATGTCTTAATTGAGATATCTTTTTCTTTTTATTTTGGTATCATATTAATATGACTTTTGTCCCATTACGTGTTTTTAGTGGTTATTCGTTTACGAAATCTGGTTTAAAAATAGACCAATATTTAGCGATGGCCAAAAAACTTGGCTATACCAATGTGGGGCTTTGTGATTATCGAAGTTTATCTGGTGCTCCTTCTTTTTATAAAGAAGCAAAGAAACTTGGATTAAAGGGAATTGTTGGTGAAGAAGTAGAAATCGATCATCTTCATTTCTGCTTATATCCACTTAACGAAAATGGTTATAAAAACTTTTTATCACTTTGTAACCTAAACCAAAAAGGTGAGACCACCATTCAAACTCTTAAAGACTACCAAGAAGACATCGTAGTTGTTTTACCAAGTGATAACGATGCTTTAAAAAAGGCCTTCTTAGAAGACCGTAATAAATTCTCTTTGTCTTTAGCAAGATTGTCTCGGGGATTAGACCACTTCTATCTTGGATTAGAAAAGTCTAGCCAAAGCGAATTTATCAAAGACTTCCGTGAATTTGCCTTTTCTCGCGGTTATAAAGTTGCGGCTTTCCCACACATTAAATATGTCAAAAGTGAAGACGCAATTATCTTAAAAATGATGGAGTCCATCGACAGCAAAGAAGTCTTAAATGAAAAGAAAGCTATTGGTGAAGATTATTTAATTTCACCAGCAGAAGCTGCTTCATTTTACAAAGAAGACGAGATTAAAAACTCTATCGAAATCGGTGATTTGTGTAACTTAAATTTCATTGCAATTCGTGGACAAATGATTCATTTTGAAAACGAATTTGGATTATCTAGCGATGAATACTTAAGCAAAATTACCCATGAATTGCTGGCAAAAAAAGGAAAAAATAATCCAAAATATTTAGACCGTTTAGAGTTTGAATTAAAAACCATTCGAGAAATGGGTTATAGCGATTATTTCTTAATCGTTCATGACTATGTTCAATATGCTCGTGATATGGACATTGCGGTTGGTCCTGGTCGAGGTTCTGCTGCTGGTTCACTTGTGGCCCATGTTTTAGGTATTACTGTTCCAGACCCAATCGAAAACAACTTACTATTTGAGCGTTTCTTAAATCCACACCGTCAGACAATGCCAGATATTGACGTGGACTTCTCTGATATTGATCGAGAAAGAGTCGTCCAATATCTAAAAGATAAATACGGAAATGACCATGTTGCGAAGATTATCGCTATTCAAAAGATCGGGGCGAAACAATCATTACGTGATGTTGGAAGAATCTTTAATTATCCAAAACACGATATTGAACTATTCACCAAACTTATTTCCGATGAAAAAGATGATAAACTCTCTTTAAGAGAGATCTATAAACAAAACAAAAAGTTTAGAGACCTTGTTAATGATGATAAGTACTACTTAGAGATTGTTACATTGGCTTCTAAAATTGAAGGATTTCCAAGACAAGCAAGTTTGCACGCCGTTGGTGTTGTTTTAAATGCTGAGCCTTTGGATTCCGTTATTCCTTTAACATGCGGACTTGATGTTGGCTATGTCGAGCAATTTGAAAAAGACCACCTTGAAGAACAAGGTTTCTTAAAGATGGACATTTTAGCGATTCGTAACCTTTCGCTTATTGACCACTGTCTTGCTTTACTAAGACAACGAGGTATTAATCTCAATCGTGATGAGATTCCTTATGATGACCCACTGGCCATTAAACAAATCGCTTCAGGTAAAACAATGGGCATTTTCCAACTTGAATCTGTTGGTATGAGAAACGCCATTAAAACTGTCCAACCAACGGTGTTCGAAGATATCGTCGCGATTCTTGCTTTATATCGTCCAGGTCCAATGGATAACATTCCTTCCTTTGGAAGAAGAAAACAAGGCAAGGAAAAAATCACCTATATTTCTCCAGTATTAAAGGAGATTCTTTCTCCAACATATGGAATCATGGTTTACCAAGAACAAGTTATGCAAATCGCCAACAAAATGGCCGGATTTTCCCTTGCTGAAGCAGATCTTTTAAGACGAGCTATTTCTAAAAAAGATCCTGCAAAAATCGCTTCTTTTGAAGAAAAATTTGTTACTGGAGCAATTAAACTCGGATACAAAGAAAAAGAGGCCCAAGATGTTTATGAGATGATTCGTAAGTTTGGCGACTACGGCTTCAATAGAAGCCATGCGATGGTTTATGCCATCTTCTCTTGCCGTATGGCTTATTTAAAAGCCAAGTATCCACAAGAGTTCTATGCTTCCATTTTATCCAATGCTTCAACTGATGAATTCCACACCACACTTGCGGAAATGAAAGACATTGGACTAAGAGTTTCTGTCCCAGACATTAACAAATCGACAATGTCATTTGTTTTAACAAATAACGAAATTATTTTTCCGCTTCAAGCTGTTAAGGGTATTATGACTGCCTCTGCCACCGCCATTATGAAAGAAAGAACAGAAGGCGGATTATTTAAAGACATTTTTGATTTTGTCTTACGTATGGCGAAATACAAACTCAATAACGTTCAGCTCATCAATTTAATTGATGCAGGAGCGTTTGATTCTTTAGAGAAATCAAGAATGTCTTTAAGAGGAGCAATTCCGGCAGCATTAACATATGCTGAAGCAATCGTAAAAGACGATGGTTCTATGGTTATTGATCCAAATATGTTTCCAAAACCAACATTTACAAAACTGGAAGATGATTATATTGCAAACCTCAACCGTGAAAGAGATGCCCTTGGTTTAATGATCAGTGGTTCACCACTTGATCTTGTTCAAGATACAATCAAAAAACTTGGTGCGGTAACAATTAAACAAATTCCATCCACCAGAGGTGATGTAAAACTTGTTTGTATTCTGAAGTCATCAAGACAAACCAAAACAAAAAAAGGACAGGCGATGTGTTTCATCACTGTCTATGATGATACCGGCGAGATGGAACTGACTGTTTTTACTGAAGCCTTTGAGAAGTCATCAATGGCTTTAAAGAAGAAAGAAAGTGTTATTGTCATCTCTGGTTACTACAGTAACGTTAGAGACCAATTTAATGTGAAACTCGTTGAGAAGTTGGAGGATGTGAAAAATGCCTAAAGCGTATATTATCGATGGAAACTCACTTCTTTTTAGGGCTTACTTCGCCACTGCATATGGACCAAATCCACAAATCTTAAGAACCAAAGAAGGCATTCCAACAAATGCGATTATGGCCTTTTCAAACATGGTCAATAAAATCTTACAATCCCTCAAAGAGGGAGACGCCATGTTTGTTGGCTTTGATACTGGAAAAGCCACCTTTAGACATAAGGAAGATGAA
Organism: Caryophanales bacterium UBA4278; assembly: GCA_002395065.1. Taxonomy (GTDB): domain Bacteria; phylum Bacillota_I; class Bacilli_A; order RFN20; family CAG-826; genus Fiminaster. The sequence goes on from DGVS01000001.1 coordinate 32,471, forward strand.
AAATACAAAGCTAATCGCAAACCAACTCCTGAGGACTTGGTTAAACAAATGCCAATCGCTCGTGAAATGCTTAGGGCTTTAGATATTCCAATGTTTGAGTTAGAAGGCTATGAAGCGGATGACTTATGTGGAACTGTTGCTAAAAGACTAGGATCGAGTGGATACGAAGTTTTAGTTTATACTTCCGACAAAGACTTCCTGCAATTAATTGATAACCATATTACGGTTAACTTGTTAAAGACTGGCATGTCCAACATGGTCGTAATGAATGAAAAGACCATGCCAGAAGCATTTGGTTTTCAACCAAAACAAATTGTTGATTACAAAGGCTTAAGAGGTGATGCCAGTGATAATCTTCCTGGTATACCAGGAATTGGAGATGTCACTGCTGTAAAACTGATTCAACAATATGGAAGTTTTGAAAAGATTATTGAAGCTGCTCCAACAATGAAAGGCAAGATTAGTGAAAACCTCATTAATGGAGCTGAACAGGGTCGACATTGTTACGAGATGGCACAGATCTTGACTGATGTTGAACTACCATTTGAAAACGACCAGTTTGTTTACAAAGGTTATGAGTTTGAAAAAGTTGCTGAATTCTGTCACAAATACGAGCTCAAACAATTCTTAAATCGTTTACCAGCTAATCTACAAAAGAATTCTTCCAGTGAAGTCTCGGTTGATGGAGAGGAAATCAATAGTCTCAAAGACATTGAACTAGGTGATAAAATCTACCTCTATATTGACCGCGAACCAGGAAACTATCATTTAAGTGAGGTCTACGGTTTAGGACTTTATACGAAAGGTCGAACCTACTACATTGCAAAAGAACATTTTAATGATGAAACACTTTTAAGTGTTTTAAAAGATGAAAAAGTCAAGAAAGTCACTTATGATTACAAAGCTTTAATGGTGTGTTTAAACCATCTTGGTATGGAAATCAATGGTCTAAGTTTCGACTTATTATTAGCAGCTTATATTGTTGATTCATCTTTAAACAACGACATTAAAGCTGTTGTCCAATATTTTGGATATCAACTCCCAAATCAAGATGATAACAATCTTTCATTGTTTGATAACTCCGATAAAGTTGGTGCAATGAATGCGGCCTATGCGATTTCTCTAATTGAATCGAAAGCTCTTAAGGAGCTTGAATCTCTTGGAGGTCTAGATTTATATCGTAACGTCGAACTTCCTTTAACAATTGTTCTTGCAAAGATGGAAATCGAAGGATTCCCACTCGATGTCAATAAACTAGAAGAATTTGGTGAAGTGTTCAAAGAGCAACTTAACCTAATCAAAAAAGAAATCTATGATTTAGCGGGAGAAGAATTCAATATTGATTCTCCAAAACAAGTCGGAGTCATTCTCTATGAGAAACTTGGGCTAAAAGGAGACAAAAAAGGTTCCACATCAGTTGATGTTTTAAAGTCATTAATTAATGTTCACCCTATTGTTCCAGAAATTCTTAAATATCGAAAATACGCAAAACTCTTGTCTACTTATGTGACTGGGTTAGCTTCACATATTCATTCTGATCAAAAGATTCACGCCATCTTTAACCAGGCTCAAACAGCTACCGGAAGACTTTCCTCTAGCGAACCTAACCTTCAAAACATCTCTATTAGAGATGAAGAAGGCAAAATGATTAGACAAGCGTTCTATTACAAAGACGAGGATTATTCCATTCTTTCACTCGATTATTCCCAAGTTGAACTAAGAATTTTGTCTCATTTAAGTCACTGCAAAAAGCTGCAAGAAGTTTTTGAAAAAGGCGAGGACATTCACGCTGCTACAGCAAAGAAATTATTTAATGTAGAACAACCAACTGACCTACAACGTCGCAAGGCCAAGGCTGTCAACTTTGGAATTATTTATGGAATCTCGGACTGGGGGCTTTCTGAACAAGTCGGAATGAGTGTCAAAGATGCCCGATTAATGATTGAACGTTTCTATGAAACTTATCCAGAGGTGAATGAATATTTCAAACAAGTTGTCGCGGAAGTCACGGAAAAGAATTATGTCACAACACTTCTTGGACGAAGACGTTATCTAAGAGAAGTGAATGATACAAACTACCAAGTTCGTGAATTTGCTCGTCGAGCAGCAATGAATGCTCCAATTCAAGGCACCGCTGCTGACTTAATTAAAGTCGCGATGATTGCTGTTGATAAAGCATTAAACGAACATCATTTAAAAACAAAATTAATCTTACAAATCCACGACGAACTTTTATTTAAAGTTCCAAAGGAAGAAAAAGATGTTGTTTATCCACTTGTGAAATCAATCATGGAAAACGCTCTTAAATTAGAAGTTAAACTAGAAGTTGATGGAGGTTATGGTCGTACTTGGTACGATTGCAAATAAATATGCCAGAATTACCAGAAGTTGAAACAGTAAAAAACGTTCTTAATAACATTGCAAAGGGAAAAACAATTTCCTATGTCGAGGTCATTCGCCCACAAACTATTCGTAGTGATGTTAATGAATTTCAAAGCGTCTTAAAAGGAGCCACAATTCAAGAATTTTCTCGTTATGGAAAATATATTATTTACCATTTAGATCGCGACTATGTTTTAGTCTCGCATCTAAGAATGGAAGGAAAATACTTCCATCGCGACGAGAAAATTAAACCAAATCACAATGATTTAATCTTGTTCCACTTTACTGATGGTAGTTATCTTGCGTTCAATGATACGCGTCGCTTTGGAACAATGGAGTTAGTTAAAAAAGAAGGCTATTTAGAACGTGAGCCTTTAAATGAGATTGGTCCAGATCCATTTATGATGAAAGACTCATCTCGTCTTTATGAAGCATTTAAAAATAAAGGTGTCGCGATTAAACCGTGCTTACTTGATCAGTCAGTGATGTCTGGGTTAGGCAACATTTATGTTGATGAAGTCTTATTTGCGTGTAAGATTCACCCAGAAACACCAGCTAAACTGATCACTAAGAAACAATTTGATGAGATTTGGTATTGGTCAAAAGACATTATGGGTCGTGCCATTCAAAAAGGTGGCACCACCGTTATTTCTTATCACCCAACTGAAGGCATTGATGGAGAGTTTGTTAATGAACTCAAAGTTTATGGTCAAAACGGGGACAAATGTGTTAACTGCGGTACACCTCTTGTCAAGAAATTTGTTGGCGGTCGTGGAACAACATTTTGTCCACATTGCCAAAGAAATATTGCTCGTCCATATGTTCTTGGTGTGACTGGTCCAATTGGATCAGGTAAGTCTATGGTTTGCAAATATCTTGAAACCAAAGGTTTCATTTATCTAAATTCTGATGAAATTGTTCATCACTTATATGAATTAAAAAGTGTCCAAGAAGGTTTAAAAAGATTCGTTCCTCATTTAAAGATTAAAGATGGGAAAGTAGACCGCGTTTCACTCCGTGATGAAATCATCGCTAATCCACGCGTTAAACGTTATATCGAACGCTACATTCATGAACTTGTTATTGAAGAACTGGAACGACAAATCAAAAAGCACGGACCAAAAGAAAAAGTCGTCTGTGAAGTCCCACTTCTTTTCCAATCTGGATACAACCTTTACTGCGATGAAACTTTAATGCTTGAAGTTGATGAAAAGAGTCAAATCGAGCATTTAAGTGAAAGAAAAGAAGATGTCGAAAAAGCTCTTCGACTCAATGCTCGATTTAAACTTGATAATAATCAAAAAGCAACCTACACCATTATTAACAATGGTTCAGTTGCCTCTTTACATCAAAAACTAGACAAAATTATTTGTAAGAAGTGCCGGTAAGATCAAATTCTTCTTCGCACATCTCACGTAAAATATTACCTAATTGTTTGCCGCGGATTGGTCCGCTTGTTTTTCCAACAGCATAAAGTTGTTGTATCTCGTCGAACGTGAATGGGGAGGTAAACCAGGTTGGTAGGTTTTTACGTTCACGTTCGGCGAGAATTGGGATGACGATGGAATCGCGAATATATTCGCTCTTATATTCCTCGCCAAACCCATCAAGAATCAAAAGTGGTACATCTCCAAATAGGGAGATTTCATTAGCGAAGATTTCTGGTTCTTTAACAGAAAGGTCAGCTAACTGTTTGATTCTTTCAACGCAGTTAATAACTGCGACTTGTTCATTTTTAATCGCAATAAACTCGTTGGCCATGGTCACTAAGAGGTGGGATTTTCCGACTTTGTGGTTACCAATCAGATATAACCAACGATTTGATTGTCCTTTGATCAGCTTAGAAAATTCCTTAATGATTGGTCGACGGTTATCTGTTAGATCCAAGTCCTTTAAAGAAGATCGTTTCCAACTATCTGGGAAATCGTGGATCATATAGCGAGAATCGCGACGGATTTGTTCAACGATTTTGTGACATGGCTCATATTGAACTTTGACAAATCCATCTTCTTTCTCAACTCTCATCGAGATATGAGGGGTTTTCTTATTGCAGGCGGTAATACCTGGACATTTTAAACAATAGTGATAATCTTCCCGAAAGTCATTGAGTTTAGCGATGTTGTCACGAACATCTTTCATTGTTAAATGAAGCTCTTTGAGCTTCTCATAGACCGGAGTGTCTTCACGCAGTTCATTAACGAGTTGGTTAATATAGGCCTTCATATCAAGGTCTTGTTCGGGGCCTAGTATTTCATGGCTATCGAATTCTTTTAATGTCATCGTGCTTTCCTCCTTGTCTTTTGATTATCTAAATCAGCGAGTAAATCATTCATTTCATCATCACTGATTTTAGTTTTGATTTTCTTTTCAGTTGGTTTTGATTCAACCTTTACTTTTCGTTCCAATGGCGAATCAATTTTGCGTTTTGTTTGTTTACGATTGAGTTGGTTCATGGCATCAATGGCGGTTTTCACATTCGTGCGAGCTAATGATGAAGCAACTTTCTCACAGTAATTTAGATTAAGTGTGTTCTCGCACATCGCGAGAGCATAGTCGATAATCGCGTTGATAACTCCGTTGGTGAATCCATAGTTTTTAGAGAGAGATTCGACGATTTGTAAGTCAGAGTTACTCACCTTTGTGTTATTCTGAAGTATTTTTAAATACTTAGCAGGGCTTGTCGCATCCATTAAGCGACATTTTTCACTAATTGGATCATTGCCCTTCATCACGTTCATCTCTAAAGAGATGTTTGGCTTGCCTCGAAGTTCCTCTTCGGCTTTCAAAGCTAACTTAGCAAAGTCAATCTTTGAAGTGGCTTCTTGGTTATACACTGAAGCAACCACTGCTGCCATTTGTTTTTCGCTAAACCCAAATAGTGTGGAATAACGGGCAATCTCTTTAAGATCGCGTTTGCCAACCGTTAATTCAGAATTACCTAGAGTATCAGATAGATACTTTGTAAACAAATCGTCATTAAAGTTAATACGAATACGTCCTTCATCGTGGCCAACAAAAGAATCCTTGAAGTTCTTTTTAAAGGCAGCATCGTCATAGTTAGGATGGAAAATATCCACAAAAGATGCGCTTACTTCATTAAAACCTTGTTCAATTTCGAGGTTAACTTTATAAAGAGAAGCAAGCTTCTTTGTTTCTTTTTCACCAATCGATTGAATTAGAAGTCCTTTAAATAAGACATCATCAAAGAAGTCTTTTGGGTTTTTTGGGGCATACAATACATAAATGTATTGACGAGCTTCATTGCTATAAGATCTTAAAAGTCCAACTCCTTCAAGCATTCGTCGAGCTGACAAAAATTGAGCTGGGGTAAATTGAAGAATGTTTAGAAGATGAGTTAATTGATACTCGTTTTCTTCATCTTCGTTTCTCTTTTGCTTTAACAATGTTAAATAAAGAATTGTCGCGTTTGCTCCAACAAGTGGTTGGTATAATTCAACCATCACATCTTTATCAACATTTGAAACAAGTGAAGCTAATTTAATTTGATAGACATCGGACTGTAAGACGTATTCCATAGTGCGATAAGAATAACACTAATAAATATTAGTTCCAAATCAAAAATTCGATAAAATCGACGTTTTTTACACTTTGTGTATAACTTATCCACAGCTAAAACGAGAAAAGATTTGATTTCATCGAAGAATTAAATAATTCTGCACCTAACTTTTCACAACTTATCCACATCTTTTAAAAATTCTATTCTTTGAATATAATTATTTACATGAGAAAAGCTCTAGCCATCGATATTGGCGGAACCAATACTCGACTTGCTGTTGTCAACGAGTCTTTTCAGATTGAACAATGTGTGATAAAGCCAACCATTTGTCACGACAAAGGCAAATTCATGCAAAACATTATTGATGGAATCAGAGAACTTAACCTCAAAGATGTTTGTTGTATCGGTGCTGGTGTTCCTGGTGTTGTTGATCGCGAAAAAGGCGTTGTTTTAGAACTACCAAATGTTCATGTTCAAGATATCGAATTTGCTAAAATTTTAAAAAAAGAAACTGGCTTAGAAACATATCTCAGAAACGATGCCGAGGTTGCTTGCTTGGCTGAAGCTTATGCTCCAAAAGCTAAGAAATTTTCACGAGTTTTCTTCATTACAATTTCAACTGGTTTAGGCGGGGCGCTCTGTGTTGATAAAGTCATCCAAGATTACGTTACTGAAGTCGGTCATACAATTGCAAAATTTGATGATCTTTACGAAGAATTTTCTATCATCGCAGGATCAAGATTTCCGGTATTCGCAAGGTATTTTTGTGAGCCAGATCTAACACCTCAAAAAATGTTTGAATTAACGCGGCAAAAAAATAAAAAATACCAGCAATTTACGGTTAAATGGCTGCAAATCATGAATAAATTTATTCGCTTAATGATTGACTCATACCATCCTGAACTCATCGTGTTTACAGGTGGATTTATGAATGATAAAGATGTGTTTTTCTCTCAAATAAAAAAAGCACATAAAGATGTAAAAATTAAGGAGACTTACTATGGCAAAAATTCTGGTCTAATCGGAGCAGGATTATACGCTTTAATTTCTAGTCAAAAGGAAACTAAAAAATGAACAAGATTTTAAAAAGAGTACTCATCATTGCTGGCTGTGTTATTGGCGCAGTTGTTGTTGGAGCAGGAGGATACGTTTTGTATGTTGTTTTATCATACAATCGTATTGGAAACGTGAAGCTCGATATCGATTATCATGCCACAAAGGCAAAAGCTGTAGTTGGTGAAACCTACAAAGCCCTTTCCTACAACATCGGATTTGGTGCTTATTCGCAAGATTATACATTCTTTATGGACACCGGTTATGACGAGAACGGAAAAGAAACTTGCGGTCATTACTCCACCGCTCGTTCAAAAGAAGAAGTTGAATTTAACACCAGTGGTGCCATTAAAACTGTTGCTGATAACGCTCCAGATTTTGTAATGTTCCAAGAAGTTGATACTAAATCAACCAGAAGTTACAAAATTAATCAAGATAGCAAGATTCAAGAAGCTTTTAGTAGTTTTGATCATGTCCATTGTGTGAATTTCCACACCGCATTCCTTCCATATCCTCTTTATGATATGCACGGAAGTGTTAATGCCGGTTTAACAACTCTTTCAAATATTAAAATCCAAAATGCCGACCGCAAAGAATACACCGTTCCAACTGGATTGAGTAAATTCTTTGACTTAGACCGCTGCTTTGCTGTCCAAGAGATTTCTGTAGACAATGGCAAATCCTTATTTATTGTTAACTCACACATGTCTGCCTATGATGAAGGCGGCAAAGTTCGTACAAAACAAATCGAAGAACTCAATGCTTTCCTAAAAGAAAAACATGATTCTGGTGATTACGTTGTTATTGGTGGAGACTGGAACCATGACTTGTTAACAAATAATCCAGAATTCCCACAATACACCAAAGAAAACAAACCATTTGGCGAAAAGAAGAAAAATCCTGATTGGGTGAACTATTATTTTGATGATAAACACAAATCACCATTAACAGAAGGCTATTCCGTAGTAGCTTCGGATAATGTTCCAACATGTCGTAATAACGACATCGAATGGATTCCAGGCAAAACTTATACATGTGTTGTCGATGGATTTATCGTCTCAGATAATGTAACAGTCGTTTCACATCAAAACATCCAAACAAAACAAGGTAAAAAAGGATTAGATGGTTTCGCTTTTGCTGACCACGATCCAACCATGCTTGAATTTAAACTTAACTAAGATTTATTTGTATATTTATTCAAATAAGTCTATCATTATTAATGCGTTGATGAAGACACGCTAATAAGAAGTCTTTCTTAGCGAGGGAACGATGGTGCAAGGTTCCTGAAAGAAACTTATTAGTACCACTTCGGAGCTTCTAGAAACCAATCTAGACGGATCTCCCGTTACGAGATTAATGAGTGTATAACATTAATGTTATAAATTAAGGTGGTACCACGTGAAAGCGTCCTTAGAGGGAACGCTTTTTATTTATTTTAGGAGGTAACAAAGATGGCGTTAGATTTCAAAACACTTAACCATTCCACATCACACTTGATGGCGGAAGCAATCGCTAATCTTTATCCAGGAGCCAAATTTGGTTTTGGTCCAGCAATTGATGAAGGATTTTATTACGATATTGATTTCCCAACTCCAATCACAGAAGCTGATCTTCCAAAGATTGAAAAGGAAATGCATCGTATCGCTTCAAGAAACGAAAAATTTGTTCGTGAAGAAGTTACTCGTGAACAAGCGCTCGAACTTTTTAAAGACAATGAATATAAGATTGAATTAATTAAAGGTATCCAAGGTCCAATCACTATTTACCGTCAAGGCAAATGGTTTGACCTTTGTGCTGGTCCACACGTTGAAAGAACTGGTCAGATTAATAACTTTAAGCTTCTTTCTATCGCTGGAGCGTACTGGAGAGGTGACTCCAAAAATAAGCAATTAGTTCGAATCTATGGTACTTCTTTCGAAAAGAAGGAAGAACTCGAAGAACACTTACGTATCCTTGAAGAACGTAAGAAACGCGACCACCGCATTTTAGGTAAACAACTTGGTTTATTCATGCTTTCTGATTATGGTCCAGGACTTCCATTCTGGCTTCCAAACGGCATGATTATCCGTACCGAAATTGAAAATATGTGGAAGGAAATCCACCGTCGTTATGGCTACATGCTTGTCGATACTCCAATTATGCTTTCTAAGGAACTTTGGATTACTTCAGGTCACTGGGATCACTATAAAGACAACATGTACATCACAATGGTTGATGAAAACGAATTCGCCATTAAGCCAATGAACTGCCCGGGCGCAATTCTTTGCTATAAGAACGATTTACACTCCTACCGTGAACTTCCTCTCCGCTACGCGGAGTTAGGTCATGTCCATCGTCACGAAGCTAGTGGCGCACTCAATGGTTTATTCCGTGTGCGTTCATTTACCCAAGATGATGCTCATACATTTGTTCGTCCAGATCAAATTGGAGAAGAAATTATCTCAATTTTAAAACTATATGATGAAATTTATTCTCTCTTTGGTCTTAACTATAAGATCGAATTATCCACTCGCCCAGAAGAAGGCTATATTGGTGACATCAAGATTTGGGATGAATCCGAAAGAATCCTTGAAGAAGTCTGCCGTAAATCTGGAAAAGAATTTAAGATTAATCCAGGAGATGGCGCTTTCTATGGACCAAAACTTGACTTTAAAGTCAAAGATAGTATGAATCGTATCTGGCAATGCGGAACAATCCAACTCGATATGAACCTCCCAGAAAGATTCGATGTCAGTTACATTGATGACAAAGGCGAAAAGGCTCGTCCAGTGATGATTCACCGTGCTTGCTTCGGTTCAATTGAAAGATTTGTTGGTGTTATTACCGAACACTTTGCTGGTGCTTTCCCACTTTGGTTAGCTCCAGAACAAGTGCACGTTTTACCAGTTAATGATGAATTCCATTTGGAATATTCTAAGAAGGTTGTTAAGACTCTTGAAGAAAAAGGAGTACGAGTTAAACTCGACTCTGCCGAAGATAAACTGGGTTACCGTTTACGTAATACACAAGTGAAGAAAATTCCATACACTTTAGTTATCGGTGATAACGAAAAGAATGAAGGAACTGTCACTTATCGACACTTCGGAACCAAAGCTCAACATACTGTAAAACTCGAAGAATTTGTGGAGATGATTCAAAAAGAAATCTCAAGCAAATCCCTACCGGTTTACGAAGAATAACCGAGAATTGCATTACATTTTAAGTCAGCGTTTTAAAAACGTTGACTTTTTATTTTCTAGCTCATTGTGTATACTCATAATGTGAAAAGAAAGTTCTTAATCAGTTTAGTTGCTCTTTTTGTTTTGAGTGCATGTCAGAGTAATAAACAAAATAGTGATGGTTCAAAACCAACGTTTTCATCAACCTCTGATGCATCAGTAAGTACAACCTCTGAAGGACCTTCTTCAGTCGCTCCAACAAGTGCAACTCAACCTATTGGAAGTAGTTCTACTTATAACCCGACAAGTTTAGGTTCTAAATCAACAGGTTCTGGTTCGAACTCTATGAGTTCTGTGACACCAAGTAGCTCTAGTTCCTCTTCCACCACTTCAGGCTCTATCACACCAACTCCACCTGACGAGTTTAGTTTTTCTAAAACAGAACTAACAATCGATATCAATTCAACTTACACTGCTTCTTTAAGCGTTTTTAATCCGGTTAGTTCAACTGAAAAGATTTCTTGGAGCGTTCCACATTCCAACATTATTCGTCTTGAAAAAACCGAGACTGTTAGTGAAGAAACAAACACGATTAATGCCATTACTGTTGGTAGTGTTCGCCTTAAGGGCGAAGTAAACGGAAAAACCGCCTTCTGCGATATTAATGTTATTAACTCAAAAGAGAAACCAACAAGCGGGACTCAGAATATTGCTATATATGCCATTAATGACTACCATGGCGCAGTCACAAATGAATTTAGTATCAAACATCTTGGATCATTAATTAAACAAAAGGTTAGTCAGAAAGACACTTTATTCTTAGACCAAGGTGATACGTTCCAAGGAACACTACAATCAAACTACAACTACGGAAGAATGATTACTGATGTTTATAATGCTGCTGGAATGTCTGCTCGTACTGTTGGTAACCATGATTTTGACTGGGGGGAAGCACGTTTAAAAGCGAATACAAATGCTAATTATCACGGCTATTCCACTCCTGTTTTAGCAGCAAATGTCTATGATTATGACTTTTCAACAAAGACAATGGGCAATGAGCAACAATTTGAAATTGGACAAGAATATACAACTTTTACATTGGAATCTGGAATTAAGGTTGGTGTTATTGGTCTTATCGGAGAAGAATGTATCACCAGTATTAACTCCCAATTTGTTGAAGAGTATGGATTTAAAAATTCAGCCCAAATCACAAAAATGATTTCCGACAAACTACGTACTGAAGAAAACTGTGATGTTGTTATTGCATCAATTCATGATGGTTATAATGATTACTACGCTAATCAAGTTACCAGTGAATCTCCAGTATCAAACAAAAAATATGTTGATTTAGTCCTTAATGGCCACACCCATTCTAAGCAACAAGAAACATATAACAATGTTACCTTTGCTCAATTTGGAGAGAAGGGTGAAACGATTGGAAAAATCAATTTAAACTATGACTTCGCAACAGGTTTAGTAAGCAACACTACTGTTTATAATTTATCTAGTTCATCACTTTTAAGTGATGTCCCAGTGCTTGATCAAGAAATCGTGGACATCGTTGATTTCTACGAAGACCAAGTAAATGACATCAAAGATGAGGTTTTAACAACACAACTTAGTGGTACGTTTGATGAATACGAAACTTTACCAAACTATGTTTCTAAAGCGATGTATCATGCTTCAATCAGCCAAGGTTATGATGTTTCTTATGCCATCGTTAATAAATCACGTGAACCACTTAATGGACCAACTGTTACTTACGAAACATTATTCCATTCATTACCATTTGATAACGTGATCTACATTATCAAGGTTCTTGGAAGTGAGATTCGTAATGAATTAGGTTGGAGTTCCAATAGTTTTTACAGAGGAAATAATGCTGATGCATTATCAGCTCTAGATGATTCGAAGATTTATACAATCGCTTGTATTGATTATTTAGCATTCCACTGTAACTCATATCGTGATTACAACTATTTCCCTTCAGTTAACTCAATGGGATACCTTACCAAAAACGATCAATATTACACTTATCGCGAGATTACCGCGGATTATATGAGAAATACGTCAGGAACGATTTCATCTAGTTCATATAGGGATAGTCTGGACCATTTTAATCCATACAAACTTTCCGAAAGTATCACAAACGAATAAAAAAGATTTGACAACACATTATATGTGTAGTTAAATATCACTGCAAAACGTAGAAAGAAGAGCGCCCGAACGCTTCTCACCAGATCGATGAATCGATTGGTACATTGCTACTGTAAAGATGATTTATGTTAGTAGAACGGGCGCACTTCGTGCCCGTTTTTATTACTTGTAAAGGAGATAAAAGTTATCAACTATCCAATTAAACAAGGACCACAACGTCCAAACAAGCAAAATGCTGATCTCATTAACGAAAGGGTTCGTTTCCCAGAAGTGCTCTTAATCGGAGCGAATGGAGAACAACTTGGTCGTATGTCTTCTAAAGAAGCATATGATTACGCGGTTCGTGCCGAACTTGACTTAGTCTGTGTTGCGCCAAACGCTCAACCACCAGTTTGTAAAATTATGAACTATGGTAAATATCGTTTCGAACAACAAAAGAAAGCCAAAGAAAATAAAAAGAAACAACACGTTATCGAGATCAAAGAAGTTCAACTTACTCCACAAATTGGAATCCATGACTTAGAAACCAAAGCTAAAGCAGCTCGTAAGTTCTTAGAAAATGGAGACAAAGTCAAAGTTGGTGTCCGCTTCCGCGGTCGTCAAATGACTCACTTAGATATTGGAGAAGAAACGATGAATCGTTTCATTGCTTGTTTAGAAGACATCTCAGTCGTCGAAAAGAAACCAGAAATGGAAGGACGTTGGATGAACGCCGTTATTGCACCAAAAAGAAAGTAGAGGAAAACACACATGCCAAAGATGAAAACAAAAAGAGCATTAGCAAAACGTGTGAAAGTGACTGGTTCTGGTCAACTCAAACGTCATAGTGCTTACACATCTCACCTTGCTCCACGCAAGACCACAAAACAAAAAAGACATTTAAGAAAGGCTTCACTCGTCTCCAAAAGTGACTACACAAGAGTGAAAACCTTAATTCAATAAGGAGGTAGACTAGAATGGCTAGAGTTAAAAATAGCGTGACAACACATGCACGTCGTAAAAAAATCTTAAAAAGAGCTTCTGGTTACTTCGGAAGTAAACACCTCCTCTTCAAGACTGCCAAAGAACAAGTCTTAAGAAGTCTTCGATATTCTTATATCGACCGTAAGCAACTTAAATCTGATTTCCGTAAATTATGGATTAAAAGAATTAATGCTGCTTGCCGCTTAAATGATATTTCTTATTCCCGCTTTATTAACGGCTTAAACAAAGCTGGTGTCAAAGTGAATCGTAAGATGCTTGCCGAACTTGCTATTAACGATCCAAAGGCATTCGCTGATTTAGTTGCTATTGCTAAAAAAGCAAAATAAGAAAAGACGCAAAAAACAAAGGAAGGATGTATCCTTCCTTTTTTTATAGCAATGAGTCTTCTTTTTTAACGTAGATTACTTCAACATGATCAAGAGCTTCATTGATTAATGTTTCATAATCAAATTTTGATTCATACTCAATCGCTTTTGATAGCGATGGTTTTGTTTTTGGATTTTTTGGAGCAAAGATTGTACAACAATCCTCAAACGGCCTAATAGAAATATCGAATGTATCGATCTTGCGAGCTAGTTTGATGATGTCGACTTTATCCATGGCGACTACTGGACGAATCACTGGTAACTTTGTTACCTCATTAATTGTAAACATTGATTCAAGTGTTTGCGATGCAACTTGGCCAACGCTTTCTCCAGAGGAGATGGCTGGGCAACCGCGGCGATGTGCAAGTCGATCAGCTAATCGAAACATCATTCGTCGCATAATTGTGATGGCATAACTTTCATCACTCACCCGATAAATTTCTTCCTGAATTTTGGTAAATGGAATAATGTTTAGTCGAATTTCTGGTTGATATTTATTAAGTTTACTTAATAAGTCTTTTAATTTTTCAATTACTCCAACGTTTGTGTATGGAGGTGAAGCAAAGTGAATACATTCAATCTTGATACCGCGTCTCATCAAAAGATAAGCTGCGACTGGAGAATCGATTCCTCCAGATAGCATGTGCATAATTTTGCCTCCAACTCCTAGTGGATAGCCTCCACAAGCTGGATATGTTTTACAAAAGACATAGGCGCCTTCTTGTCTAATCTCGATTGATAGAAGAATGTCAGGATGATGGACATCAACTTTAAGTGATGTGTTTGAAAGAATGTTACCAGCGATATGTTTAATAATCTCATCAGAAATAATTGGATAAGATTTATCGGCACGTTTACATTTAATTTTAAATGTGTGACCTTCTTCTTTCTTAATTAAATCCAAACTAACTCTTTTTAAATTTTCAATTTCCGGATCAGTTTTATAAACAAGAGATAAAGAGTGAATTCCGGAAACATCCTGTAAAACCTCAATAACAGGCTCAGGATCATTTCCGTTTAAAACGACATAAATATGATCAAATCTTGTTTCAATTATAAGATTAGAAAACTCTGATAAAGCATTCTTAATATTGCGAGCTAAAACACGGATAAAATCTTTCTTGTTTTTACCCTTGGTTGATAACTCGCCAAAGCGAACCATAATGTGGTCGTATGTCATCGAATGTTCTCCAATACTTTATTTAATTCACGCGTGAAAAGTTCTGCATCTTCCTCGGTGTTATCATCTCCAAAAGAGAGGCGAATGGTGTTGTGTGAAGCAACACTATTTTTACCTAAGGCTTCAACAACATAAGACATTGGTTCACGTTTTGAGTTACAGGCACTAACAGATGAAACATAGATACCTAAATTAGATAAAGCTTCTACCACAACACTAGCTTTTTTATGTGTTAATGAAAAGTTTAAAATATATGGACTTCCATGTTCATTTGAGTTGAATTCAAGACCATCGATTTTTTCTAAATTAACCAAGAATTGCTGGTGAATTTTTGCAATTCGTAAGGATTCTATGGAGATTTTTGATTGAACAATAGAGATGGCTTTTGCAAGCGAACACGCTAAAGCAACAGGCACAGTTCCACTACGTAATCCATCTTCTTGACCACCACCAAAAACAAGTGGTTCTAAGTCAACGTTCTCTTTTAAAATGAGACATCCCGAACCTTTCAATCCATGAACTTTATGGCCAGAAATAGCAAACATATCAATTAAAGAAAAGTTTACTTTATCCTTGCCAATTGATTGGGTTGTATCAGAGTGAAAAACTGCTTTTGGATATTGATGAACAATCTTTGAGAGTTCTTCTAAATTATTCATTGAGCCAATCTCGTTATTAGTGGACATTAAAGAAACCAAAATTGTTTTGTCAGTCATTGCTTTTATGAGTTCTTGTGGCTCAACAACACCATCTTTATTCACTTTTAAATAAGTAACGTCAAATCCTTGTGATTCAAGATATTTAAAGCACTCTAAAACGGATGGATGTTCAACATTTGAAGTGATAATGTGTTTTCCACGATGAATGTGTTTTAAACAATAGCCGAGAATTGCCAGGTTATTTGCCTCTGTAGCACCAGAAGTAAAGATAACCTTGTAACCTTTATTTAATCCAAACGATTTCAAGATTAATTCACGTGCTTTATTTAATAAAGAGAGTGCATCAATACCTAATCCGTGGATTGATGCAGAGTTACCATAGTGTTCAGTTTCAATCTTCGTAAATAAAGAAACCACCTCATCGTATGGTTTGGTGGTTGCTGCATGATCAAGATAAATACTCTTAACGTTTTTCATTCGCGTGAACACGCTTTAACGCATCTCCAACAGTTGTATAGGCATTTTCAAACTCACCAGCACGGAAGTATTCCTCGGCGTGTTTGACGAGTTCATTGATATCACTTAAATGGAAACGGTCACTATTAGCGAAAACAATGGCGTTCTCGGCAAGAATGGCCATATTAAGATCTTGCTTCACTTGTCCTTCTTCTCCAAGAAGAGAATTAGAAAGTTCCTTAATTTCAGAAACCTCACGATTAACTTCTTCAACATTGATTGGTTGGACAATTAATCTTTTATAAACCGAGTTTAGTAATTCATAAAGGTGATTGAATGGAACTTGATATTTTTCACTAACTGATTTGATATTGATTTCATCAACATCCTTCTCAGCTTCGACAATTTTGTTAAAGAAATCATAAACTAAGTTATAAGCGTATTCAGAATCTTCTTTCAAAGAAAGAATATAGTTATTGAAATCGTCAATTTCACTAATAATTGATTCAGATGAAGATTTCAGTTCGTTCATCTTCTTTAAAAGAAGAGAATATGGTTGTTTTGTTGCACTATGAACAAATGTATCAAGTGTTCTTTTTAAAGCGCCAACACGATTAATTTCGGATTGAATATGATTAATCTTGTTGTGTTGTTCATCGCTAATAACAAACACTTTTGAGACTTCAGGAATCGTATTGCAAAGCTTAATAAAGCTTTTTTCAATTGTACCAACGTTGTTATAAACGTGTTCATTGTTTTGCTCAAAATCAACGCGAGCTGCTTTCTCTTCTTCAAACAATTTGAAGTATTCATCAATTTGAAGTGAGATGTCATCAAGTTTGTTTCTAACACCATCAAGGTCGAAACGTTTAATTCGTGTTGTTAAAAGAGAAACCTCTTTCTTAATTTCTTCAATGGATTGTTTAACGCATAAATGATGAAGCGGATAATGGTCTTTGCTCATCACTTCATAAGCGTTCTCTAAAGAAATCAGTTTGTCTGGAACAACAGATGTGACAAGTGTGCATAGTTCAGGAATGGCAATTAAAATCTTTGCTAGTTCTTTTACGATGTCTTCAATTTTAGGAAGAACAGCATTTGCTTCGTCATATTGAGCGGCTTCAACATATGCTTCGAATTCTTCAAATAAGGAATCGACATACTTAAAGACTTCAACAAACGAATCGTTGACTAAAGTGAGATCTGATTGCTTCGCGTAATAATCCTGACGGATACGACGAAGTTGTTCTTTCAAAGAAAGTGAAGATTGGCGGCAGTTTTCTTCTGGTTTGATGACTTTTAATAAGTCATTATTGAGAATATTCACTTCCTTTTCATACTCTTCGACAATCTTAAGAACCTTTGGAAGTTCTTGACGCACAAGTTTAATCTTGTGGTCATAATAAAGGTCCTTAATATCGTTGACTTGGCGTTGTGCAGATGCGTCGAGGTGGTCCCTAATCTCTTTGAAACGTTTGACGAATCTTGTGTGGGTGTCCACATAAAGAAGATTTGTTCTAGAAATAATTTCTAGACGTTTAACATACTGGGCGTCTTGTCCAATTAACAATGCATGAAGGTATTGGAAACGACGGTCCATATCGAGGATCGTGTGTTTCAAAGTGTTGTGTTTAATTATTAAAATAATTACAAATACAATTGCCGCAGCAACGATAACCGAAGCAATGATAATTAGAGCAAGAATTCCACCATTCATACGTTGAATATTACCATATTTAACTCTTGTTTTCTACTAAAAACAATGAAGGAATATGTCTGTTTTTTGCCACTTTGGATTAGAAAAAACTCCTAATATAAAATATTAGATGAGTTGGTATTGACAACCATTTTTGATTTCTTTATTATATAACTCGCATTGTTGAAGCATGTAAATACTGCTTGACTGATGTCTCAACTATCGTGGATGAGTAAGCTTAGCTCAAGACCGAAAGTCAATCTGATGACATCCGAAGCAAGGAATTTACACCTCAAGCTAAATGATGCATTTAGTGAAAGGAGTCATAAATCATGAGATATACTGGTTCAGACTACAAACGTTCACGTCGTCTTGGTTTTTCCACTTTGGAATCTGGTAAAGAACTTGCCAAACGTCCATATGGTCCAGGCCAACACGGTAATGATCGTAAGAAAAAACCTTCTGAATACGGCAAACAATTGCTCGAAAAACAAAAACTCGAACAAATGTATGGTGTCAATGAACGTCAATTCCGTCGTTTATTCATCCTTGCTAAAAAGAGCGATGAAGTTACAGGCTTAGCCTTCTTCCGTATCCTTGAATCCCGTTTAGACAATCTTGTCTACCGTATGGGATTTGCAAGAACTCGCCGTGCGGCTCGTCAACTTGTTAACCACGGACACATCACTGTCAATGGTAAAAAAGTTGATATCCCATCATACCTCTGCTCTGTTGGTGACAAAATCGCCATCAAAGAAGGTCATGATCTTGCCATTGTGAAGGCTTCACTTGAAAGCAAACCAGCCTCTGTTGGTTATGTCAAAGTCGATGCTGAAAAATTATCCGGAGAATTCGTCCGCGTTCCAGAACGTAGCGAACTTCCAATGGATATTAATGAAGCACAAGTTATTGAATACTACAACAGATTGCTGTAATTCAAATTTGAGCAAAGTAAAAGGAACCTCAAGGTTCCTTTTTTCATACATCAGTTAGGATTCTTTCAAATTCCTGCTTAAATGAATTAAACTCTTCGACAAACCCTTTATTTATATAAAAAGTGAGAATTTGTTCTTTCGATTCGTTGATCAGACAATAAATATATTGAATTTCAAAATGAATGTTTTCCATTCTCGGGAAATACCAGATTGGTTGAAATTCAGCATACTCAGAATAATTGTTGTCAAGTTCTTTTGCTAAAACCCAAGAAAAATTTTTATCGCTGATTAAGTTTGTAGGCAAAGAGAAATAAAGTAGGACTCCTTTACCAATCAATACCGACATTTCGCGTTGAGTTAAAATATGTTTTTTTTGAGAAATTCCGCCAGTAACATACCGACATGTGACATCCCAGCCAGAAATGTAATAACTAAATGGGCCAATCTCGGGACAAACTTTCTCAATATCTACAGTTAGACGGTCACCAGAAAAAACGTATTTGTTTTGATAAGACCAAGCACCAACCATCGCCGAATAAGAATCATAATTGATTGTATTTTTATATAAGCCACCAATTTTATTGTTTTTCTTCGCACAACTCGGTAAACAAAAACTAAGAAAAATGGTCAAAAAGCCAATTAATGAACGTTTCATTGCATCTTTATGATAAGTCATAAAAGACTGTTTGAGCAATATTACTTTTTTCTTTTATTTTTTAGAAGTCTGGAATATTCGGTTCTTGAGTAGAAACCTTGTATCTAAAATCAATTGTTGTAACGGAGTAGTCATCTTTATCAACGACGTTATAAATTAAGGAATCTTGGAACTCATAACTTTTGTAGCGAATTACTTTTCCTTCATTTCCGTAACGTTCGATTTTATGGATTAATGAACCACTGTTTTTGGAACGAAGATCAATTTTTGTTTGATCCGTTTTACTTTTGATTTCGTTTTTGATTCGAACAAGATAAAGGGAGTTGGTTTTTCTTACTTCCTCAAAAGCATCTTTGATTCTTTCTTCCCACACTTCTTTTTCAAAAGTGTAAGCGTGAAAACTTTTTCCTTTAGGGTTATCTTCAGCATCTTCAGTGGTCACATCGTAAATCATTTTGTCTTTAATGAATGACCATGTTTCCACTGCTGTACTATTAGCGACATTTTTTAAATCTTGATAGATGTTATAAGAATGGAAAAAGTTATCTTCAAAAAAGACTTGGGTTAAACTTACAGAACGAGAAGTACTTGTTTCATAAACAGCTTTTCTTTCATAGAAAGAGAACGATGTTTTCTGTTCTAATTTTGTTTCGAATTCATTAATCATTCTTAAGGCTTGGTCGGTTGAAATTCGTGCGCCAGAGCAAGAGCACAAGAAAGGAATGATTAGAAGTAAACCAAGACCTTTTTTCATGTTATTTTAAATCAACTAAGTAGTAGTTTTTCTTACCGCGTTTTAAGACAATGTATTGTCCAAAAAGCGCATCATTTTTCGTGAAAACCCTGGCAATATCCGTACATTTTTCTCCGTTAATTGAAACTGAGTTTCCATTAATGAATTCACGAGCTTCGCGTTTAGAGTTAGCGGCATGAGTGGCGATTAAGAGGTCTTCAAAAACTAAACCACTCTCCACTTCTACACGAAGATCACCAAAGAGTTCTTCAATATTTTCTTTTGTTAGTTCTTTAATGGAACCAGAGAATAAAGCCTCACTCATCTTACGACATTCTTCGGCTTTTTCTTTACCATGAACTAAACAAATAATTTCATAAGCTAAAGCTTTTTGGGCGACACGGACTCCTAATGCTTGGTAATGTTCTTCAATAATTTTGTTAATTTCTTCAACAGATTTAAAGGAGAATACTTTTAAGTATCGAGCAGCATCATCGTCGGAAACATTGATGAAGTATTGATAAATCTTATATGGCGAAACAAGTTTCGCATCAAGGTAGAGAGCACCATCTTCGGATTTCCCGAATTTTTTACCATTTTCATCTAATAAAAGTGGAACAGTAAAGCACCCTGCTTTAGTATCAGCACCTTCAACCTTACGGATTAATTCTAATCCGGCAGTTAAGTTTCCCCATTGGTCTCCACCACCAATTTGAATAGTAACACCTTCTTTTTGATATAAATGTAAGAAGTCAATTGATTGAAGAATCATGTAGGAGAATTCGGTGAAAGAGACACCACTTTGTAAGCGTGACGCCACGATATCTTTTGATAACATGTAGTTTACTGGGAAGTGTTTTCCATAGTCTCTAAGGAAATCTAAAACAGACATTGATCCGATCCAGTCGTAGTTATTTACGATTTGACCTTTTTCAGGATCGCTTAAATCGATAAATCTTTCGAGTTGTTTACGGATGGAATCTGTATTCGTTTTTAAAGCTTCTTTGGTTTGGAGATTTCTTTCTTTGGATTTACCACTTGGATCTCCAATCATGCCTGTTGCTCCACCAACAACAGCGACAATTTTATGTCCAGCTTGTTGGAGTCTCATGAGCATTGAAATCATAACAAAGTTACCAATGTGCATCGAAGATGCAGATGGGTCAAAACCACAGTAGATGGTTTGTTTTGTATTAAGCAATTCGCGAACTTCTTCCTCGTTAGAGAAATCTTTAATTAATCCGCGCCATTTTAGTTCTTCAACAATATTCTTCATTTTTATTCCTCAGTTGATTGACGTTTCTTGTATTCCGGTTCAATGCGGTAGACTTTGTTCTCTAAGGCATTTTTGCTTAGATCAACAAGCATATACATCGCTCGACGTCCAACGTCTTGCATGTTAATATTCATCGTCGACAAAGTCGGTCGAGTAATATTAGCATATTTTGTTCCAATAATCGAGAGAACTTCAACATCTTCTGGAACTTTTAGTCCAGAATCTGTTGCGGCATTTGTAATTGCAGCAGCAATCGAGTCACGATAAGCCACCACATATGACTTCTGATGTCGTTCAGTTTTAAAGTAGCCTAAGAAGTCGTTATACGTTCTCGTATAAGAGTCATCAACATTGAGGATACGATACTCTTGTTTTTCTTCATCGCAAACCTTTATAAAGGTTTTTTCAGTTCTTTCAAGGAGTCGACCACAGTTGTGGACATGGAGGAAGACTAAGCGCTTTTTGCCTTTGTTTCGTTCAATTGCTTCGTTCAAAACGTCTTTGAAATTGCGTTCCATTGCAAAGACAATGCAACCAACTCTTTCGCCTTCAACTTTGTTATTAATAACAATTGTTGGAACGTAGTAGGAATTTAATTTAGCGATGTCGTTTTCATCAAGTTCATCGTCAAAGATGATTGCTCCATCAACGTGAGAAGTAATAACTTTATCAAGTTGTTTTAAGGCGTCTTCACGAGAGTGGGAAGTGATGAAAAGCGAAAGGTTAAATCCTTTTTCTTTAGCAACTTCGGTAATTCCGTTTAAAACGGAAGAAATGTAAACGTAGTTAGCACTTGGAATAACAACACCAATTGTTGTGGATTTGTTTGTTGCAAGAGCCTGAGCTAAACCAGAAGGTTTGTAACCAAGTCGAGCAATGGTTTTTTGAACTTTTTGTTTGGTTTCTTCAGTCACGTTTCCTTGGTTATTAATGACTCGGGAAACAGTCGCTAATGAAACTCCACTTGCTTTAGCAACTTCATATATGGTGACTCTGTCTTTCAAATTTTCCATGAAAAAACTTCCTCTTTAATGTAAGTTCATTATAAATGAAACAATTTACATTTATCAAGGAAGTATTTTCATTAATAGATTGGATAAGAAACTTTTTTAAGTCTAGTTGAAGGAATATTTTTCCTTCCTTCTTTAGCCTCTGGCTTACCATCTAGCTCAACTAGATCACCGGTAAATCCACAGGTCATATTGTTCACAAATGAGGTGCCGACACCATAGGTGTCTACTGGGACTCCAAGTTTCACCCATTCACGAATTTTATCTTTATTAAAACTAGAAGAAACAATAATCTTCACCCAGTTAAATCCTTCATCATCAAGGGCTTTTCTTAAAGC
Source organism: Caryophanales bacterium UBA4278 (assembly GCA_002395065.1). Taxonomy (GTDB): domain Bacteria; phylum Bacillota_I; class Bacilli_A; order RFN20; family CAG-826; genus Fiminaster. The sequence continues at coordinate 55,025 of DGVS01000001.1, forward strand.
AAAGATTAATTCTTTACAAACTCCATGAGGATCGAATCCCGAAGTATCTTTGTCATCAAAGTAGTGATCAACAAGAGCTTTAGATGTATCAACGCGAACAGCGCGTAAAGTTTTACCAAGGTGTCGAGCAAGCATAAGCGAGTCATGAACGACATTATTGTGATAATCGATTAAAGCTGTAACTTGTTCATTTGGATAAGTTTTGTGATAATTGTCGCTAGCCTTACAAATATCTCCACCGCAAAGTTCGATTAAGGCATGAGGCATTGTTCCAACACCTTTTCCACCCCACCAATAACCTTGGGCATCAGTTGAGACTTTGCGAATTCCAGCAACATAGGATGCATAGCCATCACCGATTTGAGTGCGGTAATCATCTTGGCGATCAGCCATCGAGAATATATCAGTTCCATTGAGTTCTTTCATCACCCAATAAACGTTTGTACAGACACTTGTTCGACGAGCAAGAATTCCATCAATCATTGACTCTAAAAAACCGAAGTCTTCATATCGTCCAGTTACCTTTAAAACTGGTTCGTTTGCTTGAATAATATCTCCATCATTTAAGGCATAAATATCCAGGTTTTGCGGTGATTTTGCAAAAGTATGGAGCAAAGCAATCGCTTCATCAACACCACATAATTTGGCATCATTAGTGCGTTGGAAAAACTGCATTGTAACCTTGTGATTTGGAGCAAATTTTTCGACGATTTCGCGAGACTTTAAAAAGTAGTTTGCCGCATAAAATCCTTCACCTAATTTTGGATCAAATTGGAAAGTTTTATTTGTTAATCGAGAAATCTTTCCTTGCTCTTTTAATGTAACTTCTAGTTCCATAGTTACTCCTTTTTTAAAACGATTCGATGAATCTTTTGACCAAGACCACGAAACTTACTTTCGTATCCAGTCATCGCATCGTTTTCTTCATCAAAAATATAATCTTTTTCACTCAAAACTAATTTGAATTTTGTAAGAGGAATTTCCTCTAAAGTAAACTCAAATAGTGAATCGTTATCAGATTTAAAATAGACACATCCACCAGGTTTAAGCATACGATAATATTGCTCTAAAAATGTATGGAATGTGAGCCTTCTTTTGGCGTGTTTTTTCTTTGGCCAAGGATCAACAAAGTTCAGAAAAATCGCATCCACTGAATTTTCTGGAGTTTGTTCAAAAACAACCTCACCATCATATGGAAAAACACGGACATTTGTTACTTCATTTTCTTGAAGTCTTTTAGCCATAATTCCGGCAATGGTTTGTGCTCTTTCAACAGCAAGAAAATGACAATCTTTATGCTTTAAAGCATAATCTGTTATAAATTCCCCTTTTCCAGAGCCAATTTCGTAATAAATTTTATCTTTAAAAAATGGGTCGTTAAAATCGATCTTATCAATGACAATTTCAGGATGTTCTTTTAAGTAATCAACAGCCCATTGTTTAAAGCGAATTCTCATAATTTTTTACCAAGTAAATCAATCGCTCGAGCATAAATAATTGCTGAGAGATAGAAGTCTTCTAATGGCATTAGTTCATCAGGTTCGTGCATGGTTGATGTACGTCCTGGGAAAAGCGCACCAAAAGCAATTGTATTTGGAGCGTGTTTGGCATATGTTCCACCACCAGTTGTTAATGGAGCAGTTTTATCTTTAGTTTCTTTTCGATATGCCTTAAGAAGAGTTTTCACTAATGTTGATTTTGGATCATATAAAAGAAGTGGAGATGGTTCTCTAGCTTCAGATTTAGTAGCAAAGAACTCATCAAACTTCTTCATAATTTCAGTTAGGTTAGTTGTTTCTCCATAACGGAAATTAACGGTAAAACTAAGCTTTTCTTTCTCATAGTTAACCATTCCAACACAATATGTTGAATCACCAAGAAGTTTAGAGTGGGTATAACAACAAAATTTTTTACCAGATGTATCGCTTAAGTTATCACCAATTTTGGATAAACTTTCTACTTTGTAGAAATCGCCTAAGGCTGATAAGCAAATTAAAGCAGCATTTACACCAAGTTGTGGAGTTGAACCATGGCAGGATTGTCCTTCGAAGATTAGTAGTTTACCTTCATCCTTGAAGTTAATGTTCTTTTCTTTGAGATAATTAATGAAGTCTTCATCGCGTTTCATTTCCACTTCAACATGGTCACAAACAGCGTTAGTAGCAACGCCACCTTTAATAGACTTCACATTTGGGATTTTCACCGCAATTTCTGGATAAAAGTCGACAATTTCCTTTTCTCCATAAATAAGTGGGAAATCAGAATCTGGGGTAAATCCGTAATCTGGTCCTTCCTTTTTTAAAGTATCAAAATAGTACTCTAAACAGGATGAGCCACGTTCTTCATCACCACCAACAACAATACGAACTTTGTAATTTTTGATTAAGCCTTCTTCATATAAAGCTTTTGTAGCATATAAAGCAGAAATAAGTGGTCCTTTATCATCGCTTGAGCCACGAGCATAAATATTTCCATCACGAACAACTGGTTCAAATGGATCGTTTGTCCACTTTCCAGATGCCGGAACAACATCAGCGTGAGCAAAGATACCAATCATCTTCTCTCCACTACCAATTGTTAATTCCGTGGCATAGCCATCACAATATTCAACAGAGAAACCGAGTTTACGGCCTAATTCGCCAATAAAATGGAGTGCATTATCAACGTTTTCTCCAAATGGTTTTTCTTTGGTTTTTGTTGATTCATCGTAAACTGAAGGAATCTTACAAAACTCTTTAAGAGTTTCGAGCATTTCATCATTATATTTTTCTAATAGTTTCTTGTAATTCATAACTAGATTCCTTTCTTTAAGATGAGGCGAATTTTATTCATTCCTTTAACTGTTAACAAAGGATCATAAATTGTTTCACCGATATCTTCTTTAATAACCTCGGAATATCCACCAGTCACAACAGTTTTAACACTTGGATATTTTTCTTTTGCAACATCAATAAAATGTTTTAATGATGCCACTGTTGAATAGTAGACACCCGATTTCATGCATTCGATCGTGTTTCTACCAATTGCTTCTTGCGGTTTTTCAATTCTTAGTTTTGGAAGAAGTTCGGTTTGTTTAGTCATTGATTTTAAAGATGCATCCATTCCTGGCATGAATGAACAACCAACAAGTTCTTTCTTTTCACCAATGAAAATAAACTTTGTGACTGTTCCTAAATCAGCAATCAGAATTGGAGCGCCATAAAAATGTTCAGCACCACAAATATCGGCTAATAAGTCAGAACCGATTTCGTTTGGAACACCTTCTGGAAGCTTTTTGGCATCTTTAATATCAAAGATATTTGTTTTTAGTTTAAAGACCGATAAAACAAATTTTTGAATAGTTTTGTTTAGACTTGGGACAACACTAAAAAGAATAGCATCTTCAAAATCTGATGCTTGAAGTTTGTTTTCTTTCAGCATTTCAATTAATGTTGTTTTTGTTTTCAAAAACGATTTGTCATCAATAACGATTTTTGTTTGACAAATAAATTTTTCACCAGCAAAAACAGCATATTTTACGCTTGTATTGCCTAAATCAATAACTAACGAATGTTTCATTTAAATAGCAACAATGTTGACAATTTTTCCTTTGACAATAATGACTTTTTTGATTTCTTTACCTTCGATTTGACGTTTAACGTTATCTAGAGCAAAGCATTTTTCTTTTAATTCATCGTCAGAAATTTCTTTATCAACTTCGATTGTGTCACGAAGCTTTCCATTAACTGAGACCGCCATCTTTACTGTATTAAGAACGAGTTTAGAAGCATCGTAAGTTGGGAAGCGTTCGTAATCGATCAATTCTTTTCCTGTTAACTCTTGATAGAGTTCTTCACTCACAAATGGACAGACACAGGAGAACATCTTTAAGAAATTAACCATGTAAGGTTTATAGATAGAATTTGCTTTATAAACTGCGTTAATGAAAATCATCATTTGTGCAATCGCGGTATTAATCTGTAATTTCTCAAAGTCTTCAGTGACTTTCTTGACTGTTGCATTATATGCAAAGTCGAGTTCTTTGGAGTTTTCATCGCTAAAGCGATTAACAAATTCTGGATCAGTATATAGACGATAGACACGTTCGATAAATCGACGTGCACCAGCTAATCCTGTTGTTGACCAAAGGAATCCTTCTTCAAGAGGTCCAGCAAACATTTCGAATAAACGAAGTGCATCGGCACCGTATTCTTCAACCACGTCATCTGGGTTAACAACGTTGCCTCTTGATTTAGACATCTTTTCACCGTTTTCACCTAAGATCATTCCTTGATGGAATAGCTTCTTATAAGGTTCACTACAGTAAACAACGCCTTCATCATAAAGGAACTTGTGCCAGAAACGAGAATAAAGGAGGTGAAGAACAGCGTGCTCGGCACCACCAATATAAAGGTCAACTGGTAACCAGTGTTTAATTAACGCTGGATCAGCAATGGCGTGATCATTCTTTGGATCAATATAGCGAATGTAATACCAACAAGATCCTGCCCATTGTGGCATGGTGTTAGTTTCACGTTTCGCTTTCTTTCCATTAATCACAACATTAACCCAATCTTTAGCATTCGCTAAAGGAGATTGACCATCACCGCTAGGAGCATAGACTTCTAATTCTGGTAATGTAAGTGGAAGATCTTTTTCCGAGAGAGCCTCAATTGTGCCATCTTCATAAGTGACAACTGGAATTGGTTCTCCCCAGTAACGTTGACGGGAGAAAATCCAGTCACGTAATTTGTAATTAACTTTCTTATGGCCAGCACCCATCTCTTCAAGTTTCTTGATGATGGCTTCCTTGGCCTCTTCAATATTTAATCCATTCGCAAAGTCGGAATTGATGTGTTTGGCATCATCTTCCATAGCATGTTCAGAAATATCTCCTTCAAGAACTTGAATCATTTCTAAGCCATGTTTCTTCGCGAATTCGTAGTCTCTTTGGTCGTGAGCAGGAACAGCCATGACGGCGCCACTACCATAACCATAAAGGACATAGTCAGCTGCATAAATTGGAACTTCTTTACCATTGATTGGGTTAATAGCATAAGCACCAATAAAGACACCTGTTTTATCTTTATTAAGTTCCGTTCTTTCCATATCAGATTTGGACTTGACTTCTTCAAGATAACCAAGAATTGCTGGTAAATTTTCAGGTTTTGCAAGCTTTTTAACAAGTGGATGTTCTGGAGCTAAACAGCAATAGGTACATCCAAAAAGAGTGTCGGCACGTGTTGTAAAAACAACAAATGATTCATCACTATCTTTGACTTTAAAGGTGATTTCTGCACCTAATGATTTACCAATCCAGTTCTTTTGCATAACAAGTGTGGATTTTGGCCAATCTAGACTAGATAAACCATCAATTAACTTGTCAGCATAATTTGTAATTCTAAGCACCCATTGACGCATTGGCATCTTAATAACTGGGTATCCACCACGTTCACTTTTACCATCAATAACTTCTTCGTTAGCTAAAACAGTGCCAAGTTCTGGGCAGAAGTTAACTGGAATATTTGCCACATAGGCTAAATCCTTTTCGAAGAGTTTAGTGAAAATCCATTGTGTCCATTTGTAGTAACTTGGATCACAAGTGGCGATTTCCTTGCTCCAGTCATAGGAGAATCCTAATGATTTAATTTGATGACGGAAATTATCAATATTCGCTTTCGTAAACGAATATGGGTGTTTATTGTTTTTAATCGCAAATTGTTCCGCAGGTAAACCAAATGCATCCCAACCCATTGGATGAAGGACATTAAAGCCCTGCATTCTTTTCATACGGCAAATGACGTCACTTGCGGTATAGCCTAATGGGTGACCAACATGTAAACCTTGTCCAGATGGATATGGAAACATATCCAAGCAGTAGTATTTTGGCTTGCTAAAATCATAAACATCGCAGAAGAAAGGTTTCTTTTCTTCGTAAATGTTCATCCATTTTTGTTCAATTTTCTTGTGGTCGTAACTCATTTGGAAAGAGCCTTTTTGTAAACCTCGACATATTTCTTTGCTGAAACTGTCCAGGAACGATCTAATTTCATTGCATTAGCAATAACTTTTTTCATTTTGTCTCGGTCTGCGTAAAGTTGCCATGTTTGTTCAAGCTGTTGGCCTAACGCCATTCCATTAAACGGAACGAAACTAAAGCCTGTTGCCTTCTTAGCATTCTTACCATCATAAGGAACAATTGTATCTTTGAGACCTCCGGTCTCACGAACAATTGGAAGAGAACCATATCGTTGGGCAATCATTTGTCCAATACCACATGGTTCAAATAAAGATGGCATGATAAAGAAGTCACTACCAGCATAGATTTGGTGAGCCACTTCGTCGTTGTAACCAATGTAAATTCCAACATTCTTTGGATACTTTGCACGAATCTTTTCTAGACGTGCTTCGATTTCCTTTTCGCCAGAACCTAACACTAAAAGTGTTCCGTTGTTCTTCACTAGATAATCGACATTATCAAAGATGAGATCGAAACCTTTTTGGTTAGTTAAGCGCGAGACAACTCCATAAACAGGTCCACGACGATTGGCTAAACCAAAGCGTTCGAGAACTTGTTTTTTATTAGCGATTTTTTGCTTTGCAAAACCATCAGCATTATAACATTCGGCAATGTATTTATCATTGCTTGGATCGAATTCCACCACATCGATCCCGTTAAGAATGCCAAAGAAATCTTCTTTACGTAGTTCTAAACAATAGTTTAGACCTTGAGAAGTATTGTAAGTCAATAATTCTTCTCGGTGGGTTGGAGAGACTGTTGTTAAAACGTCAGCATAGTAAATCGCTGCTTTTAATGTGGAAACCATGCCTTCAAAACGGACATTACCTTTATCGTAAATGTAATCATTTAAACCATAGAAATTATTTAAATAATATTTGTCCATGAAACCTTTGAAGGCTGGGTTATGAATTGTTAAAACAGTTTTGATGCTTCCAAAGAATGGATCCTCACGGAAACGCTCCTTGATTAAACACGGAATCATGCTGGCTTGCCAGTCATGAACGTGAATAATGTCTGGATGAACTTTTAATTGTTTTAATGCTTCAAGAGCAGCAAGCGAGAAGAACGCAAATCGTTCTGCGTCATCATAGTGTCCATACAGTTCATCACGATTAAAGTAGTATTCATTATCTAATAGATAATAACGAATACCATCAATTTTTGTTTGGAAGATACCACAGTATTGTTGTCTCCAACTCATCGCAATGTTAAAAGAGGAAACAAACTTTGCTTTACATTTTGGGTTATTTTTAATGACCTTGTAGTAAGGCAAAACAATAATGGCTTCTTCGCCAATTTTGTTTAATTCTCTACTTAATGAATAAGTAACATCGGCAAGACCACCACTTTTACAAAGTGGATTGGCCTCCGAGGTGACCATTACAATCTTCATTTAATCACCTTTCCTTGGGCAACATAAACTGGTTCGTCTTTTGTCCCAATAACATCTTTATAGATTTTGGCGTACTTATCGACCACAGCATATTCAACCTTCACACCTTTGCCAATGACAGCTTGGGTAAGAATGATTGAGTGATCAATTTTAGCCTTTTCTTCCACGTCTACATAGCGTGAAACAATCGAATTTTTGACACTGCCATCAAGGTGTCCACCATTGGCAATGTAGCAGTTTTTGACACTAGCGTGCTCGCCATAATCAGCTGGTGGAGCGCTATGTGTACGAGTATAAATCGGCGCACCCGTATCAAATAATTTGGTTGCGACCTTATAATCAAGTAGTTCAAATGAATATTCGATAAAGTGTTCAAAGGAATCAATACAACGAACGTATCCTTTATGTTCATAGCCGAACACTTTTAGTGATTGAGAAGCAATGATTTTCTCCATTAACATTCTAATGCTTAAAGCATCACGATAATCTTTATGACGAATAATCTTTAAGAAAGCATCTTGAGACATAATGTATGTTCGCATTGAAACGGCCACATCATCTTTCTTTCCTTTGTTTGGGGCAAAGAAGACGACTTTGTCGTCCTTCACTTCTAAAACGTTGCTGGACAAGAAAGCTTTGGAACCATCTTTAATTTTGGTATAGACCAAGGTAATGTCAGCGTTCTTTTCTTCGTGGAATTCAAGAACTTTACGATAATCAATGACGGAGATAATATGTGCTGGAGCGATGATGACATAGTCAGCATCAGCTTCGAAATAAACCCAGTCGTTTTCACGAATTGCGTTTAAATCAGAATTATATTTTGGATCACGAATACCACGTTCGTTCATCAAAATATTTTGACGACCGATCTTGGTATTATTGACCCAAGTTTTTAATGTACCAATGTGCTTGGCCACACTTCGATAGTTGTCTTTAACAAGAATATTGATTTCGTCAATATTGGAGTTAGTAAAATTCGATAAGGCAAAATCCATAATCGCATAGCGACCAAGGAAAGAAGTTGATCCGAGGGTACGTTTCTTAGTTAATTCACCAAGAGACGGTGAATCATATAGATTCAATAAACCTAAAACTTTGTGTCCCATCGTTATTTCTCCTCTCCAGCGTAAAGCTTAATGTGTTTTTGATCACCTTGGATTTTAACGCCTTTTTTGATTTCGACGTCAGGTGCAATCACAGCATAGGAAAGTTCGGCTCCTTCGTGAATTGTAACGTTACCCATTACAACACAGTGGTCAACCTTAGCACCTTTTTCAACAACAACTTGTCGTGAAACGACAGAGTGTTTAACTTCACCGTGGATTACGGTACCTTGATCAATTAAGGAATCTTCCACCACAGCTTTTGAACCGATGTATTGTGGATGACATGGTTGATCCTCGGTATAGATTTTTAAACCATTAAAGATTTCCGTGAGGTTAGTTTCTTTTGTTCCATCAAGAAGATCCATGTTAGCTTCATGAAGGGAAGCAATTGTACCAACATCTTTCCAATATCCACGATACTTATAGGCAAATAAACGAGCACCGCTATTTAACAACATTGGGATAACGTCTTTACCAAAGTCATGGGAACTTTCTTTGTTTTTAGCATCTTTAATGAGGGCTTCACGAAGAACAGAATACTTGAATAAGTAAATGCCCATACTAGCAAGGTTACTGGTTGGATGAGCTGGCTTTTCGTGGAACTCAACAATACGGTTGTTTTTATCTGCAACTAAAATACCAAATCGAGACGCTTCTTCGATTGGTACTTCATAGACACCGATTGTGCAATCAGCGTTATTTTCAACCGTTTCTTCTAGCATCTCATCAAATGACGTGGAGTAAATGTGGTCTCCAGAAAGGATGAGAATGTAATCAGGATCAGTCGAATCCATAAATTCAATGTTGGCATAGATGGCATCAGCGGTTCCTTTGTACCAGGATAAACCTTCATCAGTTTGTCTTGGAGCAAGGGTTGTTGTTAAGGAACGCACGCCATTAAGTCCCCATTTTTCTCCATTTCCAATATATTGGTCGAGATAAACTGATTCGTATTGGGTCAACACTCCAACTGTTGTAATGTGTGAATTGGCACAGTTACTTAGTGGAAAATCGATGATTCGATATTTCGCACCAAATGTCACAGCTGGTTTCGCATTTTTCTTTGTTAAGGCTTGTAGTCGGCTCCCTTTTCCACCGGCTAGAATCATTGCGACAACTTTTTTTGACATTGCTAACTCCTTTGAATAAAAAGCGAAATTTATAATTTCTGTGAGTATTGTAGCACATTAGGTAATTTATGCATTAAGATTAATATTTTTCCTATCAATTTATTGATGAAAAAATGTTAGAGTTTTACGAAAAATATATCAGTTTTACAGGTTATTTTTGTCTTCAAAATTGACATTTGATAAAATAGAAAATATGTCGAAGAAAAACAAAGACTTAATCGTTCGTTTATCGAACACAAAATTGATCCTTCTTTACGTTGGAACTTTTGTCGTTTTTGAGGCGATTTTTTTCTTCTCATTTACTATTGGAAATCTTCTCCAGAATGGTCAACTTGACATTCCATTTTTTATTTACACACCATTTCTAATGGTGCTTGCAGTTATTTTGTGTATTATTTCAATCAAAAACACATACTACATTTTGAATGATTCTCGCATCATTCATGTACGTCTTGGGAAAGAGGTTTCTTACGAGTGGTCGCACATTGTTTATATCAATGAAGAATGGAGTCAAAAGCACAAGACTCTCGACTTCTTCTTAGAGAGTGGAAAAGAATGCTTCCTTGCCTTTGACAAAGATGGCAAACTTTATGAGTATGCTTTACGAAACTGCCGATTGCTTGAGCAAGAAGAATTTCTGAGACGTTATACAAAAAATAAACTTTAGTTTGAAAACACTAAAGTACTTTGATAAAATAGCACTTGCTTTTCGATAGATAAGAGAGGTAAAAACGATGTCAAGAGTTTGTCAAATTACAGGTGTCGGACGTAGATCCGGTAACAATCGTTCCCACAGTAACATTGCTACCCGTCGTGTCTGGAACGCTAACTTACAAAAATACAAAGTAAACATTAATGGAAAGATGGTCACTGTCCGTATGACAGCTAGAGCCCATCGTGCCTTAGTGAAGAACGCTAAATAATTTATTATTTAAGCAATAGAAAAAACCGTCATGAAGACGGTTTTTTTCGTTCTTTACTTTTATCTAATTAGAGAAACTAGAAAGACAATTTCTCCAAGAACATTAATCAAAATAATCAGCCATTCAGAGAAGGCAAGTGGGAAGATTTTTGGTCGAGAGTAAACGACTTCTTCGCCATTTTGTGATTTAACAAGTTGAGCCCAATTTTTCAGTTTTGGGTTAAGCGTAATAACTAATGTTGCAATGGCTAATAAACCAGCAACAATGGCCATCGATAAAGCAAGTGGACTTCCTTTATCAAACTTGTTCCAAGTTGTATAAGTAAGGATGGCATATAACGTTGTTAGAGCGTTCACAAGGAACGATCCAGCCATAAAACCAGTGGATAATTTTGTATGTGTATTCGTAAAACGAATATTAAACAAGAAAATTGAAACCATAACGATTCCTTCAATTCCGAAAAGGAAGGAAACAATCATCGCGATTGCACCTAGTCCACCAAATTCATCTAATAATGGGAGGACGACAAAAACTGGTGCGAAGCAAAGACCACTAAAAACATAAAGGAGAGTGCGATAAGCATTTGATCCAGGAATCTTATCTTTAATCAATTCACATGGAAAAAGTCTCATAAATGAGCGGTTTTCTTCTTCGACATGTCGCATTCTTAAAATTGAAAGAACTGCTAGAGCAGCAAACACTCCAACAAAAGCAACTAGAAAAACAATCCAAACAAGATTAATTGAAATCATCGAAGGGACTCCATTCTTTCTTTGACATCATCGTGTCCATAAATGTATGAACCTGCAACCAAAATATCGGCACCTGCCTTTCGGCATTTTGCTCCTGTTTCAGCATTAATTCCACCATCAACTTCGATTAAACAATTGAGGTTATGCTTATCAATATATTTTCGCAGTTTTTTGATTTTCTTTAATGCGCTTGGAATAAATGCCTGTCCTCCTTTTCCTGGTTCAACAGACATGACTAAAACGAGGTCAACTTTATCAAGCCAAGGAAAGCAAGTTTTCACATTTGTAGCTGGTTTAATTGAGATACCAGCTTTACAGTTTTTAGCATGTAAGTCATTAATGACTTTAGCAGTACATTTCGGACAAAAATCAACGGCTTCCAAGTGGAATGTAACTAAATCAGCTCCAGCATCAGCAAAGATTGGCGCCCACTTCTTTGGGTCTTGAACCATGATATGAACATCATTCACCATCTTATGGCATTTTGCATATTCTTGAACTTGCTCAGGAGTGTAGGATTTGTTTGGAACGAAAATACCATCCATTACATCCCAGTGAATCCATTCAGCACCGAGTTTTTCAACCTTCAAAATTTCGTTTTTGAGATCATTTTTATCAGCAGATAATAGACTTGGAGCAATATAGTTTTTCATCATTTATACCTCTCTTGTCGATATTCGAGTTCGTTCAGTAATTTCTTATAAATTTCGTGAGCTTCTTTCGAAAGTTTTCCCTTTTCAATTTCTTCTTTAATTTTACATTGTTTTTCGTTTTGGTGCAGGCAATTCGAAAAATAACACTGAGTGTAATATTTTTCATAGCCAGGAAAATACTGCGCTAAATCTTCTTTATAAATCATTAAATCAAGCGAGGAAAATCCTGGAGTATCCGCTAAAAACGAATTCTCATATGGAAGCAAAATTACTTCTTTTGTCTGGTGTTTTCCTCTTCCTAATGCATTTGAATATTCACCGATTTTACGGTTAAAAGCTGGATCAATTGCATTTATTAGACTAGATTTACCAACTCCGGTTTGACCCATGAATAAAACAACCTTTCCTTTAACTAAGCGACGAACTGCTTCTTTAGAAGACTCGTCGTCTTTTGAAACAAAGAAAGTTTCTATTCCAATCTTTGCTAGGTCAGATTTAATTCTTTCAATTGTTGAACAATCTCTTAACGCGTCAACTTTTGTAAAGACAACTTTTGCTTCAATATTATGCATTAAAACATAGGTCAAAAATTTATAGACCAGTTCTTCGCTTAATTCAGGTTCAACAACGCTCATTGTAACCAAGACCAAATCAATGTTGGCGCATTTTGGACGAATAAGTTCGTTTTTTCGTTCAAGAATCTGATTAATCACAAAGTGTTCATCATCAAAATCAACATTATCACCAACGCAAAGATGCTCGTGGCGATATTTAAAAATTCCTTTTGCAAAAACATCATACCTTACGCCATTTGCATAGATACGATAAACGCCACCACATGTTGAAACAATCTTTCCAATCATTATTTGAATCCGAATATTTTTTGGAAGATATTTCGACGAACTTTAAGATTATCTTTGTTCGCCATTGCAGTAGCAATATCATCCATCATTTCCTTTGCTGTTTGATAGCGATCCTGTGGTTTTTTAGCACATGCTTTTTGAATAATCTTGTCAAAAACACCAGCAATTTCCGGTTGGAATTTCGATAAGTGTGGGAAATTGCGTTTTACGTGAGCGGCAGCAATGTCCTTTGTTGAGCCATCCTCAAATGGCAAATGTCCAGTTAAGAGTTGGTAGTAAGTAACACCACATGAATAAATATCCGATTGAGCTGAAGCGGATTCACCGCTACAAACTTCTGGGGCAAGATAATAGACCGAACCAAAGACTCCTTGGTATGGTCCTTCTTCATCAATATTTTGGGCAATACCAAAATCAGCAAGTTTCACAGTTCCGTTTGCCAAATAGAAAATATTCTGTGGCTTGATATCGCGATGAATAATTCCTTTATTGTGAATATAATTCACTGCGTCAAGGAGTTGCAGCATAATTTCAGAAGCTTCTTTAACAGAATAAGTTGTCTGGAAATCAAGTCGATCAAACAAAGTTTGACTCTTAACATATTCGAACACTAAATATGAACAGCCATTAACTTGTCCTTGGTTATAAACACGGACAATATTTGGATGATTAAACGAAGCGCAAGCTTCTGCTTCGTGTTCAAAACGAGCCACGCTCTTTGGATCATTGACAAGTTCTTCCTTGATGATTTTCACCGCAACAGTTTCTTTCTTAATGAAATCTGTGGCGGAGTAAACCTCTGCAGTACCACCGGTTCCGATACGACCTGTAATTCGATATCTATTTGAGAGAACATCACCAATCTTAATCATTTTTAATTTTCTCCCATAATGAAATTGCCATATTGTCTGATCCACCATTAGAATTGGCAACAGCAATTAGCGTATCAACTTTTTGTTCAAGTCTTTCTTTTGTTAATAAAATATCCGCAATTTGATGGTCATTCATATTGTTATAAACACCATCTGAGCAAAGGAAGATTGAATCAAAATCATTTTTTAAAATAACAAGTGAGTATGAAATTGTTGGATAAATGCCTAAAGCATTCATTAGTTTATGTCTATCACTAGATATCGACATTTCTTCTTTCTTAATTTGACCTGTTTTATATAGATAATCAACATAGCTTTGGTCTTCGCTTAGTTGAGTAAAGACACCATTTTTTAGTCCATAGGCTCTTGAATCACCGGCATAGGCGATGTAGACCCTCGATTTATGTAATAACGCAAGAACAATCGTGCTACCCATATCTTGATAAATCTTGTTTTTTTCTGCAGTCGAGTAAATCTCGTGATTCATCATTTTTAAAACCCGTGAAAGGAAGATTCGAATTGAAAAATAACCGTAAAATTTCGGTTTTTTTCTAAATTCGTCGGCCAAAATGTTTAAGGCAAGTTGCGAAGCATAGTCACCTTTATTATGGCCACCAAGACCATCGCAAACAGCAAGCAAAACATCTCCTTCTGGATTGACCATTGAAAGAGCTCGGTCCTCATTAACAACACGAACTTTGCCAATATCAATTTGAGAAATAAACTGTCCCTTAATGTGTTTCATGCTGCTCCTTTGCACGTAGTTGACCACACGCAGCATCAATATCATTTCCGAATTCTTTGCGAACTGTCGTTGTGATTCCGTGCTGCATTAAATATGAGAAGAATCGATGAACGTTTTCCTCATCACTTCTTTTAAAAGAATTTTCATCAACCGGGTTATATGGAATGAGATTTACGTAGGCTTTTGTTCCACGAATTAGCTTAACTAATTGACGAGCACATTCAATGGTGTCATTCACATCCTTTAACATGATGTATTCAAAAGTGACACGGCGGTCAGCTTCTTTTTCATAATACTTCACCGCTTCCATTAATTTATCCAAAGGATAAGCTTTTGAAATGGGCATTAATCTGTTACGAATTTCATCATTTGGAGCGTGAAGAGAGATGGCCAGATTAGTCTGCATTCCTTCATGAGCATATCGCATAATACCTGGAACAAGTCCGCAAGTGCTCACAGTGATATGGCGTGCACCAATCGCAAAAGCTTTTGGATGATTAATGATGCGAATAAAATCTAAAACATTTTCATAGTTATCAAAAGGCTCACCTGTTCCCATGACAACAACATGGCTCACACGTTCGCCTTTTTCTTTAAGTAGTTGATTCATGACATAAACTTGACCAACAATTTCATGTGTTTCTAGATTTCTTTGCTTTTTAAGCAAGCCGGATGCACAAAAGGCACAAGCCATATTGCATCCAACTTGGGAAGAAACACAAATCGCATTTCCGTATCGATATGGCATTAAAGCCGTTTCGACTTTTGCGCCATCTTCCAGTTCAAGTAAGAGCTTGATTGTTCCATCCTTAGACTCCTGCTTTTTATAAATCTTTGGAAGCGAAAGAGCAAAATCACGATTCAGTTCTTCTCGAAAACGGAGTGAAATATCACTCATATCATCAAAAGACAAGGTCTCTTTTTCATAAATCCATGTGTAAAGTTGTGTAGCACGGAATTTCTTTTGACCGCGCTCGATCATCATTTGTTCTAATTTAGAGATTTCACATCCAAGTAAGTTAATCTTCGACATTTTTCTTCTTTAACCTTAAAACAGCATAATATAAAAATGAGTTGAGTTTTTTATCAGGAATAATTTGTTCATCCTTAACCAAAGCAAACGAAGGATGGGATTGTAAAAATGCTTCGACAACACCTTTTGTTTCTTTGTGGTTCAGGGTATTTACAATGTAAACCAAATCGCCACCATCACAAATAAATTCAGAACAATCGTGAAGAGCTTTCTTTTGATTTTCGACAAAGGCGTCAATAGACGTATTGCGGAAACGAACAATGTAGTCAGGGTATTTATTAATCAATGCATATGAAGAAGATCTTGGGTAGCAATAGAAGAGTTCTGTTTTTCTTGATATGCCTGTCTTCATTGTTAAAACATCATTGGCTTTAAAAACATTTATGTTTTTCGCTTTTTGTAAACGTACAGAACGAACAAGTTTGGTTCTTTCTTCATATGTTGGACAAACAACATTGATTCCAAGGTTTTTATGACTTCGAGCAAGTTCTTCTAATGGCAAAGAATCATCTTCATCCGAATAAATGCAGACTTCTTGGATAAGAGCGTTTTGAATTTGGTCAACAATGCGTTTTAGATTTGGATCAATCTCAAAAAGCAATTCACCTTTGAGTTCTGGTCTTTGTTGAAGAACTTTTCGCGAAATTTCAACAACTTGTTCTAAGATTTCATTAGAAAGAACATCTTTGTTTTTATCCAAAACTTCTTTTGCGTATTCATTAAATGGATTAACTCGATAAGTTGTGTTTGATGGGCGTGAGAGATGATGAATCACTCGATATGTTTTTGATAAACCAATTTCTTTAACCCAAGCTTTTAGAAGCCATTTTGGTAAATTGAAGCGAATTGATAAAAAATCAAAGCTTTTTTGATTAATATTGACATAGTCAAACAAAGAAAATTCTGACGAAAGAAGCTCTTTAACATTAGGGAATTTTTCTTTGAAAAGATCTTCAATGAATTTGTTAATTTCACCGATGTTTAATGCTTTTAGATAATGATTGTTTGCTAAAACAAGATAAAGATATGTTCTTTCGTTAAGCGTTAACTCAATGTGTAATTTGTCTAAAACTTTTTTAAATAAGAAATGATGTCTAAGTTCACATCCGACAAGGCCGGAAACAACTTTTTTATATTGGGAATACTCTTTTTTACAAAAACATTGGTCATTCAAAGAACGTTTGAAAGTCTTGTTCTCATAGAGAATGTCACTTAAAACGTTTTTAGAAACCAATAGTTCAGTCATTAATGCTTGTGCTTACAGTCACAGTGTTCACCGTCGCAGTGGTGATGTGCTTCTTCGTACTTTTCCTCAAATCCTTCGAACATGTTGCCTTCGTAGATTTCATCACCTTCTTGGTATTCTTCATCTTCGGCATTAACAACATTTTCTTCAGAAATGTAGCGTGGATATTCTTTGTTCACATATTCATAACGATGATGTTTGTAATAATAAGAAAATTCAACAACCAAATGAATTGAAAACTCTTTTAGAGTTTGAATTAAATAATTAGCAACTTTATCTTCAAGTTTTTCACATTCTTCTGGAGCATTAACTTTAACAATTGTGTTCCAACTTGTTTGTTCAACTCCATTATGGAAGACATAAGCATTTGGAGAATAAAAAACTAGATCATCTTCACCCACCTCTAAAAGGCTGGAAATGTTTGCACTGTGTTCTTTAGAATAACGTCCAACGACGTATTGGTCTAACCCATAAATTGAGATTGTAACCATGTTATTCTCCTTTCATCGCATTAAGAATGATTTGACGAACTTCATCCACTGCTTTATCTAATTTGTCATTTACGACAACAAATTTATATTGGTCTTTAAAACCAAATTCGTGAGTTGCTTTTGCAACCCTCGATTTAATTACTTCTTCTGTTTCTGTTCCTCTTCCACGAAGTCTATTTTCAAGTTCTTCTAAAGAAGGAGGAGCAATAAAAATTGATATAACACCAGCATCATGGACTTTTTTCAAGACTTGAGCTGTACCATTAACTTCAATTTCGAGCATGACGTTTTTACCTTCGTTACGCATTTGTTCTACTTTATCTCGAGGAGTTCCATAACGATTGCCGACAAACTCCGCCCATTCTAAGAGATTATCATTAGCGATATTTTGATCGAATTCTTCACGACTTACAAAGTAATACTCTCTTCCATTAACTTCGCCAGGACGCATCCCGCGTGTGGTCATTGAAACAGAATAATGAAGATTTAAGTCATCTTTCTTCATCAATTCTTCGCGAATTGTACCTTTGCCGACACCACTTGGGCCGGACATAATAATTAATAAACCACGTTTTTTCATGTGTTTAATTATATTAAAGTCAAGATTACATTTCAATATATCTTCCTTTATAATAAGAAAGATATGCGATTCACTCATTCTTCAATCGAAAAATATCTAAAAGAAAATGAACACTTATTCTTAGGAAAAGCGTTCTTTTCTCCTGTGGTTTTAAGCAAAGATACATTGCTCTTTTTTGGTGCTGAAAAGAATCGTCAGTTTATCGCATTTGACTTATCAACAAAAAACCCCTGTTTCTATACAAATAAAACCGAAAAATTTTTTGAATCATTAAATTCAGTTTTTGCATCGCAACTAAGAGCAATCTCTAATGAATTTATGATTGTTTACTATGAATTCAAAAAAGATGATTTTGTTCTTATGCTGCATATGGCCACATCAAACAATCCGGAAGAAGATTTATATTTCTATTTTGAGATTTTTCCGAACCATCCAAACCTAATAGTCACAGACATTCACAATAAGATCATTGCTTCATTCTACCACAGCAAAAAAGGTGAACCAGAAAATGGATCGAAATACGTTCTTCCAAAAAATGAAAAACTCTTTGATGGGGAGATCGTTTTTGACCAGGATTTTGCGGTTAAATCTTTCGAAAATTCTATCCAAAAAAGAAGATTAGAAAAGTACCAAGATTTTATCTCTAATTTACAAGGGAAAATCAAAAAATGTCGAACCAAAATTCTTCACATTGAAGAAGATAAAAAGAATGCTGAATTGCAACAAAATTACCAGCAAATTGCGGATAATTTACTAATTTCTGGTATCAATTTAAAACAAAGATTAACATCAGTACAAATAGACGGAAAATCAATTCAACTAGACGGGTCAAAAACCATCAGTGAAAACATTCAAATTTTCTACAAAAAAGTTAAGAAAGCTAAAGAGACAATTCGCCTTGTCGAAACTAACCTCGAAAGAGCCAAAAATGAAATCGAATTGTATGAATCGATTTTACAGCAGCTTTACGATGCTCCAAACGAAAAAGAGGCTGATAAAATTGTAGCTTCATATTCTTTTAAAAAGAAAAGAGAAATCGCCGTTACTGAATTCAATAAGCCTTGGAGAATTAACTATCAAGGTGTCTACTTTTACTTCGGAAAAAATTCTTCCCAAAACGACTATTTAAGTTTTGTTATGAAGCAGGACCGGCAATTCACATGGGTTCACATTAAGGAACGTTCTGGCTCTCACATTGTTATCGCCTCAATTAAACCAACCGACGACCAATTACTCTTTGCTTGTGAGCTCGCTTTATATCTTTCAAATATGAAAACCGGCGAAGTTCAATATACCAGAAAGAAAAACATTCGCCGAGGTCATTCCTTGGGTGAAGCAATCGTTAAGAATTACTCTTCAATCAAGATTAATAACATCCGCGAACATTCAATAGAATTGTTCAAAACAGCTACACGCTGTAATTAAATTCGATATTTATGAATCATGTCAAAACTGGCTAGGCCAGGAAATTTTTGTTGTTTTAAAACCTCATAGACAACAATTGCTACGGCGTTTGATAAGTTTAAACTACGTGCTGTTGATAGCATTGGGATTCTTAAAGTATCGTCTTTGTGTTCGCTGAGAATGGTTTTATCAATTCCTGTTGATTCTCGACCAAACATCACATAAACATCTTCGGTTGGATTTGTGAATTTTTCTTCACAATATAGGTGCGTTCCATATTTGGTCACATAATAAATTTTTTGATCTTTAAATTTGTTATTAAATTCTTCATAAGAAGAATAGTATGTGTATTTTGCATCTTTTAAATAATCCATCCCGGCTCTTTTTAAAGACTTATCAGATAGTTCAAAAGGAAGCGGTCCGATAATATGAACCATTGAGTTTGTTGCCATAGCGGTTCTTAAAATGTTGCCTGTATTTTGTGGAATCTCTGGATGATAAAGAATAATATGAACCATATTAAATATGTTAATATATTAAAGATTGAAAATGAAGAAACGTTCTCTTGTTAGTTTAATCATTCCACTTTGTGCTCTTTCAGGGTGCTCTTATAATGGTGATGCAAAACCACTTATGGATGGAGATCTCTTATTAAAAGAAAGTTTTGTTGTACGTGATGATTCATTTACTACGATTGATTCCCACATCAAAGCAAAAGACACGTTCTGTTTATATATCTCTTTAGAAGGATGCGATTCCTGTGCCCTTTTTGAAAACGGACTAAAAAAAGTTGCCGAAGAGAATAAGGTCTTAACATTTCACATGGAAACTCCGCAAAAGAAAGATGATATCGTCTCTCTTACCACTGCTTATCCAGCTTTTGATATCCAATACTTCCCATCATTCTTTATTGTGCAAGGAACAAACATTGAAAAAATTCCTTACGAACAAGTCAATTCTGAAAGTCGATTAAGAAATACTCTCAAAAGAAAAATAACATTAACAAATAATTATTATTTTGAATCAGAGACAGTTGATTATGTTTCTGCATTAAACAAGGCAAATTTAAACGAAGCAACACTTATCCAACTAGACTTTTCAAATGGTGATCAAGTAGCCAAATATCAAACTGTTAAAAACGAAAATGATGGACCACTATTCATCCATCAAAAACCTGGATTATCTAATATTCAAATTTCCAAAGTTACAAAATAAAAAGGCCTTCAATTCTCTGTGATTTAACCAAGAATTGCTGGTCTTTTTCAATTTTATTGATTTACTGTATTGATTCGTGACAGTGCTCGATATAAAGCTAATTGAGCACGCTTAATATCAATACCATTATCTTTATTTTTGAGTCGTCCTTCGGCACGTTCTTTAGCTCGTTTAGCACGTTCGATATCAATCTCATCTTTTCGTTCAATAGCATTGACCATTAAGATAACTTTTTCATTGGTCACATTGATTGCACCGCCATGAAGAGCGTAGTGAATTGTTTGACCATCTTTTACAATATGCATTGGAGCATAAGCAATCGCACCAATTAGTGGAACGTGTTTTGCAAGAATTGTGCGATATCCACTAGAAAGTTTGATTGTTAAAGATTCCACCTCTTCATCAAGGTAGCATCCTCGTGGCGAAACAATTACTAAACGAAATTTCATTATTTCATTCCTTTAGCTTTCTCTTCAACGTCCTTAATTGTACCTACGTAAAGGAAGGCACTTTCTGGATAAGAATCATATTTGCCATCAAGTATTGCTCTAAATGATTCTACGGTGTCTTTAACCGGAACATAAATTCCTTTAAATCCGCTGAATCCTTCGGCAACATGGAATGGTTGAGATAAGAAGTTACGAATACGGCGTGCACGATTAACAACACGCTTATCTTCGTCACTAAGCTCATCCATACCTAAAATAGCAATGATGTCTTGGAGCTCTTTATAACGTTGTAAAATCTTTTGGACCTCACGAGCAACATTATAATGTTCTTCTCCAACAATATTTGGATCAAGAATATTTGATGTTGAATCAAGTGGATCCACTGCTGGATAAATGCCTAAAGCGGCCGTATTACGATCCAAGACAGTCTTCGCATCAAGGTGTGAGAATGTTGTTGCTGGAGCTGGGTCAGTTAAGTCGTCAGCTGGAACGTAAATGGCTTGAACGGATGTGATTGATCCATCTTTAGTCGAAGTAATACGTTCTTGAAGTTGACCCATTTCTGTTGCAAGTGTTGGCTGATAACCAACTGCACTTGGTGTTCTGCCTAATAAGGCAGACACTTCACTACCAGCTTGGGTAAAACGGAAAATATTATCAATAAAGAGAAGGACATTTTGATGTTCAACATCACGAAAATATTCCGCCATCGTTAAACCTGTTAATGCAACTCTCATACGGGCTCCTGGTGGTTCGTTCATTTGTCCAAAGACAAGTGCTGTTTTAGATAAAACTCCAGAAGCACTCATTTCATGATAAAGGTCGTTTCCTTCTCTAGAACGTTCACCAACACCAGCGAAAATCGAGATACCTTTTTGTTCAGTGGCAATGTTGTTAATTAATTCCTGAATTAAAACAGTTTTACCGACACCAGCACCTCCAAACAAGCCGACTTTCCCACCTTTTAAGTATGGGCAAAGGAGGTCGATGACTTTAATACCAGTTTCGAGCATTTCGGTCGAAACATCTTGGTCTTTAAATGCTGGTGCTTTGCGATGAATTGGCATCTTTAGTTTCGTTTTTACAGGACCTTTTTCATCAATTGGTTCACCGAGAATGTTGAACATTCTTCCAAGTGTTTCTGGACCAACAGGAACACAAATTGGTGCGTTCGTATCAATAACATCAAGTCCACGGATGACTCCCTCTGTTGGACCCATGGCGATACAACGAACAATGTCATCACCAATGTGCTGCGCTACTTCAAGAGTCAGTTCATTACCATTAGGTAAAGAAACTTTTAAAGCAGTTAATAGTTCCGGAAGATGTTCATCTTTAAAACGAACGTCAATTACCGGACCAACAGCTTGGACAACAATTCCTTTATTATCATTCATAAGTTTTACCTCCTTAGAGTTGACCCGAGACAATTTCATTAATTTCTTGGGTAATAGCGGCTTGTCGAGCCTTGTTATACTCGATTGTTAATTGGTCAATCAATTCGTCAGCATTATCTGTGGCGTTTTCCATAGCGGTACGTCGAGCAGTTTGCTCAGAAACGATTGATTCAACAACTTTTTGAAATAAAATGGCATTTATATAAACGGGAACAAGTACATCGATTAAGGTCTTAACATCGGTATCAAAAATTGGAGGATACCTAAAATCAGGAGCTTGTTGATCGTTTACAAGTGGGAATAAGACGAGGTCACAAGGAACAAATTTAAGAGAATTCACATAGTGTGTATAAATAAGATGTATCGAACGATAATGACCATTCACAAAATGGTTTGTTAATGTTCGTCCAAGTTTCATAATTTCAGATGTACTAACTTGGTCAGCAACATGAAGTAAATCTTCGTTTGTTTTATATCCTTCCTCGTGATAAATATGTTGTGATTTAGTTCCGACTAAAAATAGAACAGAACTTTCTTTATTTACATTCTCTTTAACAAAGTTAAATAAGTTATTATTATATCCAGCACAAAGTCCAAAATTCGAATGTAATACAACATACAAATCCTTCTCCGCTTTTTGTTCTTTGGTATAAATAATCTCTTCATCATTAAGACGCGCGAAAAGCGCTTGAATCAAAGCAGCAATTTCGTTGCTGTATTGTTCATTGTTTTCCATTAAACGACGGAATTTTTTTAGTTTCACTGTGGAAACAAGTTCCATAGCTTTCGTAATCTTTTTCGTCGAATTAATGGAGGCGATTCGTCGTTTTGTTTTGTGAAGAGATTGTGCCATTATTTGCTCGCCTCAAAGAATTTGTCGCAAACAGCTTTTAAAGCTTTTTCGTTTGCTTCAGAAATAACACGTTCCTTATATATTTCATCAATAATCTGATGATGCGATGAGGAAACATGTTCATAAAGTTTCACCAGCAATTCGTGGATATTTTGAATTTCGACATTTTCAAGATATCCATGTTTTACAGCGAAAAATTCAATAATCTGACGGTCGACTGGATAAGTGTCATATTGCTTTTGTTTGAGTACTTCCATAAGCACACGACCATGATTTAAAATGCGTTTTGTTTCCGCGTCTAAGTCTGAGCCAAACTGTGAGAAAGCTTGCAGTTCACGGTAGTTGGCAAGTTCAATTTTTAATGAAGAAGCAACTTGTTTCATTGCTTTAATTTGAGCAGCACTACCAACACGGGAAACAGATAAACCAGAATCAATAGCTGGTCTTTGTCCGGCATTAAATAAATCAGTCATTAAGAAGATTTGACCATCAGTAATTGAAATGACATTTGTTGGAATGTAAGCGGAAATGTCTCCTGATTGAGTTTCGATGATTGGTAAGGCAGTAATTGATCCACCGCCATGTTTTTCATCTAACTTACATGCACGTTCAAGCAAACGAGAATGTAAATAGAAAACATCTCCTGGATAAGCTTCACGTCCTGAAGGACGTTTTAATAAAAGTGATAATGTACGGTAAGCGACAGCGTGTTTGGAAAGATCGTCAAGAACAATAAGCGTATCTTTGCCCTGTTCTAACCATTCTTCCGCGATCGCCATACCAGCGTATGGAGCTAAATATTGAAGTGGAGCTAATTCACTAGCTGTTGAAGAAACAACAACAGTGTATTTCATGGCACCGGCTTTTTTTAGTTTGTCGACAATCGAAGCCACTGTTGAGTTCTTTTGGCCAATCGCTACGTAAACACAGTTTACGTTTTGATCCTTTTGGTTAATGATTGTGTCAATGGCAATTGCTGTTTTACCTGTTTGACGATCACCAATAATGAGCTCACGTTGTCCGCGTCCGATTGGAATCATTGCATCGATTGCTTTAATACCTGTTTGTAGAGGCGTATCAACGCTTTTACGATACATGACACCTGGAGCAATACGTTCCACTTCACGATATTTCTTTGAAGTAATTTCAGCTAACCCATCAATTGGTTGACCTAGCGCGTTAACAACGCGCCCTAAAAGTTCATCACCAACAGGAACTTTAACTACTTCTTTTGTTCGTTTAACCAAATCGCCTTCTTTAATCTCCGTGTCACTTCCAAGTAAAACACAACCGACATGTTCTTCTTCAAGATTCATTACCATGCCATAAATATGTCCTGGAAATTCGACGAGTTCGCCAAGCATTGCTTTATCAAGACCATAAACCAAAGCAACACCATCACCAACGGTGATAACTGTCCCAACATCATCGGATTCAACCTTTGACGAGAAGTCTTCAATCTGCTTTTTAATTAAGGCGCTGATTTCAGAAGTTTTTATTTTCATACGGCTCTCCTTTCTTTTAAATTTTGTTTCATTGAATCAAGTTTGTAGAGAATTGAACCATCAAAAACATGGTCATGGACAACAACCTTAATTCCGCCAATCAATCGTTCATCAATAAGATTCTTCAGTTCAACTTCCACGCCCATTCTTTCAGAAATAGCTTTGGAAATAGCTTCAATTTGCTTTTCACTAAGTGGTTTTGTGGAGTAAAGAAATCCATCAGCAATATGGAGTTCATCGTTTAAACCAAGAACAATTTCTTTAGCAATATCGTGAAAATGATAAATGAGGTGTTTTTTGGTGAGTAATTTAATGAAGTTTTGCAAATATTTCACCGCAAAATCCGCACAAATTTGATCACTCAGACGATATTTTTCTTCGTTTGACACAAAATATGAACATAAGAATTTCTTGAGTTCTGCATTAGTTTTTAAAAGTTCGTCGATTGATCGAATGGCTAATTTGTATTCTAAAAGTTTGCCTTCGTCACGGGCGATTGAGACTAATGCATTAGCATATTTTGTGGTCGCAGATTCCATTATTCTTTCTTCTTCAAATCTTCAATAAATTGATCGATTAGTTTTTCATTGTCTTCATCTTTTACTTCCCTAGACAACACTTTCTTGGATGCATCAAATGCCACATCCACGATTTGGGAATGAATTTCATCTTTGCTCTTTTCGATTTCTTGTTCGATTTCAGCTTTGGCACGTTTGACTTCTTGGTCGGCATCTTCTTTAGCCTGCTTTCTAATTCGCGCTCTTTCTTTTTCAGCATCAGCCTTAGCCTGCTCAACAATGCCTAAAGCTTCTTGATGACTCTTTTTAATCTCAAGATTAGCTTCTTCGACTTTAGCTAATGCATCTTTCTCGCTTTGTTCAGCGTGGCGGAGTTTACCATCCACATAATCAGCGCGTTTCTGAATCAGTCTTTTGACTGGTTTATAGGCAAAATAGAAAACAACAATTAGTAGAACGACGAATGCTAAAAAAACCGCTAAAGCATCCCAAGGATTTGGGAACAACTTATCAATAAAGCTTTCTTTAGTGATTGCTTCGTCTAGAACGACAAGGTTTTTCATAAGTGCCTCCTTTCTTTAAATCGAATTAGAAAACGAAAAGTAACAAGATAGAAATAAGTAGGGCATAGATACCGCAAGTTTCAACAAGGGCACAGCCGATAATCATTGAGGAACGTAGTTTTCCATACATTTCTGGATTACGAGACATTCCTTCGATTGCTTTTGAGCAGAGCATACCTTCACCAATACTTGATGCACCAGCGCTAAGAATAGCAATGCCAGCAGCTAAAGCAATTAATGGATCTTTCATGCTTTCATCTCCTTTCTAGTAGCTAAAGCTACTTCTTGTTCAACTTCTTCTGGACGTTCTTGAGCAACAAATAGACACGTCAAGAAGACAAAAACCATGCTCTGGATAAATCCAGAGACAAGGTCAAAGTAAGCGTGGAAAACCGGTGTAATAATCGGACTAATAAAGATTGTATTTAGACCGGTTGGAGCAAACGAGAAAATCGCTGCCGAAATATTTCCAAGCAAACTATTAATCAAAGAAATCAAAACCCATCCAACAATCGCATTACCAAACATACGAAGAGTCATCGAAATAAGTGGCGCCCACATCGATAACAAGTTGATTGGAGCAAAGATTGGAATTGGGTCAATATAGCGTTTAAAATAGCGCCATTTCGTATAACGAATAGATGTGTAGTGAATTAAAATAAATGTCACTAAAGCTAGTGATAAAGGCACGGCTAAATTAGCCATCGGAGTTGGTAAACCGGTAATACCTATCGTAAACGATAGGAAAAGGAATGGGATGATACCTAAAAGAATCCCACCAAAGTTTTCAAAACCCGGACCCATCGTGTCCTTTGTAAAGGCATCAAGCTTCTCAACAGCCCATTCCGCAAGAAGGAGTAAACCTTTTGGTTTCTTCTTGAAATCGGCTTTTTTAGCAAGAATACCAATGATAATTGCAAAGACAATTAAAACACCAATCAAGATGAGAGCCATAATGATCTCACCGGTTGGATTAAATGTTTTAAAAGACTCAGAATTATAAGGCATTATTTGAGCTCACCAATGTTCATTAGATTTTTACCTTCCTTAGACATGACAATACAAACAATAATCACTGTTGGAAGATACGCAATTAAAAGTCCAAAGACTGAATAGGCAAAAGCAGATAGATGAAGTTTAAAATCAAGGAATGCTAACAAAACAGTAAAGCCAACATAAAGAAGCATTCTTAGAAAATAAAAAAGAAGAAAAAGCGATGCTTTTGAAGCATTTAAAACAAAGCTACTTCCCTTGAACAAAAGCACAACGTTTACAAGTGAGATAAGAGTTCCAATAGAAACACCAATCAGCCAACCAAACTGACCGAAAATAATGCCAATGCATGATAAAATCATTAAGATTAAGCCGAGTGCTAATGTAGAAATGACCAGTCGCGCTAACTGGCTTTTGTTCGATAAGAACTTTTTCATACGCATATAATACGAACGCAAAAAGAAAAAGTCAATCCTATGGACTGACTTTTTTGTGTATTTTAATTATTTCACAAGCACACGTTTAAGGACGCATGATTTAATGATTCCGTTTTCCATTTGAACTGGAATCTCACCTTGAATAAGAGGTAAGCAGTATTCACGGAATGATGGAGCCATTTTAGAATCATCAACCATCATTGATGTTGGAACTTTTTGTTCCACGTTAGCGATTAAAGAGATATCAACTGGTTCATAACTTACTTTGTAAGGTTTGTTAGAAACTCTCTTAATCGCAATCATGTGTCCAGTCATGCCTCCAAGGGCTTTTTGGACAGCGATTGTCCCACACATTACTGCTTCATCAGAGTCAACTTTACTTGTTAAGAATGAATAAGCGCGTTGTGGTAAAGAGAGTTCAATGGCACGAATTGGGTAACCAAGTTTGTTTTCAACAATCTTGGCTAAATCAGCTCCAGCACCACCAAGTTGCATGTGTCCAAAAGAGTCAATACGCGCATTCGATGTGTCTCTTTCGAAGGTTATTCCTTCAGAGATACAGACAATCGCGTTGCCTTTCTTCTTGTAAAGAGCATCCACTTTCTTTAAGAAACCTTCCATATCGAATTTGTTTTCTGGAAGATAAATTAAATCTGGACGAGCTTCTTCAGGAAGAAGGTCCACAGCAGCTGTTAACCAGCCAGCGTTACGTCCCATTACTTCAATAATATAGACTTTACCTTTCGCATAGCAAACGGCGTCAAGAATGATTTCTTTGACGGTGTTAACAACGTATTTTGCAGCACTACCAAAACCAAGCGAATGATCGGTAATTGCCAGGTCGTTATCAACAGTTTTTGGAACGCCCATAACCTTGATATCTAAGCCTTTCTCTTTACAAAGTAAAGAAAGTTTATAACAAGTATCCATGGAGTCGTTTCCACCATTAACGAAAACGTAACCAATATTATGCTTTTGACAGGTCTCTAAAATTTTGGAATATTCTTCATCATGGAAGTCTTTTGGAAGTTTGTGACGAGAAGTGCCAAGAATTGATCCTGGAGTTTGTTTTAAGAGTTCAATTTGTTCTGGATCTTCTTTACCAAAATCAATAATTCGATCGTTCAGAAGTCCTTCAATTCCGTTAAGTGAACCATAAATATGGGAAATTTCAGGATGCTTTTGAGCTTCCTTAATTGCACCATATAAAGAAGTGTTAATAACACTTGTTGGACCACCGGATTGAATGTAAACCATTGCTTTAGAATTCATCTAATCAGTCTCCTTTTTATTAAATTTAACAAATACGCTATAATTTTATTTAAATTATATAATCTCGTAAAGAGAAAATATTAAAACATGCGTATGTAAGCGCTTGAATAGATATTTATTTTCATTTAAAATAATTAGCGTGATTTTTTAAGGAGGAATCCCGATGTCATTTACACTCAAATATTTTGACAAAGAGACATCTTTTAACTCAAAAGTAAAACTACTCGACCTCATTGAAAACAATGATAAGTCCTACATCTGTGCTCGAGTCAACAACCGAGTGAGAGAACTCACATACGAAGTTTATTACGATGCAACAGTTGAATTTTTAACCGTTAAAGATAACGACGCAATTCCAACATATGAATCTTCGCTAAGATTCGTTCTTGCGATGGCAATTAATCGTGTCGACCCATCTTTAAAGGTTCGCTTCTGCTATAACGTTTCACGTTCCATTTTCGTTCAAATCCTTAACGAAGGTGTTAAAGCAACACCAGAACTCGTTGAACAAGTTGATGCAGAAATGAAAAAGATTATTGCTGCTGATTATCCACTCGAAAGAGGCGTTTACACCAAAGAGGAAGCAGCTCAAATCTACCGTGAACATCATCTTGATGATAAGTTGGCTATTCTTCAATATCGTCCAGAGAAAACTGTTCACCTTTATAACTGTGACGGCTACATGAACTATATGTTTGCTCGTATGGTTCCATCCACTGGTTATCTTAAATCATACAAATTACGTCACTATGCACCAGGCATGATTGTTCAATATCCACGAAGTGAATGTGGAGGCGAAATTCCACCATTCGAAGATGCTCCAACATTTGGAAAGACTCTTAAAGAGTCTCACAACTGGGGAAAGATTGCTGGGGCTGATTCAGTTGCCGGTATTAATGAACACATTCACCGTGATGGCGTAATCGATTTCATTCAACTTTGTGAAGCCCGCCATAACAGAATGTTAACCACTCTTGGTAACATGATTGAAAAAGATATCGAAGACATTCGTTTAATTTGTATTGCTGGTCCATCCAGTTCTGGAAAGACAACTTTTGCAAATCGTTTAAGAGTGGAACTCTTATCAAGAGGAATTAAACCTATTCGTATTTCGATCGATGACTACTATTTAACAAAAGCCGAAGCTCCAAAGGATGAGGATGGAAAACCAGATCTCGAGTCAATCGAAGCTCTTGATATTCCATTATTCAACCAAAACATGCTCGACTTAATTAATGGTAAAGAAGTCCAATTACCAAAATTTGATTTTAAACTTGGTAAACGTGTTCCGGGTCGCGTAATTAAAGTTGGTCCTACAGAACCAATCATTATTGAAGGTATCCATGCGTTAAATGATCGTATGACCACGCTCATTCCACGACACCAGAAATTCAAAATCTTCATTGCCCCACAAGCACAAATTAATCTTGATAACGTGAACCCAGTATCCATTACTGATCTCCGTTTACTCCGCAGATTAGTTCGTGACTATAAGTTCCGTGCCGCAAGTGCCGAAGAAACATTCAGCATGTGGCCAAGTGTCCGTCGTGGAGAATTCAAATGGATTTATAACACCCAAGAAGGTGCTGATTATGTCTATAACTCCATGCTCTCATATGAACTTTGCGTGATGAAGAAATATGCGATGCCACTTCTTGAAGCAGTTGACCGTGAAGACAAATACTTCCCAGTTGCTGAAAGACTCATCCGCATGCTCAAATACTTCGATGACATGCCAGATGAATGGGTCCCATGTAACTCACTGATTAGAGAGTTCATTGGTGGCTCTTGCTACGAAGGTGCATAATCAAGCAAAAAACAAAAAGAACCAGGATTTGCTGGTTCTTTTTTACTTTTGCGCAGTTTTTGAATAGGTTTTTGAGAAGCGTTTCTTTTCTTTGTCGTAGATGAAAAATAAAATGGAATAATATGTTTTTTTCATTACCGCGTAACGTTCTGCCTCTTCTTTGGAAATGCGTGATAAATAGAAATCTGAGAAGATCTTTTCATAGCGGAAGAAGCACTCGTAAACTGTTAACAAAACAAGACGTAAATAATACTCGTCTCGAGAATAAATAAGAATTGGGGAGGAGTGAGAAATTTCAGAAGCCATCTCGTAAAGTTTGGAGTAGGCTGAAAGTTCGGCAAGACGCTCAACACCATCACGGAAATTGAATTTGAATTGCTTGTCTTCATTATAATCTGGAATAGCAGTCAACCATCCATATTCAATAAACTTCTTCATGTCTTTACTCTTTAAATCGAGAGCTTTCATTTCTTCTTTAAGTACAGCGAAAATCTTATCGTTTTCCTCTTGGGACTTTATTCCTCCACGGAAGGCAACACCATATTTAAGATGTTTTACGTAAGCATTTTGAACATGTGAACCATATTTATTTAAAAGATAAAGAATACATTCATTTTCATGCAAAGTTCTCCACAAGGAGAAAGCTTCTGTTCCAAATCCATCAACAATAAGATCTAAGATGGATTTCATAATTGAGAAGCCTTTATGCATCACATCCAAAACAAGGGTTTCATTCGGATTGTTTTTTGGGAAACGCGAAAGCATTCCAAGCATAAAGTTCAAATATAAATCAAGATTAGAAACAATTGGTGAGTACTTGGAAAGAAGACGAACATTTTTGTAGTTTAAGTGTTCGTTAGTAAAGTACTTGTCCACTGCTAACGAAATAATACTTTGTAGTGCTACTTCGTTATCTTTAAGAGTCTTGCATTCCACTTGATGAGAATCTAGATAGAAGCCAAATTCATTAATTAAATAAAGCAACAGAGGTAGTGAACTAACTGGAACAACCTTACCAAAAAGGTTTGATTGGCTTAATTCAATCGCACCCTCATAAGCAACTTCATATGCTTCAAAAACAACTTCTGGATCAATAGCTGGATTGACTTGGAGTTGATTATATAGATTTAGAAATTGCTCGTGATTTAAAATGTTTTTCATTGTTAATTTTTAAATTTCATCGCACATTTGACGGCGTTTTCCCATCCTTTGTAGAGTTTTTTCGCTTCTGCTTGATTCATCTTTGGATGATAGTTTTTAGCAATTGTGTGAGCATTACTAATCTCATCTAAAGAAGAGAAGAACCCTGAACCAAGCCCTGCCATAAACGCAGCACCAATTGCCGTTGATTCCAAACAAGTTGGCTTAGAAACAGGGATGTTTAAAATATCGCTTTGGAATTGAAGCATGATGTCAGAATTTGTAACACCACCATCAACATATAGACGATTGATTTTGATATTTGACTCTTCTTCCATCACAGAGAAAACATCTTTACATTGGAAAGCGATTGCTTGAAGTGTTGCTAGAGCAATATGATCCAAGTTTGTTCCAGCACTCATTCCAAAGAATGCACCGCGAACATCATCATCCCAATATGGAGTACCAAGTCCAACGAATGCTGGAACAAAATAGACTCCACCAGTATTAGGAACTCGCTGCGCCATAATGTTGATGTCATTTGAATGGCGGATAATATGCCAGCTATCACGTAACCATTTAATCGCCGATCCGCAAACAAAGACGCTTCCTTCTAAGGCGTAAGAAACCTTGCCGGAGATATCCCAAGCAATTGTTGTTAATAAACCTTTCTTTGAAAGAACTGGCTTTTCACCAATATTCATTAACATGAAACAGCCTGTTCCATATGTTGATTTTGACATTCCTGCTTCGAAACAGTTTTGTCCGAATAAGGCGGATTGTTGGTCACCGATAACACCAGTGATTGGTGTATCTTTATCAAGAAGAGAAATCGCTCCAAAATTAGCATCGCATGACTTAACTTCTGGAAGCATACTCTTTGGAATATTGAAAAGTTTTAATAATTCATCATCCCATTCTTTAGTGTTAATGTTAAACAGCATTGTACGGGATGCGTTCGTAATATCAGTAGCATGTACCTCACCTTTTGTTAATTTATAAATTAACCAGGAATCAACAGTACCAAACATCAGTTCACCAGATTCTGCCCTTTCTTGACCTCTTGGTAAATGGTCTAAAATGTAGCGAATCTTCGAAGCAGAGAAGTAAGGGTTAATGATTAATCCTGTCTTTTGATGAATTAATTCTTCGTGTTTCATCAATCGATCACAGATCGATTGTGATTGACGAGATTGCCACACAATTGCTTTCGATACTGGTAAACCAGTAACTTTCGACCAAACAATTGTTGTTTCACGTTGGTTAGTAATACCAACGCACGCAATACTTTCCCAGCTAACATTAGCTTTGCTTAAAGCAGTTTCAATGACTTCCACCACTCCAGCAAAGAGCTCGTTAGCATCACATTCAACGTAACCTGACTTTGGATATTCGACTGGAAGTTCTTTTTGAGCAAACGAAACGGTTAAGCCACCTTTATTAAAAAGGATGGCTCGAGAAGAGGTTGTTCCTTGGTCTACAACAAGAATATATTTATTCATGATGAGTCCTCAATAATTTTTCAATATCGTTAACTTCTTTAATCACGTCTTTTGATAAAACTTCTCGTCCGCTTTCAGTGACTAAAACATCATCTTCAATACGAATTCCGATTCCGTGTTCAGCAAAATATAAACCTGGTTCACATGTCACGACATTACCTGCAACAAGTGGACTTGTGCGGTCATTCCCATCATGCGTGTCTAAACCAAGATGATGCGAAACACTATGGTAATAGACTCTAGAAATTTCATCTTTAGAAGAAATCAATCCTTTTGCAACACATTCTTCGGCTAAAAAGTTCTTCGCAAAATCGTTCATTTCAGTAAGAGTAATACCTGGACGAATAAAATTGATTGTTGCTTTGTTGCACTCCAAAACAATCTCATAAATCTTTCTTTGAAGTTCATTAAACTTTCCACTAATTGGGAAAGTGCGAGAAATATCGGCCGAATAATGAGATTTAGCTGCGCCAAGATCAAAGAGAACTAAATCTCCATCTTGAAGCATATCTTTGGCTTCTGGATAGTGAAGAATGACACCGTTTTTGCCCGATGCAATAATGGTTGCAAAGCCAAGTGTGGTTCCGTATTCTTCCATAATGGAATATTCAAAAGCATTACGCAAATTATATTCGTAACGACCTGGTTTCATTGCCGCTAAAGCATTGCGAATTCCGAGATCGGTTGTTTCAATTGCTTCCTTAATACAGGCGACTTCTGCAGGTGATTTTACCATTCGTTCAGCAAGTACTAATTCATTCAAATCTTGGACTTTTGCATGGTATTTATTTTCTAATTCTTCACTAAAATGAATTGTTGAAACACATTCACCAATCTTTAGTTCTTTTTCAAGATCTAAATAAACGTGTTCAATCTCACCAAAGTGAGACATATCGTGAGAAAAGATTGCATCAATTTTTCCTTCAAATGTCGAACGGAGTAAAACTGTTTCAATACCAGAAATTTCTCTTGCTTCTTCAACAGTCATTTTAATGCCTGTCCATTTTTCAACCTTTTCATTTTTTTCATCAATAAAAAGATATTCAGAAACTTCTCCGTCACATTTTACTAACAAAAGAACAGAATTTTCTTGTTCAATGCCGGTAAGGTAAAAGAAGTTACGATTCACATCAAATGGGAAAAATGCATCTCCACTTTTCTTTCTGGCTTGACCAGCAAAAAGAACGGCGATGGAATTATTTTCCAACATTGTTAAAAGTTTATTTCGTCTATTTGAATATTCGTTTGCGTCGATCATTTTTCTACCTTCTTATCTTTGATAAATCGTTTTGGTTCCAACAACCTCTAAATGAGCATGTGGAAATTGGTTAACAAGTTCTTCTCCAAATTCCTCTGGAGCCAAAACATCAACTTTAATTGTATCTTCATATGCTACATTTTCCAATGAAAATGAATTCATTTTGGCGAGATGTTTTAATTCCTCAAATTGAGAATAACTTAATTCTAAACGATAAATATAGACTTGATGAATATTCAACAAGTCTGCGCTTTCGACAACTTGGACACCGGCTTCCAGATATGTTGACATCAAGCGTGATGCACCAAGAAGAACTCCACCAAAATATCGCACAACCACCAGCAAAACCTCATCCATCTCCTTTTTTTCAAGAAGATTCATTAAAGGTCTTCCGGCGGTTTTTGCAGGTTCACCATCGTCACTACATTTTTTCTGTCCGTGAATGGAGTAAGCATAACAATAATGTTTTGCTTTCGGATATTGCTTCTTAATCTCTGATAAGTATGTTTTAACTTCGCTTACATCTTTGACATGTAAAAGAATTCCGATAAATGATGATCGGTCACGAATTAAAGTAATTTCTCGACGCTCTAAGATTGTTACCATGCGATTTATTATACATTTTTATTAATAAATTGTATAATCAACTTACTTATGTTGAAGAAGTGTCCATATTGTGAAAAGGAATATCCAGAGGTCAGTCGCTACTGTCCGTATTGTGGTTCTCCAAATCCAAGTTATAAGCCAAAAGAAGAAAAGATGATGAACTACAAACGTCAACTACTTTTGTTTGGCGTTGGTTTCATTGGTTTCCAAGTTATTGGCACGCTAATCGAGCTTATTTTCTTGTTGATTGGAAGATCACAATTTGGATCGGATAATGCTGCAATTTCCGCTTATCTACAAAGTGCTCCAGTTTCAATGTTTGTTAACTCGATTGCATACTGCTTAGTCTTTTGTATTTTGCTATTTATAGCAAAGCCATCCATTTCTAATATATTTAAATCATTTAAAAACAAGAAGGCTTACCTTGGGTCTTTATTAGCGTTTGTGATTATTTATTCATTCACAATTTTTTATTCAATTTTTATTCAACTTGTTGGGCCGAAAGTAACCGACAACAACAATCAAGAAGCACTTACATCGATCGTTAAGGTTTATCCACTCATATCGTTAGTGGTTTTTGGTATTATTGGACCAATTTGTGAAGAATTAACCTATCGTGTAGGATTCTTTGATTTCTTTAAAAGAAAAAATAAAATCGTTGCTTATATCGCAACAATCGTTATCTTTACGTTAATTCATTTTGATTTTGCAGCATCAAATATAGTGAATGAATTATTAAATATTCCTTATTATGCAGCTGCAGCTTTTGCATTCACATTTGTTTATGATAAGTTCGGCTTTGCTGCAAGCGTTACTGCTCACATTGCCAATAACTTATTCTCCATCATTGCATCACTAATTTAATATGGCACAAAAGTTTCGTTATCACATTTTATCGTCTTTCTGGATTAAGGTAATTGCCTTATTTTTGATGACACTAGATCATGTTGCAAAATTCATGTATTTTAACGAAATATCACCGCAAATCGCCAATATTTTAGAAATTTTCGGACGTCTCGGATTTCCGCTTTTTATTCTTCTTTTGGTTGAAGGTGTAAGGCACACATCTAACTTTGGAAAATATGCATTAAGACTGGGAATTTTGGCTGCTGTAATTCTTGTTGGACAGATTGTTATTCACCATGGATTCATGGATATTTATGGTTTCTATTCTCCGATTATCGATCTTCTCTTGTGCGCGGTGATTTTGTATCTACTAAAACAAAACAACCGTAAATCATTCTGGGCGATTATTCCAATTGCTTACATTATTCTTTCATTTATTGTGATGTCGATTGAAGACCAACGAGGAATTGAAATTTGGTGGTTCCCATTCTATTTAAGAAGCGGATACAACATTTTTGCTTTACTCCTCTCTCTTGGCTTCTTCTATTCCTATCCAATTGCTAAAGCAATGCTTAAAAACTTTGGAAATGCTGCAGAAAATTTAGAAGGGACACCATACGAAAGATTGCTTGTAAACACTTTAATGTGTTTTGCACTTTTGCTAGCCGTTGTTCTAGTTTATTTAATCGGTTTACTTCCAGGAGGAGACATTTACAACATTGCTCATGAAGCTTATGCTATGTGCGCAGTAATATTTATCTTTTTCTATAGTGGAGAACTCGGTTACAATAAGAAGTGGTTTAAGTATGGCGCTTACGCCTACTTCCCACTTCATATTATTATTATTTTCTTAGTCTTTTTATTCATTTAGGAGGTTCACTTATGATTAAACATTTAGAAAAAGAAGCTGATTTTTCTAAAGAAATTGCTTCTGGAAAAGTCCTAGTCGATTTTTATGCTGATTGGTGCGGACCATGCCAAATGCTTTCACCAGTCATCGAACAACTCGATAAAGAAATGGAAATTAAAGTCATTAAGATTGACGTTGATTCTCTTCCAGGCATTGCTCGTGAGTTTCGCGTGATGGCTATTCCAACACTTCTTCTCTTTGAGAACGGCAAAATGGTTAAACGTGAAACAGCGTATATGCCAATCGAACATTTACGCCGATTTGTTTCTTAAAAATTATTCTTTTCAATACGAATAAGATGTGATAACATTTATCTCGCACTGAAGGACCGTTGGTATATCGGTTTATTATGCCTCCCTGTCACGGAGGCGAGAGGGGTTCGACTCCCCTACGGTCCGCCAGAACAGTGCAGATGTAGTTCAGTGGTAGAACATCAGCCTTCCAAGCTGATTATGCGGGTTCGATTCCCGTCATCTGCTCCAATTGACAATGTTATATGGTTTCGAGAGATCGAAACTTTTTTATTTTAAAAGAAAGGCGAAAAATAAAATTAATACTAATTTTTTGTGATATGATTAATTTGAAATTGGAGAAAAGAATATGAAATATTGTCCACATTGCGGCACCGAGATAGCCGAAGATGCTCGTTTCTGTCCAAGCTGCGGTTGCCCAGTTAACACAGGAAATCTACCAGCAAATAGAGCTGAAGAACCTGTTATTCGTACAGTCGCGAAAGTCTTTATGATTATTTCCACTGTGTTTTGGGGATTGGCGATTATTCCACTTTGCTGGATGATTCCAATGACTGTTCACTACTTTAATGTCACCGAAAGAGGTGAAAAAGCTACTGCTACTTTTGCTGTTTGTACGCTGCTATTTTGTAGTGTAATTTCCGGTATCTTAATGCTAGTTGATGATGATCGATAAAATGTTTGATTTATTAGTTGCGACAAATAACGCCCATAAGATTCATGAGTATGAAGAAATGTTTTCTCCATACGGAATTAAAGTTCATTCTCCAAAGGAACTTGGTATTCATGTTGATCCAGATGAAAGCGGAACAACTTTTGAAGCAAATTCGTTGATAAAAGCTAAAGCTTTACAAGAATTCACAAAGATGCCTTTAATCGCCGATGATTCTGGATTATGTGTGAATGCATTAAATGGATTTCCAGGATTGCATACTGCGCGTTTTGCTTCGGAAAATGGCGGCAATGCGATAGCTAATCTAAAATTAATTGAGATGTTAAAAGACCACGAAGATAAATCCGCAAACTTTGTTTGTGTGATTACTCTTTTAAATGTTGAAGATCAACCAGTTGTCTTTAAGGGCGTTTGCCCTGGAAAGATTCTTCCTGAACCTGAAGGAGAGCATGGATTTGGTTATGATCCGATCTTTTATAGTAATGAAGCGAAGATTTGTTTCGGAATAGCTCCCGAAGAAGTCAAAAACACTTATTCGCACCGCGCATTAGCGCTCAAGCAACTCCTTGCTTATTTAAAAAAGAAAGAATTAATTTAATATTTATTAATCTTTGATATAATACATATCGCTGGAGCAGTACCCAAGAGGCTCAAGGGGACGGTTTGCTAAACCGTTAGATCGGGTTACCGGTGCATGGGTTCGAACCCCATCTGCTCCGCCAGATGGAAGACTAAGCAAATGCTTGGTCTTTTTATTTTTCTATATTTAATAAATAATAGATATATGATCGAAAACGGATTTAATGCGGAATTTATCAAAAAAGATCAATCCCACCACCAAAAGAGAACCAAATTGACTGTTATGTGTATGGTTTATAAAGATGATGGTTCCTTCCTTGTTTTAAACCGCCTTAAAAAAGACTGGCCAGGCCTAACATTTCCTGGCGGTCATGTCGAAGATGATGAGATGATTACTGATGCGGTTGTTCGTGAAATGAAAGAAGAAACTGGACTTACTGTTTCAAATCTAGAACCGCGCGGATATATAGAATGGAACAACTTTGGAGATGATGTTCGTCATCTCGCGATGTTATTTAAAACTAAGCATTATGAAAGTGAAATTAAGTCATCAAAAGAAGGACAAATATTCTTCATTAAAGAACCCGATTTAGAAAAATATCCGCTTAGTAATGACTTTCTAAAAATCTACGAATTATTAAAATAAATTATTTAAGAATTGCAAAAAAGAACCAGCAAATCCTGGTTCTTTTAAATTTTTTGTTGATTAATAAGCTCGAGCAAAGAAAACGACTTTTTCAGCCTTCTTACCACATACTAAACACTTATGTTCGAATGGTACTTGGTCGAATGGTAAGCAACGGGCTGTGGCTTGATAAAGTTCTTTAATTTTATCTTCACAAGCTTGATCACCACACCACATTACTTTGGCGTATCCACCACGGTCCAAGATTTCTCCAAGTTCCTTAATGGAGTGTGCTTCTGTTGTGTGATCGAGAAGATACTTGAAGGCTTTTTGATACATTTCTTTATGGATGACTTCCATTAAGCGAGAAACTTCCTTCACCACATCTTCTTCTTTCGTAACTA
Source organism: Caryophanales bacterium UBA4278 (assembly GCA_002395065.1). Taxonomy (GTDB): domain Bacteria; phylum Bacillota_I; class Bacilli_A; order RFN20; family CAG-826; genus Fiminaster. Next base: position 94,023 of record DGVS01000001.1, read on the forward strand.
GTTTTTGACCATCGTTACGTTTGGCTAAGACACAAACGCCATTAGCAATATCACGTGGACCAACTTCTAAACGAAGTGGAATACCTTTCATTTCATATTCAGCGTATTTCCAGCCTGGTGAACGATCAGAGTCATCAAGTTTGACACGAACACCAGCCTTCTTAAGAAGTCCGTAGTATTCTTTAGCTTTCTTAATCACTTCTGGATTTTTCATCATTACAGGAATAATGACAACTTGAACAGGAGCCACCTTTGGAGGAAGAACTAAACCATTGTCATCTCCATGAACCATAATGATGGAACCAAGAAGTCTTGTCGAAACTCCCCAAGAAGTTTGATAAGGAGTTTGAAGTTTATTTTCTCTATTAGAGAAAGAAATGCCAAATGCCTTAGCAAAACCATCTCCAAAATAGTGTGTGGTTCCGCTTTGAAGTGCTTTACCATCTGGCATCAATGCTTCGATAGAATATGTTTCTTTGGCACCAGCAAACTTTTCTTTATCAGTCTTAATACCTTTGACAAATGGAACAGCAAGTAAATCGCGACCCATTTCATCATAGATTTCTAGCATTCTTAAAGCATCTTTTCGAGCTTCTTCTTCGCTTTCATACATAGTATGACCTTCTTGCCAAAGGAATTCGCTTCCTCTTAGGAAAGGGCGAGTGGTCTTTTCCCAACGAACAACACTGCACCATTGGTTATAACGTTTTGGAAGATCACGATAAGATTCGATAATGTTTTTATAATGTTCGCAGAAAAGGACCTCGCTTGTTGGACGAATAATTAATTCATCATCAAGTTTGTTTTTACCGCCAATTGTAGCAATCAATGTTTCTGGAGCAAAACCACTTACATGGTCTTTTTCTTTTTGGAACAATGAACTAGGGATAACTAAAGGCATATAGACATTTTCTACACCAACATTTTTAAATTTAGCATCTAAATAATGTTGGATTTCTTCCCAAATGGCATAGCCATATGGACGATAAATGATAAAGCCTTTAACGGAACTATAGTCCATTAATTCGGCTTTCTTACAGACGTCCGTATACCATTGGGCGAAATCGTCTTCCTGGCGAGTAATTGATTCGTTTTTAAGTTGTGCCATAAACTATCTCCTTTAATTTTAATCAAGTATTTTATTTAGTTTTAACATTGTCTTCTTGGCGATTGGTAAAACGTTTTCATCGCTTGGTCCAATAACCTCGCTAGAAACAATTTCAACACCTAATCGAACTAGAAGTTCGACAGAATCCCAAGAAGTCATATTATTTGCAACAAGAACTTTGTTAAATTTGAGAAGATTTTCAATCAAGTTTTGGAAAATTGGTAACCTATTCAACGAACGGTTACTAAGTTGAGCTTCTGATTCAATAATAAAATAGTCAAAGCTCTCGTAAATTTTAGGAAGTAACGTTAGATCACTGCTATCTTTAAGTCTTAGTGCGGCAGCATATCCATTAGAACGGAGGTTAGTTATCATCGCAATAACTGACTCAGTTGACATTGATGGCAAATCAAGGAAATCTTGTTCGGCAATACAAATGACAACTTTTGTTTCTTTAATTCCGCTAATATGTGATAAAGTGCGAGCCACAAAAGCAATCTCGTTATAGCTCACATCAAAGAACAAGGAGTGGTTTTTCTCTGACTTTTGCTGGATAAATCGAGAAATTGAGTTACGAGCAATCGTTGAGAAAAGTTCACGGTCATCGTTGGTCTTAAAAGCGTATGATTTTAATTCTTCAATTGATCCAAAGAATGAATCGAGAGGTTTAATTATGGCTTCATAACCAATCGTTCTCTTTCGACCAACATCATAAATTGGACGATATAAATATTGGAAACGTTTATCATAGATAATACGTTCGACTTCTGTTCGATAATTCTGTGAATTAATTGGAGTTATAGCTTCTCCATTTTCTTCATAGAAGAGATATGATAAGCCTTCTTCCTGGGCTACAACAGCCAAGCGTTCACCTTCTTGAATAATGCGTTCTAGATCCGAATTAAGAAGTTTGTTTTCGATAATGGCAATTGAATAACCCAAGTATTCAATAGTTGAATGAACAGACATGCGACGACGCATTTCAGTTTCAATGGTGTGTAGCGTTTGAACTACTTGCCCACGGATTGATGCCTTAAAATCGGTGATGAAAATTTCATCTTCGCCGTATTCAATCATCATTCGATCTTTGGTAATAAATGGAACAAGAGCGTTCTTTAGAGTAACAAAGTCTAGATGTGAAATTTTATCTAATGAATTCTTCAAGAAGAATTTTACGCAACACGTAAATCCACGATTAGCCTTCTCTTTTAGTGTGGCTGAAAGTCCAATTTGTGTTGAGAATTTATAAAACCCTTCATGATTACGTCTCGACCGAGATACATTCATGAATCGTAAAAGGTGTGATTCAAGGTGAATGATTTGGTTTTCGTAATCAATCTTAGTTACTTGCAATAATGTAAAGTATTTTTTGCGATTACGATGAACAATAACACTAATCTCTAGTGTTTGTGGAGCATTCGCTTCTTTATCTAAAAGTGCGCCAACCCATTCAATGAGACGTTCACGTTCATCTGATGGGAACATATTATAAAAATTAGTTAATGTCGAACTACGGCGACGACGAATCGAAGCTGCGTTGTAGTAGTCTGTTTTATCGTTTTGAATATCCAATCTAAAGACACGAATTGAGTTTGAAGAATCCTGAATTTTTCCCGCAAAAATCACGTCACTTCTTTTGCTGATAACAAAGGAAATGACAATACCAAGCAAAAGAAGGACAATAAATAAAAACCCCCCTATGAAGAGATATTTATTTAATTCAGCATCCACAAAAATCCGCATGAAAATATTATACACGTGATTATTTTATATACAACAAATGTTGTAAAAATAAGCCTAAATAATCAAAGATTAGTGCGAATTATAGACCAAACAGTTTCTTATACAAACTATCAGTTGATATGATATAATAATCGCCAGTCGGAGAAATACCCAAGCGGCTGAAGGGGCTGGTTTCGAAAACCGGTAGGAGGTGCAAGCTTCGCGGGGGTTCAAATCCCTCTTTCTCCGCCAAAAACGATCCTGAAAAAACAATAAAAAATCGGGATCTTTTTTTTATCCCGAAATTATCAAAATTATCCAAGAATTGCTGGTAATTTTATTCTAAAACATCAATATTTTTCTTTTTGATGTCTTTAATAAACAAAGGAAGAAAAATGATTATCGCACCAAGCAAATATCCACCTGAATCAATGAGAATATCGATACCAGAAAATGCCCGTCCATTTGTTGCTAATTGAGCAAGTTCCGAGAGCACAGCCATCAACACTCCAAAACTCATCGAAAAGGCTAAAACAAAATATGACTTCCTAAGTTTTGGATGTTTAACAAAATCATGAATAGAAAATGTTGATGTTAAACCGCTAGTTGTGAATAAAAGAAAATGACCAAAAAGTTTACGGTTAAATCCGGCGAAAGCAGGAAAGTTTTTTTCTGTAATTGTGTTCTCAGAAATCGAATTTATAACATCCGCTGCCGCATGAGAAAAACCATCAGATTCTTGTTTAGAAACATCACCATTTAAAAAGCCATTAACCAAAATGAAAACATTAATAGCGATGGCTAATCCAAAAATAATCCATTTGATAACAATTCTTTTCTTACTCATTATCTAATTTTTTGGGAGAAGAAACGTCCATAAACTTGTACAAGTGATTTCACTGTAACAAAGCTTGAAGGATCAACTTCTTTAATTAATTTTATAGCGCTCTTCATTTCTAATGAAGAAACAACGACATAGATTAACAAACGATCTTGCCCAGAATAACCACCTTTTGCTTTAACAACTGTTAAACCGTGTGGAATACGAGCAAGTAACATGCTTGGCAAATCGCTATTTGTGGTATTAATCTCAATCTGAACTTTTTTGTTTCGGATATTGATGGCATCAACAACCAGCATAACTGTAAACAAATAAACAATTGAGAAGAAGACACAAGCAACCGCAATTCCCCAGGTTGAATAACCATCAAATTCAGCACCAGAAAATCCATACATTAAATAGAATGCGGCAATAATTATGGCGTTAATAATGACGCTATATTTACCAGCAGTTGTGGATTTTCTTAAAGAAACATAATAACTAACGATATCAAATCCGCCTGCACTTGTTTCAAACTTGTAGGCAATTGCGCTACTTAAGCCTGTGCACATTCCAGCAAATAAGGCACGTGATAGGAAACCGCCGTGATTATTAACAATTGTGGCAATTTCTTGGAAGAATTGACCTTTAAAAATGTTTGAGAAAAGGAACACAAACAAGACGTTTATAACTGTAAAAGTTGCAAATCTAACACCAATTCCTTTAAATGCAAGGACGATAAGCGGAGCATTTACAACAAGATAAGCAATAGAGAAAAACAACGTATTGCCAGGTTCTATATCTACACCACATACTCGCAGTAAAGAGGCGATAACCTGCGCAAGACCAGAGGAACCTCCAGAAACGAGTTCGAGAGTTGTCTGACCACCAGTTAATGTTGGATTCATGAAACAGACGATTCCGAAAGCAAAAATCGCTGCAGAAATCACGGAAGCGAGGAAGGCCGTTCCATAGTCCACAGTAAACTTTAACCATAAATGGTTATAAAGATAGGATTGATAGCGTTCTTGGAAAGAATGTTTGTGTTTCATAATCAATAACGAAAATATTGTATTACTACTTCATCAAAAATCATAGAAAAATCCGTAAAAAGAGACATAAAATGTCTTTGACAAAAAACAATGTTGCAACTATATTTATATAGTGTTAAAATACACTCACCGCGTTTAGGGGGTAAGCAAAATGATCGTATTAAGAGCAATAGGAGCGTTCTTCGCCAGAATTTGGCGTTGGATTAGAGAAACCGCATGGGTCCAACCATTATTAATTGTTGGCCTCATTTTCGGTATTATGTTCTCCATCAAACCAATCTACAATGCGATCAAAGATGCTAGAGCGAAAGCTGACTCCGCGGAGACATACTATCGTCAGTTCCAAGTTTCACTTGCTGGTGGCGAAGATAGCGCTGCTTCAAAACTCACTACCCAAATCATGGATTCTATCCATAGCCAAGAAAACAAGATTGATAAATCTTACGGTTTAGGTGATAAGTTCTTCCTCATGTTTGTTGCTGAAACATGTGATGAATGCAATCGCGCAAAGGGTGGCTTCGAATATTTCGAAGACAACTTCAAAACACTCTATGCAAATGACATGGGAGATTTCCACTTAGTCACCATCTTCACTGATGAAGTGATGACCGATGGCTCTGATAGTGATAAAACAGCATATATCCAATACATGGAACAACACACCGACTTCTTTGAAGAAGTTGGCGCACAAGCCTACGATAGTCCATACTATCTCAACAAGGGTATCACTGATGATCAAATCTATGGCATCATCAACTGTGACCCAGAAGATATCCGTACACCAACAACAATCTTGATCGACTTCAGTGAGAAGCACGACTCAGCTCTAAAAGGTGTTACCGATGTCTTCATCAGTGTTGAGGAAGTTGGCACCAGCGGCAACTCTGACGCGAACAAAGCTGAATTTATCTACGATGCCTGGACACACCAAGGCAAATTCGAAAGAAATTAATTATTATATAATTAATAAAAAGTAAGTCGCGATGACTTACTTTTTTTGTTTATACATTTCCACGACTGATTTCGGAACCAGCGAAGTAATATCAACTCCACTACTATATAAAGAATCAATATAACTAGAAGAAATAAAGTTATGACCGATAGTCGACATGAAGTAGACCGTATCAATGTCGTGATCAATATATTCGTTAGCGGCGTTTAAGGTGAATTCATATTCAAAATCACTAACAGCTCTTAATCCACGGATGAGGAATTTTGCCCCATGATCTTTTGCATATTTCACGGTTAATCCTTTCGTGGAATCCACTTTTACATTTTCAATACCTTTAAGAGCACCTTCAATCATCTCTAAGCGTTCTTTAACTGTGAATCGAGAGTGCTTCTCATCATTTTCAGCAACAAGAACAATGATTTCATCGAAGGCCTTTGATGCTCTTTTTAAGATATCAAGATGACCATTAGTAATTGGATCAAATGAACCTGGATAAATCGCAATTCTTTTCATATTTATTTCCTCAAAATATAAACGTGAGCAAGACCATAGACATAGTGTCGAACGTCTTGGTATGTTTCATTAAAAGAGATTTCGCGTTCACTTTCAACAATTATCGCTCCATCTTTGTTTATTAAACCCCGTTTTTCAATGACTGAAAGAACAGATGCAATAACATCTAATTTGTATGGTGGATCCATAAAAATAAGATCAAATTTTTGCTCTGTTTCATTAATAAATGAAAGAGCATCTTTAAAAACGAACTCAAAGTTTTCTTCGTGAAGTGTTTCAGCATTAGTCAAAACAGCATCTTTACTAAATTTGGTATGATCAACAAATATTACAAAGGATGCTCCGCGAGAAATTGCTTCAAATCCATAGGAACCAGAACCACAAAAGAGATCTAACACACTTTTTCCTACAAGGTGATTTCCAAGAGCATTAAAAACACCAGCACGGACTTTATCCATAGTTGGTTTGGTAAGCATAGTTTCCGGAGTCACTATCTTCCTCGAACGATGTTTTCCACCTGTGATGCGGATCATTGTTTCACCTCTTTTGTTTCAAATTCATCAAACAGTTTTTCATTAACTTTGCGGTCCATTTCCCGAACTTTTTGTAATGCTAAATAATACTCTTTAACGAGAGGGTGATTATCAAGGTTTAATTTACATTTAGCCAAATTTTGCTGGGCTTTTTTGAGTTCTTCACTATTTTTTCCATAGTGATTTAAAGCATCTTCATAAGCAACAATTGCCATTTCTTTTTTATAAACAAGTTTCATTATTTCTTCATCTTGATTAAGTTTTTCATCAAGTTCATGAAGTCTAATAAAACGAGGATCATTTTTCATCTGATCACGTAACTTACAAAGTTCTTCATAAAGGGTGTTATTCATGTTTTTAATCATACCATTTTTGTATCAATAGTGATACAATAATCGCATGCCGAAAGTATTTAAAATCGTTAAAGACAAAATCCCTTCTTTAAGAAAGAAATGCGCAGTTGTTGAAAATCCAAATGACCCAGCAATTCTTCAACTAATTGATGAAATGCATGATTATTTAGTTCTTTCGCAAAACCAAGAATACGCCGAAAAACACCACATTCGTGAAGGTGTTGGTTTAGCCGCACCACAAATTGGCCAAAACGTACGTATGCTTGTTGTTTATTATAAGGATTATGTTGATAACAAAGAGGTTGAAATTGACCACCGCTTAATTAATCCAAAGATTGTTTCTGAATCCGTGAAGAAAGTCGCTCTTTCTGGAGGAGAAGGTTGTTTATCAGTTGATGACGCTCATCCAGGATATGTCTATCGTCCTTACAAAATTATCGTTAAAGCTTTCGATGCGAAGCAAAAGAAAGAAGTTTTCATTACCGCTCGAGGTTATGAATCAATTGTTCTTCAACATGAGTTAGATCACTTAGATGGTGTTCTTTTCTATGATCACATCAACAAAAAAGACCCATTTGAGAGAATTGAAAACTCTGAAATCATCTAATTCTTGTATCTTTAATACAATTCAATTATTATAAATTTAACATAAATCCAACGAAGATAATTCGTCTATCAACTTGAAACCATTTTATTTGAAAGGAGGTTTGAAATGGATACAACTCAAGGCCCAGTTTCTATTTATGCACTAGGTGGACTTTGTGAAGTTGGCAAAAATACTTATTGTATTGAGTCTGATGATTCGTTAATCATCATTGACGCCGGCGTCATGTTTCCAGATGAAAACCACCCAGGAGTTTCTTTTGTTATTCCTGATTACCAAAAAATTCGTTCCGCTCGTCAAAAATTAAAAGCACTAATCATTACTCATGGACACGAAGACCACATCGGAGCAATTCCATTCCTTGTTCAAAACGTTCATGTCCCTGTAATTTATGCTCCAAAACTTGCCGCGGCACTAATTAAACACAAACTACAAGACCACCGTATTCGCGAAGAAATCAACATCGTAGAATACGATGAAAACACTGTTTTAAATATTGGAGATTTTAAAGTCTCCTTCTTCTACGTGACCCACTCCATTCCTGATGCCTATGGAGTTGTTGTTGATACTCCACATGGACGTATTGTTCATACTGGAGACTTTAAAATTGACCTCTCTCCAGTAGGTAAGCAATTTGAACTAGACAAATTAAGTCGCATTGGTTCGGAAGGAGTCGATCTTTTATTAAGTGACTCTACTAATGCCGAGATTGAAGGTTATACACCAAGTGAGTCGAATGTTTTACATTCCATTAATGAAATTTTTAGAGTAGCAAATGGCCGAGTAATTGTCTCGACGTTCTCCTCGAATATTTCCCGTATTCAGCAAATTTGCCAAGTTGCTGTTGAACATGGTCGAAAGATTTTAATTCTTGGACGTTCAATGGAGTTTGCTGTGCAAGTTGCACGTGACTATGGTTACATCAAAGTCAAAGATTCATCCTTTATTACTCCAGAACAATTATCCGAACTAAAGAAGAGTGAAATTTGCATTCTTTGTACTGGTTCACAAGGTGAAGATATGGCAGCTTTGTCGAGAATTGCTAATGGAACCCACAAAGATGTGAGTCTTTATCCAGGTGATACAGTCGTCTTCTCTTCAAGTGCCATTCCAGGTAATGGTGTCTTTATCGATTCGGTAGTCAATATGCTTGTTCGTAAAGGAGCCAACGTCCTTAAGAACTCTGTTCTTTACGCCGTCCACTCCTCAGGGCACCCATCCAAACAAGAATTACGTTTGATGCTTCGATTAACAAAACCAAAATACTTTATGCCAATCCATGGTGACTATCGTATGCTCAAGATTCACGCTAATCTTGCGACAACTGTTGGCGTTGCTAAAGAGAACACATTTGTCTTAGAAAATGGTGATTCCTTGCTCCTTTCCAAACATAAAATTACGAAAGGGCCACATTATCCAGCAGAACCGATTTATATTGATGGCCGAGATATTGGCGGACTTAATGAAGCAGTCATTAAAGATCGTGAAATCTTGCAAGAAGACGGACTTGTCGCTGTTATTGTTACGATTGATTCTGGTGCGTCTAAACTAGTTGGAACCCCAGAAGTTGTTACACGTGGATTTGTTTCTGGGACTCCAGAAATTGAGAAGAATATTGTTGAGATTGTTACATCAAGTCTTCAAAAGAAATTATCAGAAAAAGTGACCTTTGCAGATATTAAAAACGAAATTCGTCAAAGTGTTGCTAACTATGTTTACTTTAAAAGTGAAAGGAAGCCACTGGTTATTCCAGTAGTGATGGACATGAAATAATGCTTATTTTAGCTAGTGAATCTCCTCGTCGAAGAGAATTAATTAAAAAGATTATTAAGGAATTCACCGTAATTCCGGCAAATATTGATGAAGGATCGCTTCATATTCCCGCACACGACCTTCCTGGAGAACTAAGTAAACTAAAAGCATATGATGTTTACTCTAAGTATCCAAACGATGAAGTTTTAGCCTGTGATACTGTTGTTATTCTTCATGGAGAACTGATGGGTAAACCAAAAAGCAAGGAAGATGCCAAACGAATGCTTCGTGAATTAAGCGGAGAAAAACATGTTGTTATTTCTGGCTACACCTATATCTCAAAAGAAAAAGAAGTGACGCGTACAGTGCGTACATACGTCTACTTCAATAAACTTAGTGATGAATTAATTGATAAATATATCGCTAGCGGATCCCCGATGGATAAGGCTGGTGCCTATGGCATTCAAGACCAAGAATTTGATCTTGTCAGTCACATTGAAGGAAGTTTTGATAACGTGATTGGTCTTCCTGTTGAAGACATTAAAGCGCACGTCTTTAATAATAATTAGAATAAGCTTTTATAAAAGCTTGAAGCATCACCCTTTACAACAAGGGTGATTTTATTTGTCATTTTAACAATGGAAGATACTCCCATTTCTTTTAAAGCTTTGTCATCAACAAGGTCATAATTGTTTAAAACAAGAATGACTCTTGAACCATTCAAAGAATGGTCAAGAATATTTTCAGCTCCACCAAGAGCTTTTAAAGCTTCTTCGTTTTGGATAACTTTTCTTTCCGGAGCTTTAATGATTGGTCCTTGTTTTTTACCTTTAAAATATGTGTATAAGAACAGGCCTAAGACAGTTAGAAAAACTACTCCAGCTAAACCAATGGCAATATAAAGTCCATAGCTTCCAAGCCATTCATTAAATGAATTTTTTGATGCGTCACCGTAAATTATTAAGTTTTCCATGTGAATAATGTTATCATATTTAAGATAAAAATGAGTAAGAACATTGAAATTGAAGCTAAAGGAAAATTAACAAAAGAAGAATACGAGAAAATCATCGCTTCTTTTTCTCATCCTCGTTTTCAATATCAAACAAATTTTTATATCGATTCTCCTTCATTCGAATTAAGTAAAGAATCTCTGGGATTACGCATAAGAAAAGAGAAGGATTTACTCGAGCTTACAATGAAGGTTCCAAGTGATGAAGGACGATTAGAAATTAACCAAAAACTAAGCCCAAAAGAATTCGAAAATTTCCTCTTCAATAACGAGTTTCCAAGTGGCGAAATAAATCGGTATTTGCATATAAATTATCCAAAAATTGCTGGTGATTTTTCAATTTTTGGCACTCTCCATAACCAACGTTTAACACTTGAAATTGAAGATGGAGAAATCGCCATTGATCACTTCACTTATTTTGATCAGGAAGAGTACGAAATTGAGTGTGAATCTTCCTCAATGAAAAATGCCGAAAAGTTGCTTAAAGAATATCTTGAAAAGTTCGGAATCAAATATCAAAAAAACACGTCCACTAAACTAGAACGTGTTATTAACTTGGTCAAATAATTAATTTGACTTCTTTAAAGTTTCACAAACATCATCGGAACAGTTGATTTCGATGAATTTTTTAGCTCGAGGAATAAATGTTGTCATTTCATCTGCATCATAACCAACTTGAATATGACGGTCATCGACAACAATTGGTCGGCGTAAAACGGATGGGTTTTCTCTTACGAAAGCAATCATTTGGGAAATCGTCATGTTGTCTAAATCAACATTCTGTTCCTTCATGATTTTGCTCTTCTTCGCAATAATGTCTTCGGTTCCGTTTTCGCTCTTTTCTAGAATTTCTTTTAGATCAGCATCATTGATCTCCGACTTAAAAATGTTCTTTTCTTCAAAAGGAATGTGTTGTTCATTAAACCACTGCTTCACTTTTCGGCAAGAACTACAAGTTGGAGAAACATAGACCTTAATCATGCTATTTATTGTATATTTTAATGCTTAAAAGTCAATTATATAAAATTGACAATACACATTAGTGTTAGTATAATCTACACATTATTTGGAGGAGAAAACTATGGATCGTATTCTCAGTGGTATTAAACCAACCGGCCAATTAACATTAGGCAATTATATTGGCGCAATTAAGAATTTTGCAAAGGTTCAACAAGAAGGGGAAGCTTATCTCTTTATTGCTGACCTCCACGCTTTAACATTGCCAATTGATCCAGAGTTTTTAAGAAATAATTCTCGTGACTTAGCTGCATACTATTTAGCAGCTGGACTCGACCCAAAGAAAACAACCATCTTCCTCCAAAGTGACGTTCCAGCACATAGTGAATTAGCAATTATCCTTCAAAACTATCTCTACATGGGAGAGCTTTCCCGTATGACTCAGTTCAAAGATAAATCGGCAAAAATGAAAGATGAAGCCATAGGCTTAGGCTTATTTGCTTATCCAGTTTTGATGGCTGCTGACATTGTTATTTATGATGCAAAACGCATTCCGGTTGGTGAAGATCAACTTCAACATATTGAATTAGCTCGTGACTTAGTCCACCGCTTTAACAATCGTTATGGTGAAACACTCGTCATGCCAAAGGGCGAGTTAGTAAAAGTCGGAAGCAGAATCATGTCATTATCTGATCCAACCAAAAAAATGTCTAAATCTGATCCAAAAGGCGACATTTATTTAAATGATTCGCTAGAAGTGATGAGAAAGAAAATCATGTCTGCCGTCACAGATATGGAAGCACGTGTCCATTACGATGTTGAAAAACAACCAGGTATTTCTAACTTAATGACAATTATGTCCGCCTTAACTGGTAAGTCATTCGAACAAATCGAAAAAGAATTCAAAGGCAAAGGTTATGGTGAATTCAAACGTGCGGTTGCTGATGCTGTGTGTGCAGAAATGGAACCTTACAAAGCTAGATACGAAGAAATTGTTAAATCTGGCTTAGTCGATGATGTTTTAAAAGATGGCGCAAAACGCGCTTCTGTTGTTGCAGAAGCAACATTAAAGAGAGTTCAAAAAGCTGTTGGACTTTACAATAAATAATGGTCAAAACAAATCAACCATATTTAATTGCTTTTGATATGGATGGAACGCTACTTAACGAGCGTAAATCCATATCTTTTAAAACAAAACATTATTTACGTAAGCTTGCTAAACAAGGACACAAGATAATTTTAGCTTCAGGCCGTCCATCAAGAGCTCTTTACAAATATTACTATCAATTAAAAATTGATACACCAATGATATGTTATAATGGAGCCTACTATTTTTCTCCGTTTGATAAAAACTTTAAACCAGTCGCTTTTGAGTTCCCAAGAAAAACAATTATTGAGGTAATTGAAGCAATCCGCCCACATGTTTATAACGTGATGTGTGAAACCGATGATGAAATTTGGGTCGACAAACCAGATTCTTATTTGGATAAGTTTTTCTGGTATAAAAATATGACAATCCATTATGGTGAACTCAAGGAAACTTTAAACAAAGATCCAATGACTTGCATTGTTCAAACACCATTTGAATATCGCGAAACAAAAGAGATTGAAAAAGTTTTAGAAAAATATCCAGAAATCGCTGCGAGATTTTGGACTGGTTCACCTTATTTTGAACTCCACTACAAAACAACATCAAAAGCATCTGCTCTAAAAGCGATTGGTGAGTATTATGGCGTTCCAAAAGAAAGAACAATTGCCTTTGGCGATTCAACTAACGATATCGAAATGTTTGAATATGCGGCTATCTCGGTTGCGATGAAAAATGCCAAGGGCGGAATCCATAAAAATGCCACCACAATTTCTATCAAAGATAATGACCATAATGGCATTTACCACACATTGAAAAATATTTTAAAATAACCAGCAAATCTCGGTTAATTAGTAATGATCACACGCAAATCTCGTGTGATTTTATTTTCTTAATTTATCCAGTATTTCCTCTTCTTTTTTTGGAAGCGGAGCAACAAATGTTTTGTTCGTTAAGTAAGAGAGATGACCACTAATTTTCTTAAAGTGAATTTGATAAGCATGAAGGAATTGGTTATCAAATTTATAGATGTCCTTGAATTCCTTGTTTAAGGCAAAATCACCATATTTTCCATCTCCGACAACCGGATATCCTTTGCAGGAGAGATGAACTCTGATTTGATGGGTTCGACCAGTAAAGATTTGGACTTTTACTAACGAAAGATCATTATAAAACTTGAATGGTTCAACTCTAGTTAAGGCTGATTTTCCCAGTTTTGAAATTTTGACTAATCCTGATTTTTCATCTTTAAGTAAAGGGGCGTCAATCATCATTGCCTCTTCAAGATGACCTTTTACTAAAGCAAGATAGATTTTATCGATTTCTTCTTTATCTTTGAATAAATCTTCTAATTCTTGAAGACTAACTAAATTTTTAGCAAATAAGACCAGACCGCTAGTATTACGGTCTAATCTATGTGCTGGAGCAGGTCTAAAGCCTTGGTTTTCGTTTGGGTCATATTCACCTTTATAATAAAGATAATTTAAAACTTCATTAGCAAGCGTTACGCGTTGTTCATCTTTATTCCCATGAACAAGCAATCCGCGTGGTTTGTTAATGATTAAAATATTGTCATCTTCATACACGATAGGATGGTTCAAGGAAACCTTCTTAACCTTTTTAGGTTGATTAAACTCTTTTAGTTGATCATCGGTTACATAAACACGAAGTTCATCACGTTCATTTAAGATATAACTTTCTTTGACCCAATGACCGTTGATTTTGACGTCTTTTTTACGAAACAGCTTATAAATAAAAGACAAAGGTGCTTGCGATAAATATTTTCTTAAGTACTTATCTACTCTTTGGTGTGCTTCTAAAGAAGAAATCGTCTTTTCTAACATAAAGTAAATATATTATACATTTTAATAAAAGTAATGTATAATTACTCCGCAACGGAGGATTACCCAAGAGGCTGAAGGGGCGGGCTTGGAAAGCTCGTAGGTGCTGAAAGGTGCGCTAGGGTTCAAATCCCTAATCCTCCGCCAAGTGAGAATGATCCGAACCCTTTTGGTTTGGATTTTTCTTTTTTGTTCAATAAATCCAATTTCTTTATCACAGTCTGGCTGGTCTTTGATGTTAAATTTTTTGCCCTTGTCTCCACTAAAATTGAAATAAAATGTCATTGCGCCATTATCAAGCAAAACAACACGATTAACAAACAAATCAATCAATCTTTGTTTTGCAAGTGTGTTGCTTTCATTAATATCATTAAATAAACATAAAAAGTCATAAAATATATGTTCGTTAGTGGTTTGATAGTGAGCATTTGTTGAATTGAAGGACGATTATTGTTTTTTCTGTCATAGCCCTGTCAATATATTTTTTGACAATAAATAAATCATTTGCTTCAGCATATTCTTTGCAAACTCTAACTTGACTTTCAACACATTGTTCTCTATAAGTATCTTAAGCAAAAAATAAAAAATATGCGATGAAACATCATTATTTTAGTTGATACATCATCCTATATTTGATCAAATGCTTTATATTAAGAGTTATTTTTATGGAATTTAAAACTGGAATTAAAGTTTTCCTTTCAATGTTATTAGTTAGTGGAACGTTGACATTAGCATCTTGTGGAGATACAAGCAAAGATGGGAAAAATCTAAGTTCAGAAGTTGTGCTAGTTAATCCAACTTCTAATATTGGTACATCATCCAGAACAAACACAACCACTGCCTCAAGTACAAGCAAAAATGATGGAAAGTCAAGCATAACCACATCAATTTCGGGTGGAGAAGTGATTGATGACACTATAGAGAAAATTGGTTTTGAAACTAAAATTGAAAAGTCATATCAAGATAAAATAAATGAAAGACTTGAAGAAAATATCGTTTCTGATGTTGATGCAAAATATTTCACGATTAAAGATGATGCAACCCATGGCAAATCTTTAGAGGCAACAGGTTATGTAACTTTTGTAGATGGTGATGAGGTTAAACCAACAACACTTGCAATGCCACTTACCGATAATCAATATGAAACACTTTCTGCATTAAACGATGTAGATTATATTGAAACAAATGACTTGCAACAAAATTATAGTAAGGAGCAACTTTCTTCAGTTCACGATGTTGTAAGCGCAGAAGATGTTACATTTAGTTACGCAATACTTGACGGCAAAGCGTGGAATTTGGATGCTTTATCTCCAAACAAAATGGAAAAAGCACTTGAGCAAAAGTATGAAAATTTAGTAAGTGCATATTTTTTGGACGTTGATGGTAGAGATCCTATTAAGTCAATTGATTTAAAATATGTTGAAACTATAGATAATGGGTATTATGGCGATACAGTTCGTTTTGTTGGGACAACAACATTGCAAAACGATAAAGTTAAGTCATTTGAAATAAAAATTTGTCCTAGTTCCCAAAACTATCAGTTTGTTAAAGATACCATAAAATCAACTGCTTCAATCAACAAAGAAATGGCAGAGAATTACACGGCAGAAGAAATGTATTGCCTGTATACTGTTGCAAATGATGCAACAACAATACAAAAAATTTTTGCTATTGCTGGAGCAGGTTACAATTTATTATAATTTATTGAGAGTTTTCCACTATAAGTAGGTTAATATCCTACTTTTTTTATTATCAGTAATCATCGTTTGCGTTATATGTTTATTATTGCTATATACTTAAAGTGGTTTTAATTCTTACCCCCAGCACCGATGTAAATTTTGGGGTTGGGATTGACTGCATTGTTTGCGCCACGATTGATTGATACACTTACAAAAAAGTGCGTGTTTTTATTTATATTGAATACCGAAGTAATCTAAATATGTTTTAACAGTGTCTTGGCCATCTAAGCACGTATCGATAAGCCAACCACGTTCTTGGTTCCAGTTTTTAAGACCTCGGTAATAGAATTCCTTTTTACTATCTAAAATGATAAATGGAACAATATTGTTTTTAAGGCATTCTTTAAATGCAATTAAGCGTCCAACTCTACCATTACCATCTTGAAATGGATGGATTCTTTCAAAGTTAACATGAAATTCAACTATCTCTTCAAATGAATGAAAATCCTTTTGATTATAATCATCTACTAATTTCTTCATTTCAGTCTTTACTTGTTTTGGGTCTGTTGTTTCCATACCCCCAACTTCATTCGCTAATAACTTATAATCACCAACTTTAAACCACGATTCTCTTGAATCGCTCGTTCCGGTTTTTAAAACTAAATGTAATTGTTTAATAAACGATTCAGACAATCTCCTTTTTGCCGATTCGATAGATAAATCCACGCATCTAAAATGGTTAACGGTTTCGATAATATCATCGATTTTAACGCTTTTATTTTCTAAACCAATTGTCTTAGTTTCATAAATATATCTAGTTTCATCATGGGTTAGTTTGCTACCCTCAATATGATTTGAATTATATGTTAATTCAATTTGGAGTTTGTGATATATTCCGCCTTTCACTGAATGTTCTTTTTCTCTTAAGAGAACATCTAATAATGATGGCATTTTGCTTGAATGTCTATTCTGCCTTTTTGGTTTTGTTACATTTTCAGGAATCATCCATGCTTTCCCTTTTAAATATGCGCCAACAACTCTTCCGGAAGCACAATAGTTTCGCACGCTTCTTCCAGAAACTCCCCATATCTTGCTAATCTCTGTACTTGTTAAATACTTCATGACATTATTATATCATCTATCGGCAATTTATAAAGCAAAAGCTGTAAGAAAAATCAAAAGTTATCTTGCCGATATGTATCCTGACAATCGGTGTTTTGAACCTTTGTGTGTACTGGCAATTAAGGGTATTATTAATAAGACACTCAAGTATCTTTTTATTTTTATTCAGCCTCTTCAGCCGTATTATCACCGGTATTTTTATTTTTTAAGAAAAGGAAATAAACTCCAATTAATAAACCAATTAATCCAATGCCAATTAACTCAACAATTAATCCGCTAGGTTCAAAACTTGAATTCGGGAACACTCGGTCAATTAAACCAAGAACATCAATTCCAAGAATAAAAAGTGGAGCTATATATTTAATTAAAAATGCGAAAACATAATTAAATTTCCCCAGCAAAAGTCCTTCTTCTTGGAGTTTTTTACTTAAATAACGGAAATCAAATAATTCCTTTTTGTTCTTCGTTGGGAACATAAACCAACCAATACTTAAAGAAATAAATAACGCTGCAATCGGAATCACACAAGAGGTGACAATTTGATCAAGAATTTCTAGTAGGTTCAGACTTCCGATTGTTAAAACACTCTTGTCGTTTAAAGCAAATCCAAGAGAGATTCCTATTGGAATGGAAACAACAAAAACAAATAAAGCAATGAAAATACATGCTTTCTTTCTTTTAATATTAAATCTTTGAATAAGATATTGGGCTGCAACCTCAATTAGAGAAATTAAACTAGTAATCGCGGCGATGGCAACCATTCCAAAGAAGAGGAAGGAAACTATCATTCCCGCTGTACCTAAAGTATTAAAAATCACTGGCATTGATGAGAAGAGTAAGACCATTCCATTGTCATCTAAAGAAATGCCTGTTGTTGCTTTATAGTGGTAAATTGCTGGGAAAATCGCTAATCCAGCAAGTAAAGCAACACCAGTATCAAAGATGGCTACCCAGACCGCACATTTACCAATTTTGATTTCTTTTCCAGTGTATGAACCATAGGCTAAAAGAGCACCGCAACCAACCGACATGGAGAAGAATGCTTGTGCCATTGCACCGAGGATTCCTTTTGCTCCTAAAGCTTTAAAATCTGGATTAAGGTAGAAATTTAATCCTTCTTTTACACCGCTTCCTAAACATAGGCAATAAATGACAATGCCGATTAAGATAACAATCAGTGTTGGCATTAAAATTTTACTGGCATTTTCAATTCCTTTTTTCACTCCAAAAGAGATAACAACAATCGCTAAAGCGAGGAAAATTCCGGAATATAAAATGACTTCCCAGATGTTTCCAGAAAAACCTTTCAGATCAATCGGAGTCGATGAGAAAGAATAAACTGTGTATTTAATCGTAAATCCACCGATAACGGTGTAATAAAACGAGATTAGTAGGGCACCGACAATCATGACTAAACCAACCCAACCAAGGTTTGGATGGATTTTTTTAAACGAAGTCACGTTATTGGCTTTCGCTCTTTTGCCAATGTACATTTCACCAATGGATAAAGCTAAACCTAGGACAATAACACTTAAAATGTAGACAAAAACGAAGGCGGCGCCACCGTTTTGGCTAGTCTTATATGGAAAAGACCATAAATTGCCTAATCCAACAGAACCACCTGCTGTTGCTAGAATAAAACCTATGCCACTTCCAAAGCTATTTTTCTTTTGACTCATAACTTATTTCCAATTATATAACAAATTAGTTATTCATAAATTAAAAATTATTGTAAAATGTACTTATCGATAAATATTTATATTTATAAAGAGGTGGCGTTATGAATGAAAGTAAGAAAACTACTTTAATCAATGATGCTGTGCCATTAAACCAAGCACAACTAGCGATTTATTTAGCATGTCAAAATCAAGAAGAAGGATGTAGTTACAATAACCCGGTTCTTCTCCGATTTGGTTTAGACACTGATGAAAAGAAATTATGTGAAGCTGTTACAAAAGCTTTTAAAAACCATCGTGGTTTATTCTCTTCCATCAGTCTGAATAAAGACGGATTACCACAAATGAGTTATAGCGAACTCATCGCTAAATTACCTATTTGTGAAGTAGAAAACGTTACTGAAAAAGATTTTTCAAAAATCAAAGAAAAACTTGTTCAACCATTTAACCTTTCAAAAGAAAGATTATTTAGAGTCAAGTTATTCAAAACGGAAAAATCGTTATATTTATTCTTCGATATTCACCACATCGTTTTTGATGGATATTCTTTAAAAATCTTGATGTCTGAATTAGTTCAATTCTACGAAGGAAAAGATGTTATAGAAGAAAAACATGACGCTTTTGAAGCTTCTTTAGAAGAAGCGAAAAAGAGAAGCGGCAAAAAATATGAAGATGCCAAAAAATGGTATTTAGAAAAATTTGCTGATGTTGAAGAAGTCTCTTTACCACAAGGCGACAAAAAAGATAACGAAGTCAAATTTGGTGATTTTGAAATGTCTTTTGACATGAGTGTCAAAGATATTGAATCATTCTGTGAGAAAAACAAGTGTAACGTTGCATCATTTACCACTGCTGCATTCGGTACACTTTTATCTCTTTATACAATGAATCGAAAGGCGGCGTTTGCTACGATTTACAATGGACGTCATGGTAACAAATATGAAAACACTGTCTCCATGTTTGTTAAAACTCTTCCTGTTTTATGCCAAAACGATGCTTCCTTAAGTGTCGTTGACTATGTTAATAACGTTCAAAATCTGCTTCTTGGAAGTATGCTCAACGATGTTTATTCGTTTGCTGAACTTGTTTCTAACTCTGGCTATACCAGTGAGGTTTTATTCGGTTATCAAGGTGATTTATTTGAAATCGACGAATTAAAGAGACTCCACGTTGAAAGAATTGATCTTCCATTTAACGCGACTGGAGAAAAACTCGCTGTTCAGCTATTTAATAAGAACAATAAACTTGTTTTTAATGTTCAATATCAATCTAATTTATATAGCGAAGAATGGATTAAAAACTTCGCTAAACGCTACGAAAGAGTCTTAAAAGCTTTCTTATCAACAAAGGATTTAAAAGATATTTCCTTAGTTAATAAAAAAGAAATAGAAGAAATTATCAAGGTCTCTTATGGCGGAGATTTGTCTTATGACAAAACAAAGACATTTATTGATCTTTTCTTAGAGCAAGTCAAAAAACAGCCAAACAAAAAAGTTGTTTTTGATTCAACAGGTTCATACACCTACTCTGAACTTGATCAAGCATCGAACAAAGTCGCTCACTACTTAATTTCTCACAAAGTTAAGAAAGGTGAATTCATCACTTTAAAAGTGAACCGTGTCAAAGAATTCTTTGCTGGTTTTATTGGTGCACAAAAAGCTGGCGCTGGTTATGTGCCAGTTGATCCGGCTTATCCAGAAGATCGTATTGAATACATGATTGAGGATTCGATGTCCAAAATCACCTTAACTGAAGATGCGATTAGAAAAATTATCGCTGAAGAAAAAGATGATTCTCCAATTAACCTTTGTAAAGTTAATTCGCCTGCCTACATGATTTATACTTCCGGTTCGACTGGAAAACCAAAAGGTGTTGTGATTGCTCAACACGCTTTAGTTAGTTTCCTTGCTTGGAACGTGATCGACTTTGACATTAATGAAAATAGTGTCGTTGCTGAACACCCAAGTTTCTCTTTTGATGCTTCAGTGATTGATTTATACACACCACTTGTTGTTGGTGCGTGTGTCCATATTCTTAACGAAGAAGTACGTAAAGACCTTGATTTAGCCTACCAATACATCATTGACCACAAAGTGACAAGTGCTTGTATGTCCACCCAGATTGGTATGTCGATGATTAATCTTCATCCAGATGTCCCATTAAAATACTTGGTTGTTGGTGGAGAAAAATTCCTCCAGGTTGCAAAAACTAAAGTCAAAATTTATAACGCCTATGGACCAACAGAATTTACTGTTTCATCATCATATCAACTTGTTGATCAAAGTAGTGATAAAGATGTTCCAATCGGTAAAGCAGTTAAAAATACTTATTCCTTTATCTGCGATTATAACGGAAACCTCTTACCTTTAGGTATGGTTGGCGAAATCTGTCTTGCTGGTGCTCAACTTAGTGATGGTTATTTCCACCGCGAAGAACTGAACAAAGAAAGATTTATTCCTTGTAAGTTCCTTATAGGAAACAAGATGTATAAGACTGGTGACCTCGCTAAATATAACGAAGAAGGAACAATCGATTACTGCGGTCGTATTGACTTCCAAGTCAAACTCCGTGGCTTTAGAATTGAGCTCGGCGAAATTGAAAATGTCGCTTCTAATTATCAAGGTGTCCAACAATCCATCGCTCTTGTTAAAAATAAGTTACTAGTTCTCTACTTTGTTGCGGATAAAAAGATTGAAGAGAGTGACTTAAAAGCCCATATGGCAAGTAGTCTCACCGAATACATGGTGCCAAACATTTATATTCAGTTAGATAAGATGCCACTTACTCCAGGTGGTAAGATTGACCGTAAAGCTCTTCCAGATGTCGAAAACAAATCAACCGATTTAGTTAAACCAACTAACGAAGATGAACAAAAGATCTACGAGATTTTAGTGAAAATCTTAGGTTACGAAGACTTCGGAATCACCGATGATTTTGGTGATATTGGTTTAACTTCTCTTAGCGCAATGCAGTTTGCTTCTCTTTTATCTACATCCATGAAGAAAACTATCCGCGTCAATGATTTAGTCAAATATCCAACTATACAAAAGATCGCTGCATTCTTAGGTGCTAAAAAAGAAGAAGCCACTTATAAACTTCAAGAATTCTATCCTCTCACGATGAACCAAAAAGGTATTTTAACCGAGGTGTTGGCGCATCCAGACACCACGATTTATAACCTTCCATTCGTGATTGATTTACCTGAAAAAACTGATTTAAAGAAGTTTGAATCCGCTCTCAAAGCATCCATTAATGCTCACCCATATTTAAAAGCTAAGATTATCGATAAAGATAATAACTTTATGGTAAGACGTAACGATGAAGAAGACATTAAAGTCACTCATCTAAATTTAGAAAGCCTTAAAGGAGGCGTCGAAGAACTCGTTCAACCATTTGATTTACTTAAAGAACCTCTTTATCGCGCCTATATCTTAGAAAGTAAGAAAGGAAATAAGTTCTTCTTCGACGCCCACCACATCGTTTTCGATGGAGAATCTCTTGATGTTTTCTATAGTGATTTAAATAAAGCCTATCAAGGCGAGAAACTTAAGAAAGAAACTTACACTGAATATGAACTAGCTTTAGATGAAGCTAAACTTCGTGAAAGTGAAACTTACACGGAAGCTAAGAAATACTACACCGATTTACTTGATGGACGTGACACTGATTCATGTTTAGTTAACGACCACTCCGAAACTGGAATTGGTAAACAAGAATTTGAGTTAACATTTAAGTTAAATCGAGCCGATGTTGATAAATATATTTCCGAAACCAAGACCACAATCAATAGTTTATGGATCTCCTCGATTGGTTTTGCGCTAGCAAAATACCTCAATCGAGATGATGCATTGTTCGCTACCGTTTATAACGGTCGAAGTGATAGTCGAGTCCTCCATGACGTCGGTATGTTTGTTCATACCTTCCCAGTTGTGGTTGAACCATATAAGTCCAAAACAGCGTTAGATTATGTCCGCACAGTTGGACAACAAATTCAACAAAGTATGGCGCATGACCTCTTTAGCTTTATGGAGATCGCCCATGACTTTGGTGTGCGTTCAGATATTCTCTTCGTTTACGAAGGAAAGATTTCTCAAAACCTTAAACTAGGCGATGAAGAAATTAAAAATGCTGTTTTACTTCCAAATAATGAAGCAAAAGCAGCATTATTAATCGCCGTTAATGACGTCGATGAAGGATTTAGTATCCATATTGAATATAACGGCGATAAATACGAAGAATGGTCCTTAAAATCATTCATGTCTAGCGTGATGAAAGTCTTTGTCTCATTAATCAAAAACGAAGACTTAGCATCACTCTCCCTACTTGATAAGGAAGATCTAAAGAAGATTGATGAATATAACGAAACAGAAGTTGAAATTGTTCAAGATGATATCGTCACTGAATTTAGTAACGCAGCGAAGAAATATCCAAATAACACCGCTGTCATCTTTAAAGATGAAAAATATAGTTACGCTGAAGTTGATGAATTAAGTAACCAGATTGCCTACTATCTTTCCTCGAAAGGAATCAAGAAAGGTGATGTGGTCTCCATTCTTATTTCGCGTAGCGCGTTTATGCCAATTACCGCGCTAGGCGTATTAAAAACTGGTGCAGCATATCAACCACTTGATTGTTCTTATCCAGAAGACCGACTCTTATTCATGATTCAGGATGCTAACGCGAAATACTTAATCGCGGAAAAAGAGTTACTTAGTAAAATCCCAGGATGTAAATTACCAGTCTTAGATGTAAGTGAAATCAAGTCGTTACACGAAAAGAAAGTCTCACTTGAGGGGCCAGACAAAGATAGTTTATTCATTCTTCTTTATACATCTGGTACCACTGGCACTCCTAAAGGAGTGATGTTAAGACATCTTAACTTAGTGAACTTTGTTTCATGGTATCGAAGATTCTACAAGTTAACTCCAGATAGCGTTGTTTCCGCATACGCTGGATTTGGTTTTGACGCCTGTATGATGGATATGTATCCAGCATTAACTAGTGGCGCAGCGGTTTGCGTTGTTCCAGATGAATTAAGAATGAATCTTGATCAACTTGCTGCTTACTTTACAAAAAACAATGTTACACATTCATTTATGACAACTCAGGTTGGTCGATTGTTTGCTGCAGAAGGTTATGAATCCACATTAAAATACCTTTCTGTTGGTGGAGAAAAACTCACACCACTTGATCCACCAAAAGGTTATGAATTATATAACGGTTATGGACCAACCGAGTGTACGATTTTCTCCACCACTTATTTAGTGGATAAAATGTACCACCGTATTCCAATTGGTCGACCACTTGATAACTACAAGTTATACGTTGTCGATAAATTTGGAAAACAAGTTCCTAATGGTGCTCTAGGTGAGCTCTGGATTTCTGGTTTAGGTGTTGGTTTAGGTTATCTTAATCTCCAAGAAAAAACCGAACAAACATTTATTAAAAATCCATTCTCTAATCATGAAGGATACGAAAGAATTTACCGTACCGGTGATATTGTCCGTCGACTAGAAGATGGGACAATTGACTTTATTGGTCGAAACGATGGACAAGTCAAGATCCGTGGTTTCCGTATCGAACTTAGTGAAGTCGAAATGGCGATTCGTTCCTTTGCAGGAATTAAAGACGTGACTGTCCAGGCCTTCGATTTAGAAGCCGGAGGTAAATTCTTAGCCGCCTACTTCACTAGTGAAAAGAAGATTGATATTGAAGCATTAAAGAAACATATTAAGGAAAATAAACCAGCCTACATGGTGCCAGCCAGCATCATGCAGATTGATGCGATTCCATTAAACCAAAACCAAAAGGTAAATAAACGTGCTTTACCAGCGCCAACATTCACTGAAGAAGGGAAAGAGTTTGTTGAGCCGGCTAACGAAGTTGAGAAGGCTTTTGCTGAGGCTTATCAAGAAATCTTAGGTGTTGAAAAAGTGAGCGCATTAGATAGCTTCTTTGATATTGGCGGAACTTCATTAACCGCGGCAAAAGTTGTTATCTTTGCTCTCAACCACTCCTATCAAATTACCTACCAAGATATCTTTGCTCATCCATCTCCAAGAGACTTAGCCGAGTTTATTCAAGGTCATAAATCACCAGCAAATCCTGGTCAAAATGAAGAAAAAGCCTTTAAAAAGGATATCGAAAGAGAATCTCTGAAATATAACGATGTTCAGTATGTTGATGAGATTAAACTGGAACGTGATTTAGGTAAAGTCTTACTTGCTGGAGCAACAGGATTCTTAGGCATCCATATCTTTAAAGAACTTCTCGATCAAAAACGTGAGATGATTATCCTTGTCCGCGGAAAAGACATTAATCCAGTTGAAAGAATGAAAGGATTACTGATGTATTACTTTGATTCTCCACTTGATGAAGAATTTGATAAATACGTCAAAGTTGTCAACGCTGATATTACTTCGAATAATCTTTTAGAAGAATTAAAAGGTTATCAGTTCGATACGATTATTAACGCTGCCGCAATTGTTAAACACTTCGCTAACGATGATAGTATCGAGCGCGTGAATGTCGGAGGTGTTGTTAATCTCATCGAAGTTGCAAAAGCTCATAAAGCAAGATTTGTACACGTCTCCACTGTTTCCGTTGCTGGAGAAAACGTCGATCATAAGTTCCCATCGAACTACTTAATTAAGGAAAACCAACTCTACTTTGGACAAGACTTATCAAATAAATACGCTAATTCGAAGTTCAAAGCTGAGGAAGCTTTACTCGATGCCCATGAAAAAGATGGATTAGATGTAAAGATCATCCGTGTTGGTAACTTAATGAGCCGTCAAAGCGATGGTGAATTCCAGATTAATAGTGTCACGAATAACTTTATGCGTAGCCTAAAAGGCTATAATGCTTTAAAGAAGTTCCCAATCTCAGCTTTAGACCAATATACTGACTTCTCACCAATCGACGAAACGGCGAAAACAATTCTCTTGTTAGCCCAGGTTCCAGAGAAGTTTACCGTCTTCCATAGCTTCAACTGTCACACTGTCCAAATGGGCGATGTTGTTGATGCGATGGATTTAGCTGGCTTACACATGGATAAAGTGAGTGATGAAGAATTCGCGAAAGCATTAAAAGAAGCGATGATAAATCCAAAGAAGAGTGTGATTGTTTCAACACTACTTAACTATAACAGTAGTGATAACCTCACTCACGAATGTATCCAAGGTGATCCTTCCTTTACTGTAAAAGCCTTGTATCGCTTAGGATACCGCTGGCCAATTACTGACTTTGATTACTTAATTAGAGCAATTAAATCACTTGATAGTCTAGACTTCTTTGATCGAACAGACATGTAGAAGTGAAAAGAAACTAACTATAGAATCATTTATATGTTAAAATATAAATGTAAAAGGAGAACTTAATCATGAAAAGACTTATTTCAACTTTACTCATGGCTGGCGCATTTGCCTTATGTGCTTGCGCACCTACAAACTACTCTGCCGAAGGTTCTAAATCCAAACTTTCAGGCAAAGGATACACTGTCGAAGTTTACTCATACGAAGAAGCTAAGGCTCGTATCAGCGGTTTAAACTATGATGTTGCCCAGTTCACTAACGCTTTATATGCCGAAAAAGGTGCGGATGAAAACAAAGATCTCTTCCTTGCTTTCTATTTCAAGAGCATCGGTGATTGCGATAAATTCGTTGATGCTAACATCGGCGTCATGAATGATTATGGTAGTTCTAACTTAGGTGAAAACTTAAATAAGAAAGTTGGTTCCAAAAATAACGTGGCCTACGTTGGTTCAGAAACATCATTTGCCGCTGCTTTCTAATTTAATAAGCAAACTTTATAAAAGTGTCCATCAAATGGGCACTTTTTAATTTGTGCGCTTTAAAGCGCACATAGGTGTATAATATAAATATATAAAGGAGGAAAAAATAATGAAGAAAAATAAACTTTTATTATTTCCGGTGATGCTAGGAATGTTTCTTTGCGGATGTGACAATGAAAGCACCGATCCAAGTAAAGCCACAATCGCGATTGAAGCAAACCAATACATGACCACCACTTTAAAAGCTGGCGAATATGAGCTCAATAAAGCGATTGACTTTACGATTAATCCAATTAACGAAGAATACAAAGTTTCTGTCGTGAAAATGAATGATGTCGTTATTGCAGCCAGTAACAATAATAGTTATTCCTTCACCCCAGTTGAAGCAAAGACTTATACCTTAAAAGTGACAACCGAGGAATTAGCTAACAAAGTTGTTTATACTTTTGAAGGCTTAACTGAAGAAAACTATCAAACCAAATTATTTAGGAAAGGTACGAAACTAGCCTGTGCAAGTTATGTTGTCTCAGCTGGTTTTAACAATGTCTTTAAGAACAATAAGTTCTATGTCGATGAAAACCGGATCTTTGATTTTGATTGCCGTATCCTTGGAGAAAATGTCCCAAGCGTATGGATCCGTCGAATCGAAATCAGCTTTGCTGATAACAAGAACGGTTTAAGTGCTATTGAACTTGATCCAACAACTGAATCCTATGCTAATGGCGTTTGGACAACAACTAAAACTAAAGGAAACCAAGGTACATCCAACATTAAGTTTAGAGGAACTGAAATTGGAGCTGAGATTACCAAAATTGTTGTTACAACACAAGATGCAGTCGAAGATGCTGTCCCAGTTGAATTTAATGGATTAGATGCTGATGATAAAGTCTTCCACTTCCAAGGTGGACCAAACTTTGAAGCTTGGAAGACTAGAGCGCCATTAACAGTTGAAACAAAATTCAAAACTTTACAAAACTACTGTTTCTATATTGAATGGGGCGCAAACCATAAAAAATTCTATGATACATTACACCTTCGCTATAATGGACAACTACTTGTTGATACGAAGTTTTTCCCAGATCCTGACTCCGGATTACCAATGAATGAGATTGTTGTTTACTCCTTCTCACCATTAGAAAGCGAAACAACGAAGGCGACTATTTCAGCAGAATGGGGCGCAAAAGAAGCTAGCAAAAACATTAAAGTTAATGTTGAAACTGGTAACCAATACGTTAAACGCTTTATGGAAACTGATCCTTTAGGATCATTAGGTATCACTACCGTCTTATTTGGTGGGGAAGCGCAAATGCAACTTCGTCCAAAAAGAGGTTACATGAATCTTAAAGTTGATGTAAATGGAACAATCTATGAAAAAGATGATACAAAAGATCTATACATCATCAATATTCCATTTGCGGAAACAATTAATATTTCCTTTACCGCCATAGAAGGTGATGAAGATATGAAAGGTAAGACTCTTATTCCTCTTACTGGAGAAGCTCAAGGAAAAGGAAACCTGATTTCTGCTGAAGATGGCGGAATTCAATACATCTTATTTGAAGCTGATGAAAATCATCCATTAGCCGAGCTAACTTCTCTTTCCTTTAATGGTTCTCTTCTTGAACCAAAAGAAAAACCAGGAGAAGATGAAGGAATTTTCTACACCTTAACTGTTGAACAAAAAGCAGTTTATGATGCTACTAGCGATAAGAAAACTCTCTTTACTGCGACTGTTAAGGAAGAGGGAACATATACTTCTTCGATTCTAATTAATAAAGGTTTATTTAGCGCAGAAATCGTTGGTAAAGAAGCTACAGACGAAGGAGAATTCACGAAGTTTGAAGTTGATGGAAAGAGTTCCACCACCATCAAATTTACTCCAAATGAAAATCTTGATTTACACTCCGTGGAAGTTAATGACCATCGTTTAAATGAAAGTGAATACACACTTAATCCAGATGGATCAATTAGCTACACCTTCACTGCTAACGCCAAGAATTATGAATTCTTAGTTCAAACTAAGCCTCAACTTGTGAAGCTTGAGCTTGACCCAACATCCACTTCAGGATACAAGATTGATAACTTACCAACCGAAAAAGTCGAAGTTGGTCAACCACTTAATCTTACTTTAGCTCCAGCCGATACTGAGCATTGGTTAGAAGGTAAAATCATTAACGTGACTTATAACTCTCAACCTGTGAGTGTGGATCCAAGTAACTTCCAATTCACGATTCTTCCAGTTAAAGACGTGAGCTTAATTAAGGTTGTGGTTCAAGATTCTTAATCTTGTCTTAATTAATAGGGTCTCCTAAAGGAGACCTTTTTTAATGCACAAAAAAACATCGACCGAGTCGATGTCTTTTAGTTATCTATTCCACCACAACCGTGATTGTTGGGTGACCTTTTTTATATTCGTAAGAATAAGATTTAGATAAGTCTTTGACGATTGTTAAGCCAAATCCACCTGGTTCAATTTCGTGATCAAACTTATCTACAAATTTCTCTTTGTGGTTCTTAAATGGGTTAAAGTCACTTCCGTTATTAGATAAGACAAGTTGTAATCCATCTTTGAGTAAAGAGAATTCAATATTAATTTCTAAACCATCTTTCTTTTCATAAGAAATGTAGTTATTTAAGATTTCATCTAAAATGACTCCCACTGATGCTTTGGTTTTCTCACTTAAGAAGGAGAACTTTTCATTAAACTGATCAACCGCATCAGTGATGATATTATAGTCGCTACCTTCATAGTGAAGTTTCAATTCAGCGGAGCAAGACTTCACTAATAGCATTGTGACATCATCGAATTGCTCTTTACTATTAGTAAACGATTCGAAGGATGTGTTAATACGGTTGATGACTTCATCAAGTGGAAGCGCACTGGAATCTTGGAGCGCTTCTTCAATACGAGCATAACCAAATTCTTCGTTGTTCTTATTGATTGATTCGTTTAATCCATCGGTGAACATTAAGATGTAATCACCTTCTTTAAATTCGTGTGATTCTTCAACGTAGACATGGTTTTCTTCAACACCTAAAACAACGTTAGAGACTCCGTCGAGTTTAATAACTTTGTTATTCGAAACAAGATAAGGCTTTTCATGTCCGGCGTTAACATAGTTAATCTTGTTCTTCTTAAAATCGATCACTCCAATAAAGGAAGTAATGAATAAGAGTTCGTTATTGTTTTTCGCAAGAATCTTATTCACAGAGGAGATTGAGTCAACTAGACTCTTAGATGATTGAACAGCAGATTTAATGAGTTCCTTGCCTTTCATCATAAATAGTGAGGCTGGAATACCTTTACCAGAAACATCAGCAACGATTAATGCGAGACGATGATCATCAAGATAGAAGTAGTCATAGAAGTCTCCACCAACTTCTTTAGCTGGTTTAATATAGGCGCGGATTGACGCTTGGGAATCATCAAAAGTGCGGTTAGGTAAGGAATCAAGTTGAATTTTACTGGCGACATTTAGTTCGGCGTTTGTACGTTCTTTCTCTTTTGCTTCTTGATGAATGATATCAACATAGTTGATAATGGCTCTTTCCATTTCATTAAAGGAATCAGCGAGATCTCTCATTTCGTCGTGAGATTTCACTTGAATATCCACGACATCTTTCATCTTCTTGTTTACTAAGCGTTCTCTAATATCGCTTGAGGCTTTAGAAAGTTTATTAATGTTACGAACAAAAAGAAGATAGGAGAACAATGTATAAATTGCGATTAAAACTAGGGAAGATAAACCAATAATCAAGAGTTCATTTTTTAAAATGTTCAGTGTTTCCTGATGAACTTTTTCTAAACTATATTGAATGGAAACATAAGCGATGAGCTCTGGATCAGTTTCATCAGTCGAATAAACAGCGGTATAACGTGTTTGGTATCCATCTAAAACAAGAATTGGATGTTTTTCACTTGTTGAGATATCACCTTCATTAAGTTGGTAATACGTTCCTGGAATATGGAAATAATCGTTTTCTTTACGTTCGCTATCATCCATTCTTGTATCAGCAAGGAAAACCATGCGGTTATTTTCATCAATATAGTAAGCAAACACAGAGATCGTGTCGCTAGACATCTGGAAATTATTGAGTAAGTTCGTGATTGTGTAATACGCTGCTTTTAGATCAGCTTCTGGTTTAGTTAAGAAACCAAAATGCGGGTCATGCGGATATAACCATGGATAGAGTTCAGCGTAATATTTAGCGTATTCACTGAATGATTCGTTTTCACCTTGTTGACGTTTCTCTGGATCCTCATCATAAATTTTCTTAATGTATTGTTTTGAAAAATCGAAAGCGTCAACATATGTGTCGGTGTAAGAACTATCTTTATTCGTAAAGACTTCATCCACCGCATCAAGGGTGTGGTTAATGTTCTCTAAATAGTTCTTTTCAACTTGTTTTTTCTGGTTGAAATGAGAAACGACAAGAGCTGTGCCCGAAGTTAAAATAGACACGACAATGCCTAAGAGAATAACTTTTAATAGAATTGGGATACGTCGTTTCATAAATGAAAGAATTATTTAACAGTTAAAATGTTATTAAATCCAGTTACCTTAAAGACTTCTTGGCAAACTGGGTTTAAATGATGGATTTCTAGTTCCTTATTTGAGGAAGCTAAAGACTTCTTTAAAGCAAGAAGAGCACGTAAGCCGGCAGAAGAAATATATTCAAGATCTTTTGCTTCAATAACAACGACTCCTTCTTTGATTTCTTCTTTTTCAACAGCACTGGTAAACTCCTGAGAAGTGACTGTGTCAAGTCGACCTTTAATAGTAATGACGAGCTCAGCGCCATGATTGATACTAATTTCCATGATTAAGTCTCCTTTATGGATGTTGTTATTTAAATAATAAGACATCTTGACTAACTTTAAAATAAAGTTCATCAGGATGCTTATTTATTTTTATATATTTAGTTTGGTTTATGGGTTAGTTGGAACCGGACAGAAACTAACATAATTTGTCCAGGCGACCATGTTAGCGATGTAGTGATCCCAGTTCCAAGAGATGTTTGCTCCACTACCAAAGAAAGCGAATTGTGAATTGCTTTTATAATGTCCTTCGGCGTCTCTTTGTTTAATTGATGCGAAGCAGGCAACGTTTGTATATGTTTTATCGGTATCGAATTCAACCCACTCTCCTTTAATGCCTTCACAATATTCGGCACCAGATAGATAAACATATCGTTCAAGATCCTCATCATCAAGCCAGATGTGAGGTTCAGCTCCGATATATTTAATACTAACTCGATAAATCGTCTCGATTGGAAGAGTTAAATCATAGACATCATCACCACTAACAGTGCCATCAATCTTGGTTAATACACCCCAAGTTGTAGCGTATAGTTCTTCTGGGATCAGACCAATCTTAAATAAATAGCCTTTGAAACTATACTTCGTATTTTTGATGATGTTATAAACCAAGACTTTCAGTTTCATGACTTCAATATCTTCTTTAGTAATGCTAGTAAATTCAGTTAACTTTTCAGCATTATAGTTTTGTAAATCATCAACAATAATTTTCTTAACGTATTCATGTTCCTTCCAGTCTGGTCCATAGCCAAAGTGGTAGGCATAGGAGTGAGTTCCGGCATAAACATAACAATCAGAAGCGAAGCAATAGACACTACCATC
>DGVS01000002.1 GCA_002395065.1 Caryophanales bacterium UBA4278
AAGCGAAGCAATAGACACTACCATCATCTTGATTGCTCTTATAGAAGCGGCCGCTTGTTAACTCGTTTTTCACTTCAGCGAATAATGCTTCATATACACTGATGTCAATATCGCCAGGATTGATGATTCTGACAAAGTCAAAAATCTTTTTCGCGGCATAGAAAGTTGTCGTTAATCTAATCGCGACAAGGTTCATATCAGGTTCAATTTCAAAACCAAAGTTATAGATTGTTCTTAACATTAAATAGAAACACTCTAATGGTGAAATAGAAATTGAAGAAACAATATCTTCAGCGGTTAAGGCAAAGCAGAAGTTTTTAAATGTATTCACAAACTTATCAATTGTTTGTTGATCTTTGAAATAGGATTTCATCGCGTTAAAGGTTAATGTCTTTAGGATTTCAGCGATTTCCTCATCACTATAGACGTGATAACTGACCAAATCCGCGATGAAGTCGTTTTCAATTTCTCGATAGGAGTGTCCATCATGGTGACGGATACCAGCTAAAGTATGTTCAAGTTCTGGGAAAACAAACTTTTTTGTTTTGGATTTATCAATGATTTCACCATCAACAGAATAAATTCCGTTATCAGCTGGAAACACCACTTTTCCTGATTGATTGTAATAAATTGTGATTGATGCTTCTTTATGCATCTCTGGGTGAGAATCCATAGCGAAATTATAGTAATAAAGGTAATATGCTGTCGTGTAATTACTAATTTCACTAATCATTGGAGCAAAGTAATCTGATTTAAAACTACTCCAAATAGAGTGGGCTTGTAAGAATGTTTCTAGGTATGCTGACTTACCAAGATCTTCAAGTTGTTTCTTTAATTCTTCGATTTGTTCACCAAGTTGTTGGATTTTGTTTTCAATTTCTTGGAGTTTATCCATGACTCCTTGAAGTCTTTCAAGCATTAATAATTCTGGGTTTCTTAAAGCATCGATTCCAAAGACTTTTCCAACAGCATCGCCAGCCATGGCGTAATCTCCAGAGTAGACACCATAAGCAAATTTACCGATTGATGTTCCGATAGTAATGAGGTCATCAATGAAGGTGTCTTCATCTTTGGTTGTGAAGTCTTGAATATAGGATTTAACTCCACCATAGTTTGAAGCTAAATCT
Source organism: Caryophanales bacterium UBA4278 (assembly GCA_002395065.1). GTDB lineage: Bacteria > Bacillota_I > Bacilli_A > RFN20 > CAG-826 > Fiminaster. The sequence goes on from DGVS01000002.1 coordinate 1,128, forward strand.
TGCTCGATTGTTCCAGTTGTTGAAGTATCATAACCAATTTCAACCTTGGCTAAAGAGTGTTCAACACTAACGACATCATCATTAAGAAGATTAACAACAGGATTGATTTCTTCTTCGTTAATCGTGATTTTATCTAACGATACTGAAACATCTCCAAGTTGAGTTTCAGTAATGATGTCTAGTTTTCCATGGAACTCAAAGTCGTTTGTGAAATTAATTGTACGAATAATGACCGAAGCTTCAGGAATACTAAAGAAGAGGTTTTTGTTGACTGGATCTTCTAATAGACGAACAATGTTTGTTTTTAAAGCATTAGAGAAACGACCTCCGTTGATGTGGATTTTATAGTTTCCTAAGTAGGAGTTCTCCTTCATTGGAGTTAAAAGAATTTCTGATTTAACTTCTGGTGAGTTGATGTCAAAACCAAATTCATATGGCTTTCCATCTTCAAAGACTTGTTCACTAACATGGAGTTTGAGATTATTTTTGACATAGTCAAATGCTTCGTCATTAAAGTTTCCAACGTAGTCAACTTTCATATCAACCCCAGTGAAATCATCGTGTACTTTAAGAATTTCAAGAGCGAAATTTTCATCTTGAGTGATGGTAAAATATTGTGATTCTGGTTGTTCTGCGTCTTGCAATTTTTCGAGATATTGATCTGCTGTTAATTGATTTGGATTAGCGATCTTTTGATTTTCGCTTTTCACAGTGAAATAAATGAGTGAATCTTTGATGTTTAACAATTGTTTGGATTTATCCATCATGACCACTGGAACAACTTTTTCATTCACTTCAAATGGAATAGTGATGTAAATACCTTTTTCGTTTGTACTACGGGCTAAAATAACATAGCCTGTTCCAAGTTTTACTTTTCCTTTAGTTTCAAAAGAAATGATACCGTTTTGGTTAATGATGCGTTCAACAGTTAAATCTTCGAACGCGCCAGAGAAACGGACTTGTTCTTTTGAAATAGAAACATTCATACCAACTCCATCGCTCTTGATGACGATTGTCACATCTTCATCTCCTTCAATAAAGTGGTTGTCAGTTGTAAATGGAGTATTTGATGGTAGATATTTATCATTATAATCATTAAAAACATCAGACCATGTGAATTTAGCGTATAAAGAAATATCAGAATTTACTGGGGTTGAGAAATCGTACTTTGTATTCAAAGTTTGATCAGTGCACCAATATTGAAATTCCCGATCTAATTTGGTTGGTTTTTCTGGCTCAACAGCACATTCACCAATCTTTACATCTTGGGTTGTATACAAAACATTTTCACTATAAAAACTAACCTTTGATGTTTTTGCTGAACATCCGCTTAAGAAAGTGATACTCAGCAAGATTGGCATAATTTTGTTTGTTAATTTGGCCATTGTTTTCTCCTCCAATCTGTTTCATTTTCACCAGCAATTCCTGGTTAATTCATGCAATTCTCAATTATTTTCTTAATGTTTAATCTATTAGTTTCTTACTAAAGTAAAAACGGAATAAAGATTAATTACTAATGTAATAATAAAATACTGACTGTCACAAAAGTGCCACAAAAAGGCAATTAGAAAAGAACTGAATTTTTTACTAAAAAAAGATTGCAGAGATTCTCTGGCAATCTTTTTAGATAAAATTTAGAAATTATTTACCAAAGAGTTTGAATTCTTTGTAAGCGTCTTTATCTGAAACAGTTGGAACGCTTGGGTTATCTTTACGGTTCACTTTGACTTGGAGATTCACCGCAAGATTTCCGCTAGCTTGTTTCTTTTCATCAAGTTTAGAGACATCAAGGTTTCCTTTGATTTCAGCTTCCTTTAAATGGAATTCCTTGTCAACGACAAGAGAAGCGTTAACGTCAACACCATAGAAGTCTTTGATGCTATGTTCTACACCAGCATCATCTTTGACTGTGGCTTCTTTAGTATCAAGCTCGAAGGTGAACTTATCACCAGCAACATAGATGGCGACTTGGTTTAAGAGTTCATCTGGAATTTCTGGAGATTCAAAGTCTTTTTGCATATCAATGATGCTATCTGGATCAATTAATGAACCAAAATCAAGTTTGGACTTCACTGGGAGTTCTTGACCTAAACTAAGTGCACTATTTAAGAAATCAGAGAATCCGTTTTTGTAGATATCACCGTAAATAATACCTTCATCAAGATAGAAATCACCGAATTTACAGTTACAGTCGGCTTTAGTTTCTACACTACCTTGGGTAACAGAAATTTTTCCAGCAGTTTCTAAACCTAAATGGGCTTTGATATTTTTAATATCGCTACCTTTTTCTAAGGTTTCTGGGAAATCAAATTCACCTTCTGCTTCTAAAGCAAAGGAATCGAATTTAACTTTTCCTTCTGGCAAGGTAACTTCTCCATCAACTTTAAGATTGAGGTTAAAGGTTAAATCACTTTTACCAATATTTTTTGCTGCACCTTCGGCAACATCATTAACAATGGCTTTCTTTTCTTCGAGGTTTTCGACTTTGGTGCCCTTCGAGCAACCGGCTAAACCACCAAGAAGAAGTGGGAGAGCTAGACACAAGATTTGTTTTTTCATTTTCATGTACCTCTTTTCGCTATATATACAATGCGAATATCTATTTTATTGAAAAAAGTTAGTCTTGACTAATATTTTTTTCTAATTAAAAAGCCTCCCAAATGGGAGGCGCTTGCTATTTTTTCCAAATTTCTTTGTTCACCACAGCGATTTTTTCTTTGATGATCTTTACAACTCTTTTGGAGACATCTATGACATCATAGTTTTCTGGAGTACCAGCAGTTTGATATTGTTTAAGTTCTTTTTCAATAGCGTTAAGAATTCCTTCTTTTGTAATACCAGAGACAACAATGGAGTTTACTTCCACTCCTTCTGGTCTTTCTGTGGATGTACGGATTAAGACAGCCGGGAAGTGTCTCATCGCACTTTCTTCAGTAAGTGTTCCACTATCGGAGAGAACGAATTTCGCATTCTCTTGGAGTTTCACGTAATCTAAGAATCCTAATGGTTTAAGGTTACGAACAAGTGGATGCATTGTGAAGTGATTGGCTTCTAATCTTTTCTTTGTTCGTGGGTGAGTAGAGAAGATAACAGGAACTTGGTATTTCTCAGCAATTTCATTAATCGCGGGCATCAGTTGATTGAAATTCTTTTCAATATCAATGTTTTCTTCTCTATGAGAAGAGACAACAATGTATTCTCCTTTAGTTAAGCCTAAGCGAGATAAGACATCACTCTTTTCAATCTTGGCGTTTTGAGCATTTAAGACTTCCAGCATTGGAGAACCAGTGACAAACGTATATTCTGGTTCAATGCCTTCTTTCATTAAATTGGCGTAGGCGTGATTAGTATAAGGAAGATTAATATCAGAAATATGATCAACAATTTTACGGTTAATTGTTTCTGGAACGTTCCAATCGCCGCAGCGGTTACCAGCTTCCATATGGAAGATTGGTAGTTTAAGGCGTTTTGCGCTGATGGCGCATAACGCACTATTTGTATCTCCTAAGATAAGAACAGCATCTGGTTGAAGTTCTCTAAGCAAATCATATGACTTAGAGATAGCGTTACCGATGGTTTCGCCTAAATCTTTTCCAGCGCAGTTAAGATAGTAATCTGGTGCTCTTAGATCTAAATCTTCAAAGAAGACTTGGTTAAGTTCATAGTCATAGTTTTGTCCTGTATGAACTAAAAGATGTTCAATTTCTTCATCTTTATCTAAGGCTTTAATGACTTCACTAAGACGAATGATTTCAGGGCGAGTACCAATAATAGTGACAACTCTAATTTTCTTTTCCATATGATTAATTACTCCTTATCAACTGGTGCGCGGTATGTATCATGTGTCTCAGGGTTATAAACTTCCGAGATCCACATTAATGTATAGGAATTTTCTGTTCCAATATTAATAATTTCATGGGTGTATTTTGGAATGATATTGATTCGAGATTGATTATCTTTGACATCATTAACAATCATCTCAGATGTATGAATATTTCTTTGACGGATGACACAATGGCCAATCACTGGATAGAAGATTTCTTTCTTATAAGTGTGATAGTGTCCACCTTTTGTGATTCCTGGATAAGCCATGTTAAGGGAAATTTGTCCGTGTTCTTTTGATTTATATAGCTCTTTAAAAAATCCACGTTGGTCAGCCGCAAAATTAAATGAGCTTCCTTCGTCCGAAAGATACCATAAGAAGGATTCAAATAATTTGAGTTCAAATTCATCGTGAATTAATGGTAAGTGCTCATTTGATTCGACACAAATTTTAAAATATTTTAACAATTGAACTTGTTTTCCTAAAGAACAAGAATATTGTGGTTTTACATACAAAATCGCCTGCAAATCCCTTCTAATTGTTCCATTAACAAGATTGATAAATTCTTCGCAAATATCATCAACATAATTATAAGTAACAACGTATTCTGGATCTCTGACAAACACATCTAAATTGTGCGCAATGTTATAGCAAAATGTCGCTGTTGCGGAATTGTAATTCGGCTTACATCCTCTTCCAAAAACATTGTAGAAACGATAAATGTATACTGCTAATCCAGAACAAAGTAAAGCATCCTCAGCCATCTTCTTACTACGTCCATAATCATTATCCAGTTCAGCTTGAATTGAACTATTCGCAATAATTCGAGCTTCTGGATTATAACGCTGAGTTAGATCAATTAACTTCTTCGTCAGATTTGTGTTTCCATTATAAAACTCTTCGTTTGTTATTGGACGATTCACTCCGGCTAAATGGATAATAAAATCAGCTCTTTGAATAAAACTAATTAATGAAGATTCAGTATCACCAAGGTCGTATTCAAAAACTTCATGGTTTGCTCTTTTAAGATGCTCAACCATGTGCGAGCCAATAAATCCTTTTGATCCAGTTACAAGTACTTTCATTTTTCTTTATTCGTGTTGACGAACAGGTCCTCCAAACAATTCCAACTTCTTAAGAAGTTGTTTCATTTGTTCAACATTTAAACGACCTGTATTGTGTGAGGTGTAAGATTCGCCAAGATTAAGTTTCTTATTACCTTTTGAGAAGTATTTGTCATAGTTTAAATCGCGGTTGTCTGCACAAACTCGAAAGAAGTTTCCGCAGTCAATAGATTTAAGCATTTCTTCTTGGGTAACAAGCGTTTCATAAAGTTTTTCACCATGGCGGGTTCCGATATAAGAAACTCCAGTTTTACTGCCGGTTAATTCGATAATCGCTTTTGCAAGCGTTTCGATTGTGGCAGCAGGTGCTTTTTGAACAAACAAATCGCCTTGCTCGCCGTGTTCGAATGCATATAAGACAAGATCCACCGCATCATCAAGTGTCATCATAAAACGTGTCATTTCTGGATTGGTGATAGTGATTGGTTTTCCTTCTTTGATTTGATTTAAGAATAAAGGAATAACGGAACCACGTGACGCCATAACGTTGCCATAACGAGTTAGGCATAAAACTGTGTCGCCTTTAAGCATTTGACGAGAGCGAGCGATAACGTTCTTTTCCATTAAAGCTTTGGAAATTCCCATCGCATTAATTGGGTATGCTGCTTTATCAGTTGATAAAAATATGGCCTTTTTGACGTGGTTTTGCACACATGCAGTAATAACATTATCTGACCCGATAACATTTGTGCGAACAGCTTCCATTGGATAGAATTCGCAAGAAGGAACTTGTTTTAATGCTGCAGCACTAAAGACATAATCAACACCCTTGAAGGCATCAATAATGCTTGGTAAGTTACGAACATCACCAATGTAAAATTTAAGCTTATCGTTATGATAGGCTTTGCGCATATCATCTTGTTTCTTTTCGTCGCGAGACAAAATTCTAATTTCTTTAATGTCGGTGTCTAAGAAACGATCAACAACAGCATGTCCAAAAGAGCCTGTTCCTCCAGTAATAAGAAGAATTTTGTCTTTTAATATAGATGTGTCTTTAGCCATAGCTTCGTCTAGGACTTGTTTCATTCGTTCTAGTTTGAGTTGGTCAGCCTTTGTTTCATCCTTTTCATAACTAACATAAGTACGAAGAGAGACACCACAAAGTTTGGCGGCTTCTTCTTGGGTTAATTTGCAATTTTTGCGAGTTTCACGTAGTAACATAGTTAGAACCTCTTTCGCTCATACTATAGTATAAAGGTATAAACAATGTCAAAGAAAATATGCAAATATTTCATATATATGCAATATAACAAATATAAAAATTATGAAATTAATTAAATAATATGTAAATATTAATTTTTTAGTTCTACAATATTGCTATGACTTTTGAAATCTTAATTCAAGTTGTCTTGTTTGGAATCGCATTAAGTATGGATGCTTTTGCGGTTTCAATTGTTGATTCACTTGTTTATACAAATATTGATAAGAAAAAGGGATTAACAATCGCGTTGATGTTTGGCTTAATGCAAGCATTAATGCCACTTTTAGGTTATTGGCTGGTTGAAGGAATTTCCCAGATTGTTGGTGCGGCTGGAGGAGAGAAAGCCGGACAAATCATGGCGCTTATTGTGACGTGGATTTCTTTTGCAGCCTTAGTTATTATTGGCGGGAAAATGCTTATTGAAGGCATTATTAATCTTAAGAAACCTCCAGAAGAAAAAGTTTTGAAGTTATATTCCTTTAAGGAAGTATTCGTTATGTCGATTGCAACCGCGATTGACGCGCTTGCTGTTGGTGTGAGTTTCCATTCCGGAATCTCTACTAATTCCACAATTTGGTTACATGTTGTAATCATTATGATTTGTACATTTGTTATTTCACTTGTTGGTGTTTTGCTGGGAAAATTCTTCGAAAAACTACTTAAAGGAAAATATGATATATCATCAATTATCGCTGGTGTAATTCTTATTGCTCTAGCGGTATGGATTGTCTTATCACATTATTTAGGCATTTAAAATTCTATTTATGATAAGATTGCTTTATAGCACAGTATGTAAGAAATACTTACTAACTGATTACTTAAAATTTATTTTAAAAATTGAAAAAATGTACATTTAGTACCTTTTTAAGATTTTATTATTTTTTATTTATTTCACTAAAGAATAAGCTTCTTCATCAACATAGATTGTGCAATCAGGGTGTTTTTGAAGAATCGAACATGGCATTTCTTCGGTGATTGGACCTTTGATTAAACCATAAACCGCTTTTGCTTTGTTCTTTCCTGTGGCAACTAAGATAATCTTGCGCGCGTTCATAATAGATTTAAGGCCCATTGTGACAGCACGAGTTGGAACTTCGGAAATATCATTGAACAAACGGGAATTATCCTTAATTGTTTGTTCTGTTAAAGCTGTTTCATGAGTTAAAGAATCAAATGGTGTGCCTGGTTCATTAAAAGCAATATGTCCATCTGAACCAATACCAAGAATTTGAATATCAATACCGCCGGCTTCTTCAATCATCTTGTCGTACTTTTTCATAAATGAGATATAGTCTCCAACGCCAAGTAAGACGTTGGTTTTTGATTTATCAATGTCAATGTGGTTGAAGAGATTCTCGTTCATAAAATAACGATAGGATTGATTATGTGTTCCTTCGAGTCCGACATATTCATCAAGATTGAATGTGGTCACGTTCTTGAAAGAGACGCATCCTTCTTTATTAGCTTTGACAAGGTTAGCATAGACACCCAATGGGGAAGTTCCAGTCGCTAAACCAAGAACTGGATGTTTCTTGGAGTTAATGACTTTGATAAATTCCTCAGCCATTTGGGAATCAATGTCAGCTTGCTTTAAAACTTTTACGATCATTTTTGTTTCCTTCTTTCGGTTTTAATGTCCATTATTATAGACATGAGTTTTGAACTTGTAAATACTTCTTTACATAAAATGTTTGACAATCTTTTATATATATAGCATTATTTAGTGGCACCGCAACTAACAAGTGCGGGGAGGTTATATATGACGTTGCAAGAAAAAATTGTCCATCTTAGAACGATGAACGACATTTCCCAAGAGAAGCTAGCCAAGATGATGAATGTTTCTCGTCAAAGCGTTTCCAAATGGGAAAGTGGAGAAACAACTCCATCCTTAGACAAAATTATTGAACTTGGTGAATTATTCAAAGTTACAACTGATGAACTTCTTCATGATTCCGTAACCATTCACCGTGGGCAACAATTAAAAGTCTCAATTGGAGAAGATATTAAAACAAAATATTTCGGCACGGATGGTTTCCGTGGAGAAGTCAACAAAGTTTTAACTGCTGATCACGCGTATAAAATTGGTCGTTTTCTAGGTTGGTTTTATTCCAATCCTGAATACACTGGTGTTAAACCAGGTTATCGTCCACGTGTCGTGATTGGTAAAGATACTAGACGTTCTTCTTATATGCTAGAGTACGCGGTTGCAGCCGGATTAGCTGCTTCTGGTGCAGACGTTTGCTTATTACACGTTACCACCACACCTAGCGTTTCCTATATAACAAGAAAAGATGGTTTTGATTGTGGCGTGATGATTACCGCTTCCCATAACCCATTCTACGATAATGGTATTAAAGTGATTAACGCTAAAGGCGAAAAACTCGAGGATTCTGTTGCCTATTTATGCGAAGCATACATTGATGGAAACTTCGAAAAACTTGGCGTAACTGGAAGTGATCTACCACTTGCTGAAAGAGAAAACATTGGAACAATTAATGACTATTCCAGCGGAAGAAATCGTTACATTGCTTACTTAATTTCCATTGCTGTTCATTCCTTTAAAGGACTTAAGATCGGTTTAGATACCGCTAACGGAGCTTCATGGATGATTGCTAAATCTGTCTTTGATGCTTTAGGAGCAAATGTTTACATAGTAAACAATGAACCAAACGGACTCAATGTTAACCTTAACGCCGGTAGTACTCACGTTGAGCATTTTAAAGAATATTGTAAAGAAAACCACCTCGATGTTGGTTTTGCTTTTGATGGTGACGCTGATCGTTGTATTGCTATTGATGAAAACGGGAATGAAGTTGATGGAGATAAAATTATCTATCTTCTTGCCAAGAAGCTTAAAGCCGAAGAAAAACTTAATGGTGACACTGTTGTTACAACAATCATGTCTAACTCTGGTTTAACGAAGGCTTTAAAAGCCATCGGAATCAAGAATGTTCAAACCAAAGTTGGTGACCGCTTCGTTTACGAAGAGATGATGAAATCTGGTTACTATTTAGGTGGTGAACAATCTGGTCACATCATTATTCGTAAATACGCCACCACAGGTGATGGCGTCTTAACGGCGATCAATATTGTTGAAGCAATGCTTGATAGCAAACAATCACTTTCTAAACTTGTTGCGCCAGTTAAAGTACTTCCTCAAGTTTTAAAGAACGTTCGCGTAACAAACAAAGCTGCTGTTGTTGAAGACGAAGAAGTGAAGGCTGCCTTTGCTAAAGTAAATAAAGAAATCGGCGATAATGGTCGAGCTATCTTACGTCAATCTGGCACCGAACCAGTTGTTCGTATCATGCTTGAACTTGATAGTTTAGAAGAATGCAATTCTTATATTGAACAAATTTATAACGTGATTAAGAAAAGAGGATACGTCTGTGAATAAGTTAGTTGAAACAAAGGACCTTTTTACATGCAATATTCCCTTTTTAAAGAAAGTATTCGAAAAAAGTCAATATCCTTGGCAAATCCTTCCTCAAATTAAAGAAATCTGTGCAAAACTCGTTCAAAATGGAATTCCAGGATATACCGAAATTGAACCAGGAATTCTTGTTGGCGAAAATGTCAAAATTGCTAGGACCGCAACAATAGAATCACCAGCAATTATCGGTTCAAATACCGAATTACGCCCTGGAGCGTTCCTTCGCGGAAACGTCATCATTGGTGAAAAATGTGTGATTGGAAATTCATCAGAATTAAAGAATTCTATTCTTCTTGATCACGTCCAAGTTCCACATTATAACTACGTCGGAGATTCCATTCTTGGTGACTACGCACACATGGGTGCTGGATCAATTCTTTCCAACCTAAAATCTGGTGGAAGTAACGTTGTTATCCACGGAGACAAGGATTACGAAACTGGACTCCGTAAAATTGGAGCTTTCCTTGGCGAACACGCCGACATCGGCTGTGGATCAGTCTTAAATCCAGGAACAATCATTGGAAAGAACACTTCTGTTTATCCATTAAGTATGCTTCGTGGTGTTTATCCAGCTGACTCCATTGTCAAAACTCCGACAAAAATTGTTAAACGTAATTAATTACAAAGTAATTAAAAAGCCTTCGCGATGAACGAAGGCTTTTAATTTTAATTGAGAAATTATTTCTCTTCTGGTTTAGTTTGCTCAACAGGAGCGGCAGGTTCTTCAATGATTTGGACAGCGGCTTTAACTTCGCTATTAACGTCAATCGCGCTAGCAGCACGGGCTTGACGACGAAGTTTACGATCGACTTCGCGGTCAGCTTTCTTGGCAAAAACGCAAAGAAGAATGACGGCGATGACAACGCCTAACGCCATAAAAATTAGTCCCCATTCCCAAAAGGAAAGTTTAATGCCTAAGGCAGTTTGGACTCTTAAGTCGGATTGATATAAGAAGTTTTTGCTTGGAACAACATCCATATTGCGTTCAACAATGCCGAGCACAATCAGGACTAAACCAAACATGGCGATAACACCACTAATGATATAACCGACTAATTCTTTTTTACTAAATTTGTCTTTCATTGAAATACCTACTTTCTATCAAACAAAGTTTGATTAGGCTTGTTGACCACCAGCCTGTTCCTGAAGTTTTTTAACTTCTTCTTGGAAGTGAACGATAAATTGGTCATAGACTGGTTTCCAGGCTAATTCAAATTTTTGAGTCACTTCTCTCACTTTGGTTTTAACTTCGACGAAGACTTGACCGAAGTTTTTGCCTTCTGGAAGATCGCGACGTCCACCAGTCATTTCGATGAGTGCGAATAATGGGTCAACCATTGAATAGTACTCAGCGTTACGAGCAGTAGCGTTTTGACGTGAGAATTGGAACAGATTCACAATCTTGTTAATGTCATTTTGAATGAAATTACTCTGAGGAGTAATAGCGCCTTTTGCTTCTTGGCGTGCTTTGTTGTATTCAGCGAAGAAGTGGTCAAAGGTATCAAGCATTAACATATTCACGAGACTACGATAGAAATATTCTTCTTTAACGATTACATCTTCAAAGGATGGTTCGTCAAAGGCGTTATTCTTTTTCGCAGCAACAACGTGAGCTTCAACAATTTTGCGGAGCTCTTCGTGAATTGGAAGAACGTTTTCGTAAATTGTGAGAGCTTGGCTAGAATCAACGCGAAGTTCGCTTTCATCGGCACCGAGTTTCACAATGGTGGATTCTGGAGAGTAAACTAAACGGATTAGTTCTTTAATCTTTTCGAGAAGATTTTTTCCAGCTTCACCGGAATTATCTAAACAGTTCTTAAGTGGTGTGTTGAGTTCAATTTCTTTGGAAATGATTTCTTGACGAGCTTTATAAGCGGCGACTTCGTATTTATCTTTTTTGGTCGCATACTCAAGAGTATTAAAAAGAACAACGTCGTAACGAATGAAGCTCGCGATTGCAGCAGTGTAATTATTCATAATAATTTTCCTTTCTCAAATGCTTCTAATACAGATAGCCATTGATGTGCAATTTGTAAATCAAATCCGACACAAGAACCAGCGCGAATAATGATATTTTAATTTGGGTCATTTTTCAATAATAAAATTGAAAGGACGACCAATTGAATTCTATTAATACGTAAAAAATCCAGCAATTCTTGGATAACTTATGCAAAACCCAAATAAAAAAGAGGCGCTGGGCCTCTTCTTGGTTTGTTTATTTTTTAACGAAGTTCGTTCTCCGCTTGGAAGATTCCATAACCGCCATCTTCACGTTGATAAACAACGGAGATTTTGTCATCTTCTTCATCAAGATAGAGGAAGAATGGATGGCCAATTGCTTCCATACGGGCAATGGCTTCCTCAACTGTCATTGGATCAAGATATTTGGATTTTGTACGAACAACTGTATCTTCCTCATCTTCTTCAGGTGGAAGATCTTCAATTGCTTCAAGAGCGAGAGCTTTACCAAGAGATAACTTTCCACCACGGCTGCGATCCATTCTGGTTTTAAGTTTTCTCATTTGACCTTCTAATTTATCAATTGCAAGGTCAACACCAGCATATAAGTCAGCATTCATCACCTCGGCACGGAAATCCATGTTTGGTGTGAAGATGGTCACCTCCACTTTTGCGCCGACTTTGTAGCTTCTAACGACAACACGGCATGTGACGTCTTCGTTGATAACGAAATATTTGTCCATACGGGCTAATTTCGATTCAACTGCTTGCTTAATACCTTCGGTAACTTCAATGTTCTTACCAATAATTTGGTACTTCATAATAATCTCCTTTCCAAATTGCGGTTAAGCTAATTTCTAACTTTATTATACTTGATTTCTCTATTTATTTATAGAGCAATCACAACTATTTTTCTTTTACTTCAATAAAGCTTTGATTTCATCGACTTTATCGAGCTTTTCCCATGGAAGATTTAGGTCTGGGCGACCAAAATGTCCATAGTTTGTTAATTCGTGATATTTAAATGTCGGATGTTGGAGAGACAAAGTCTTAATAATATCCTTTGGAGATAATGGGAAAACTTTTTGAACAACTTCAATCAATTGGTCTTGACCGTATTTTGATGTACCAAAGGTTTCAACAAAGAGTGACACTGGCTTATCGTAGCCAATAGCATAACCTAATTGAATTTCACATCTTTTTGCTACCCCTGCAGCAACCAAATTCTTGGCGATATAACGAGCCATATAAGCCGCACTTCGATCAACTTTTGTTGGGTCTTTTCCAGAGAATGCGCCACCACCGTGATGACCTGCTCCACCATAAGTATCAACAATAATTTTTCTTCCGGTGACACCGGTATCGCCGGCTGGTCCACCGATAATAAATTGACCGGTAGGATTAATCAAAACTTTGAAGTCTGTATTGAGACCAAATGACTTCGCAACTGGTTTCATAATTTCGTTCTCAATATACGATTTAAAAGCCTTTTCGTCATAGTCAGGATCATGCTGAATTGACATCAAAATCACCGCAATTCTAGGTTGTTTTCTATTTTCGTAGTCGACTGTGACCTGTGATTTCATATCTGGTCTAGCCCACTTAAATTGACCTTCTTTTCTGAGGTTTGTGGCGACACGAACAAGTTTGTGAGCAATAACAATCGGAAGAGGCATAAAACCTTCTGATTCATCACTTGCATAACCAAACATAATTCCCTGGTCACCGGCTCCACCATTATCGACTCCCATCGCAATATCCGGTGATTGTTCATGCACCTTCACAACGATCTCAACATGATCCGCCGAAAAACCATATTCCTTTTTGGTGTATCCAATATCGCGAATGACCTCGCGTGCTATCCTCTTATAATCAGGATGATGTTTAGAAGTAATTTCACCACCGATTAAAACGAAATCAGTTGTAACAAAAACTTCGCAAGCTACACGGGAGCTTGGATCATGAGATAAGCAATCATCTAAAATTGCATCAGCGATTTGATCAGAAACTTTGTCTGGGTGTCCTTCTGAAACAGATTCACTAGAGAATAAATTGTGTAAAGCCATTTGTCTAACCTCCAAGATAAATAAAAAGTGACTTCCCACCATGGAAAGTCACATTTTCATTTGTGTTTCCTTACCTTATCGTTCAGTGGGTGGGCCACTGCTCAGGAGAGCACTTACTCATAACGAGAGTTGCTACTGTGTTCTTCCATCCTTATTACACAGTTCTTGATAAGATGATTAGTATTTTATACTATTCAAAGCTGAAATTCAATAATCTATTTGATGATTTCACCATAGATTTCGCCACTGCATATTGCTGCGTTTGATTCATCAGTATCAATATGCATGGCGAGTTTGAAATCGTCACGAACTCGAACTACAACGTCATCAAAGATGACTTTTCGTCCTTCTCGACCAGTAGCGACTTTAACAATTTCACCATTTTTCACGCCAAATTCTTCAGCATCAGCTGGTGTCATATGAATGTGACGTTTGGCAGCAATTAAACCTTCTGATAATTCAACTTCACCACAAGGTCCAACAATTTTGATTGGAGCGGAACCCTTGATATCGCCACTTTCTCTAACTGGAGCACTAACTCCAAGAGTGCGTGCATCGGTTAAACTAACTTCAACTTGGTTTTCTTTACGCACTGGGCCTAAGATGGACACTCCGGAAATGCTTTTCTTTGGACCAATTAAATCTAAACGTGTTGTTGAGACGAATTGTCCTGGTTGGGAAAGCATTGCTTTAACTTCGAGTTTGGCACCTTTGCCACAGAGAATTTCTAAAGTTTCTTGTGTCACATGAATGTGACGAGCACTTGTTTCAACTAAAATTTTCTTCATTTTTCTTTCCTTCTCGGTTAGTATCATAGCACAATATAATTTGTTTTGCGTTCTTTTTATAAAGAATGTAAACTAATTGGGTTAGGAAAAAGGAAAATGGAGAATCGTTTAATTTCAACTGAACAAATCGAGAAATTGATTGACGGAAAAAAGATTGCTGAAATCCGCCAAATTTTTGAAGTTGTTCCAAGTATTGATATTGCCGAAGCTTGTGCTGAGATTGAAGATCCAAAAAAGATTATCTTTATCCTAAAAACTGTTAAGTCCGAATATACTGCGGAATTTTTCACTGAACTTCCAAGTGAAGTCAAAGAAGAAATTATCCGTTTAATGAGTGATGACCAATTGGCTGACATTCTAGAATCGCAATTTACTGACGACCTAGTCGACGATCTTGAAGAATTACCAGCAAACGTTGTGACACGCGTTTTGAAAAACGTTCCTAAGGAAAGACGTGCCACCATTAATAGATTATTAAATTATAAAGAAGATAGCGCTGGCTCAATTATGACCACTGAGTTTGTTGCTTTGTTAAGCGATATGACAGCGGATGAAGCAATTGCCAACATTCGTAAAACTGGTCAAAACAAAGAAACAATTTACACCATCTTTATTATGGATCGTCAACGTAACTTAGTTGGAACGTTAGACTTAGACGATTTAATCTTTGCGAAAGGTGATGAAAAATTAGAAAACATCATGAATCGTGACTTTGTCACAGTTCAAGTTAATGATGACGAAGAAAACGTTGCAAACTTAGTGAAACGTTATGACTTAAACGCCATCGCTGTTTTAAATAACGATGGACGTCTAATTGGTGTTATCACCATCGACGATATCGTGGACGTTATCGAAAAAGAAACCACAGAAGATATCTCCAAAATGCAATTAGTGACTCCTTTGGAGGATTCATATTTAGAGACTTCTCCATTAAAAATGGCGAAGAAATGTGTTCCATGGATTGTTGTTCTTCTTATTTTAGGAACATTCTCCTCGATGGTTCTTTCCATCTTTGAAGAAAGAATTACCTTAGTTCCTATCTTGGCTGCATTTATTCCAGTTTTAATGGATACTGGCGGTAATGCTGGCGGACAAACAATCGCCTTAATGATTCGTGGTCTTGCTTTACAAGAATTTACCCCAAAAGCATTCTGGAAGATTATTCGAAAAGAAGCGATTTCTGCAGCGATTATTGCTGTATGTGTTGGTGTTTTCGCATGCCTATGGTTCACAATTGAACAATACACTGGTATCGTTTCTAACTCCTCTGCTAATGGAACAATCTGGCAAGGTAATTGCTGGACAGCGGATTACTTCTTATCCGTAATTAAAGTTTCTGGATTAGTTGCGATGACACTTTCGATTGGTGTCTTTATTTCAAAAATGGTTGCCGTTCTTCTTCCAATGGGAGCTGCCGCAATTAAAAAAGATCCAGCAATTGTTTCTCAACCACTCTTAACAACAATTGTCGATGTAACTTCACTTTTAATCTATTTTGGATTTGCGGCAATTGTCTTTAACATTTAATATTTAGACTTGTTTATAACAAGATTTGAGTATATATTATTTATCGCTGCAGTGATGGCGGAACTGGTAGACGCGTACGTTTGAGGGGCGTATAGGGTGACCTGTGTGAGTTCGATTCTCATTCACTGCACCAAATAATAACAGTCCAAATGGGCTGTTTTATTTTTAACCAAATATCAAGGAATTGCTGGAGATTTTTGAACAAAACTCAAATATTTATTCTTTGTTTTAATTAATGAAAACAACTGGCAATTTCTTGTAGTTTAAATTTTATCCAAAATATTTTAGAATATTTACGTAAGGAGTTTTATTATGAAAAAATCACTTATCGTACTTCCATTAGTTGCGTTGCTTTTGGTTGGCTGCAATAGCGGCAAGAAATCCAAAGGCGGAGGAGGAGGAGACGACGGAGGCGATGGTTCGCCTTGTTTGGACTTTGGCCCAGACCAATATAACGGATACCGTCGTTGCAAAACTGCTCCAAAAGCTGGAAAAGAATACCTTCTCGGATTCTATCACATTGATCAAGGCACTCCACGTTTTATGAATGGAGACCAACACAAGGATGATAAAGGAACTTATCGTTATTATCTTGGAACAACCACCGATGTTGCAAACGCTTGTAAATTAGAAGTTGTCTATGCCGATGATAAAGAACATTATGCAATTCATGTTATTGGCGGAGGTGAAAAGAATCTCTACGATGATTCATATTTAGAGATTTACCAAGGCTATAAAAACAACGATAAAACCAAACCAATTACCACAATTCGTGATGTCGACGATCCGGTTTATACATTTACCTATACAAAAACATCATTTGTTGAACCAACATGGAATATCAACACTTCTATTATGAAAGTTACTGATTCAACAAGAGAAGACCATCAATGGGGTATCTTTGGATGTTCAGGTAGCGAATACGAAACCATCAGCGCCATTGATGAAGAAAAATTTGGTGGTGCATTTGTTTGCCACTTCTGGGAAAAGATGTAATTTGAATTAAAGGGGACAAAAAGATGAAGAAAGTTTATCAAACAGCTTTATTCGCCACCCTTTTAGCCCTTTGCCTTACTGGATGCAATGGATCCAAGAAAAGAGGCGGAGGCGGAGGAGGCGGTAACGTCTACTCAAAATATTATAAAAACCAAGTCGATTTTAACGGAAATACAGTTGACGATTATCATTTAAATGATACACAAGGCGAAGAACTCCAAAAGAACATCCATCACTACTTGATCGATCAACACAAAACATATCTTCATTATTCTTCTATTGCGCGATACTACATGAAAACAGACCGTTTAGAAACTACTGGTCAGTACGAGTGCTTCTATACCGGATACAACGTTGGAACTAATGTTACTCGTGAACATATGTGGTGTTGTGCGAACTCGAATAATATGTGGTACCGTTCATCCAAAGAATTAGAATGGCACATGGACGACAAGAAAGAACAAGGCGAGAAAGAAAACTATTGGGGCGGAGGTTCAGATCTTTTCCAACTTCGTCCTGCAACTTATGAAGTTAATAGCGCTCGTTCAAACTACAAATATTATGCCTATCAAGGAGGCGAAACCTACAAAGAGATTTCTGATACAGGTGCGCCATATTCACTAAAATACAACGACTCTCAAAGAACTTGTGAAGTTGCTGATTACTTCAAAGGTGATGTTGCCCGAACATTAATGTACATTTATATGCATTACAACTCCTTTGATAATTATGATGTCTATTATTCAAAAGACTTCACCCCGACATATGACTTAAGTCAAGCCGTTGAAAAAGTGACTAACCAACACACTCCTTATGTTTGCGCTCCTGATAGAAATGATGGTTCAAAATGGTTACAATTTAACCTCATTATGAACTACAGCGAAACAGAATGTATTCGTTTACTAAAAGAATGGAATCGTATGGATCAACCATCAACTCTTGAAAAACAAAGAAACGACTACATTTGTGAGTATGTACAGGGCAATAGAAATCCATTTATTGACTTCCCTGAATTAGTCGATAAATGTTTCCCAGATATTAATTAATTTTATTAAAAACACCGCAATTCTTGGTTAATTCGCGGTGTTTTTGTTTGCTTGTGTGCTCGTGAATTGTATGAAAATTGGCATTTTGTGCCAATTAGGGTACAATATGTACAGGCGTTTTTATGCGCGCTCGGAAATGAGGTTAGAAATATGAAGAAACCAATCGTTGCCATTATGTACGACTTTGATAAGACATTGTCGACAACAGATATGCAAAACTATGGCTTTATTCCAGCTCTTGGAATGACACCCGATGAGTTCTGGGGAGCCACTGGAGAATTTTCGAAAAAGACCGGATGCGAACGAATCCTCTCTTACATGTATATGATGATTGCCCTCTCCAAAGAAAAAGGCGTTGATCTTTCCAGAAAATCACTTAACAAAATGGGTTCAGGAATTAAGTACTTCCCAGGAGTAGAAAACTGGTTTAAAAGAATTAATGCCTATGGCAAAAGTAAGGGTGTCATCATTGAACACTATTTAATTAGTAGCGGTACAAAAGAAATTATTGAAGGCTGTTCCATTTATAAACACTTCAAGGAAGTATATGGATGTGAATTCCTTTTTGATGAAAAGAGCGGACAACCAGTGTGGCCAAAACTTGCTGTGAACTATACACAGAAAACACAATATTTCTTCCGTATTTCCAAAGGCGCACTTGATGTAACCGACGACTCTAAAGTAAACACCAAAGGTGTTGACCACCGCGTTCCATATGCCAATATGATTTATATGGGTGATGGAATGACTGACGTTCCATGTATGCAACTTGTCAAAGACAATGGAGGAAAATCCATCGCCATCTTTGCCAAAGGCAATAAGGAAACGATTCGTACACTTCTTAGAGCTGGACGTGTCAATTATGCCTGCTTAGCTAATTATGAAGATGGTTCTCATCTCGACACAATTGTTAAAGCCGTTATTGATAACGTTGCTACAAATGCGGTCCTTAGAGACCAAGAAGAAAAAATTTTTAAAAAAGAAGTCGGCCGTAAATAATGAATACTTCTGTCGTGATTGTCTTAGCTGGAAATTCAACTCGTTTTGGTCAAGCCAAACAGTTTTTTCCTGTTAATGGAAAACCATTAGTCAGTTATACAATCTCGGCTTTTAACACGCATCCATTAGTTGATGAAATCGTTCTTGTGATTCGCCCAGATGACGAAAAAGAGCTTAATATGATTGTTGATGATTTTAAATTTAACAAGGTTAAAAAGATGGTTTATGGAGGCGAAACAAGAGCAGAATCAGTTCGTAATGGACTTAATTCAATCTCTTTTGAAAAAGGCAAAGTTCTAATACATGACGGAGCCCGCCCACTTGTTCGTGACACTTTGATCACTCGTCTCATTGAAGAGTTAGAAAAGAGCAAATGTGTTGTGCCATTTTTACTTCAAGAAGATGCTACTTATTCATTGTCCAAGAATAATTACATTGACCGACACGATTTGTTCCGTGTCCAAACACCACAAGCATTTCATATTGAAGTAATTCAGAATGTGTTTAAAAACCATTTTGATCCAAAAGCATTGGATGAAGCCTCAATGTATCGACCATTTGGAGAAATTGGCTTTATCCATGGCGACAAACAAACACTAAAAGTCACAACTAAGGAAGACATTGCTTTAGTCGAAGCATATTTAAATCAAAAATGAGTTACCAAGTAAACGATATTATCGAAGGAACAATTATTAATATTCGTCCATTTGGAGCGATTATGATTTTTGAGGACGAATCTTTAGGTTTGCTTCATATCTCGGAAATCGCGAATACTTTTATTCGAAATATCTATAGATATTTAAAGATTGGAAAAACCTATCAGGTAAAAGTTATTGATATTGAAACAGATGGTTTTTTAAAGGTCTCCATGTCGAAGATTACTGAAGAAGAAAAAGAAACATATCGTAATAGTCAGGTTAAACGCAATCCAATTGATGAGAAATACATCGATTTCACTGCTTTAAAAGAAAAACTTCCAGAATGGATCAAACTAGCCAAGGAGGAAATGAACCATGATTAAAGTTAATGACAAACACCTTATAAAAGGTGTCGATTACAAAAAATATGAAGATGAAGTTAAAAAAGTTCATCAAATCATTCACGATAAAAGTGGTCCAGGAAATGATTTTTTGGGTTGGCTAAATTACCCATCTTCCTATGATAAGGTTGAGTTTGAAGCAATTAAGAAATATGCCAAGTATGTTCGCGAAAACTTTGACATTCTTGTTGTCTGCGGAATTGGCGGTTCTTATTTAGGAGCTAGAGCAGCAATCGAGGCTCTTCGTGGTTTACACTCAAAAGACAAACTCGAGATTATTTTCTTTGGTCAGACATTTTCAAGTGACTATACTTACGAAGTTTTAGACTATATCAAAGATAAAAAGTTTGCCGTTAACGTTATTTCTAAAAGTGGCACCACCACTGAAACATCAATTGCGTTCCGCTTACTGAAGAATCTTCTTGAACAAAAACTTGGTGTCGAAGGTGCAAGAAAAGCTATCTTTGCCACTACAGATAAAGAAAAAGGTGCCTTAAAAACTCTGGCGACAAACGAAGGCTATCCTACATTTGTTCTACCAGGAGATATTGGTGGAAGATATTCCGTTTTCACTGCAGTTGGCTTGTTCCCGATTGCTTGTGCTGGACTAAATATCAATGAATTAATGAAAGGTGCTTTGGATGCTCAAAAAGATACAGCAAAACCTTCATTATTTGAAAATGAAGCCTACAAATATGCCGTAATTCGCTATGAACAAAAACACCAGCAAAAGTCGGTTGAATTATTTGTTACATATGAACCAAAACTTGTTCAATTAGGTGAATGGTTCAAACAACTTTATGGAGAATCAGAAGGTAAGGATGGACAAGGTTTATTCCCAACATCCGCTACATTCTCAACTGACCTACATTCTCTTGGACAATTCATTCAAGATGGTTCGAAATGTTTGTTTGAAACAATTGTTCATATTAAACACGCGAAAAACGAGGTCAAAATTCCTAGCGATAAATTAGATCTTGATGGTCTAAATTATTTAGCAGGAAAAACAGTTAGTTATGTCAATGAACAAGCTTATCTTGGTACACTTGAAGCTCATGAAAAATCGGGTCAAGTTCCAAACGTCATTTTGGAAATGGATAAACTTGATGAATATAGCCTTGGATATGCGTTCTATTTCTTTATGAAAGCCTGCGCAATGTCCGCTTATTTACTAAAAGTAAATCCATTCAATCAACCAGGTGTGGAAATCTATAAGAAGAACATGTTCCATTTACTTGGCAAAAAAGGCTACTAATTTCATTGACACGAATATATCGTTTTGATATATTATCTAGGCACGTCTTAACATGTGTACTGGATGTTTAGCTCAGTTGGGAGAGCATCGCCTTTACACGGCGGGGGTCAGGGGTTCGAGCCCCTTAACATCCACCACTTAGACGTCAAAAAAAGTTGGGCAGATATTCCGTAAGTGGTAGCGGGGCTGACTGTAAATCAGTTGCGAGAGCTCGGGTGGTTCGACTCCATCTCTGCCCACCCAGTTTGGGGTGTAGCCAAGTGGTAAGGCAATAGACTTTGACTCTATCATTTCGCTGGTTCGATCCCAGCCACCCCAACCAGTTCGATTAAATAGCACCTATTCACGGTGTTTTTTTATTTTAATTAAAAAAATTGTGGTAATAACTTAATGTGTGTGTAATAATAATCAAGCGATTTTTAAAAATCGCATATCTCCCGTTAGCTCAGCTGGCTAGAGCACTCGACTTTTAATCAAGGGGTCGGACGTTCAAATCGTCTACGGGAGACCAAATGCCCAGGTGGCGAAATTGGTAGACGCAAAGGACTTAAAATCCTTCGGGAGTCAAATCCCATACCGGTTCAAGTCCGGTCCCGGGCACCAATTTACGCCACTTTTAATTTATTGGGGCGTAGCCAAGCGGTAAGGCAGCGGGCTCTGAACTCGCCATTCACTGGTTCGATCCCAGTCGCCCCAACCACTAATTAAGTAGAAACAAGGAGGAAAAAATGATGAACAAAACAAAAATTGTTGTGATCTTCTCATTAGCAGCAATTGTTCTAAGCCTCATTTTATTTGCCATTCCTGGTCAATTTGTCTCCATTACCAATCAGAAAGACTTGCTTGGAAACGATCCAACCAGAATGGGCGGATATGAGTTCATCTTTGGCGGATCAACATACGCAAGAAACCTTGCTGCACATGCAGTTGATGGTGCTGCTATCTATTCCGCTTCTGGTATTGCCTTCCTTGTTCTTCTTGTGCTCGCAGTCGTTTGTTACGTGTTCCACAAGAAATCAAGTGCACTACTTCTCTTAGCGGGAATCATTATGCTTGTTGCCACAATCCTTCTCTTCTGTGTGAAGGCTTGGATTGACAAGGGTTATAAAAACTATGTTGATAGTTCTGTCGGATTATGGGTTCCATATTTAAGCGCAAGCTTCCTTGCCTTAGGAACAGTTGGAACACTATATGTCGCCATTTCTACCCTTGTGAAAGAAAGTAAACAACCATACACCCCAAAGAAAGAAACTTATTCCTACTTAAAAAATAAATAATCGGTCAATGAACCGATTATTTTTTTATCTATTCAATATGAGCAACATCAGCGTGGATCGTTGGGGTTTTCTTCTTAAAAGAAGACTTGTGTCTTTTGTTAAAGGTGAAGAGTTCGGCTTGTCCTTTATCAGTAATCTTAAGATACATCGCATCACTTTTCTCGTCATACACGTACGTAATATATCCGCGACGAACCATATTTAATATATAAGAACATAGCTTTCTTCCTGGAAAGGAAAGAAGAGTTCCAAACGTTGAAAGATGAGTAAACTTCTTTGTTTCTGGGTCAAAAGAACCACTAAGGATGTTATTCACCCCTTTCGCGGTTGGATAATCGTGTTGTTTATTTAGCTCATCAATCGTCTCTAAAATCTTAAAATGAGAGACAGTTAATCGAAGGGATGATTTTCTTTTCCTTACACTCATGAGCATAATGTTAGCACGAAAACGTTTTCTTTGCATTTTTCTTGCACATATTTATCCGTTGAATAATAATTATTCACATGGAAGAAACAATCGCCTTAATTCAACAAACCTTAGACAAAGTTCGTCCATTCATCAACCGTGATGGAGGAGACGTTGAATTTGTTGATTTCATTGATGGAATAGTCTACATCAATATGAAAGGCGCTTGCCAGGACTGTATGCTCATTGACTCCACCATTTCAGACGGAATTGAAATCATTCTTCAAGAAGAAGTTCCGGGAGTCATTGGAGTTAAACTTGCTAGTGAGATGCCAAAGAAAGAAGAAAACGCCGCTAACTAAGCGACGTTTTCTTTATAAATAAAGAATAATTATTTTGATTTAATACGGCCTTTATTTTTGCCACGTGAATTATGGACAAGCATGACGCCTTTTTGGGCTTCGCTCATCTTGCGTGAATAAACAACAGCTTCGTCTTGACGATCGAATAACTTGATCGCCTTTTCTCCACCGGCAAATTTTACTTCCCATTTGCCGTCTTCACGTTTGACAACGTGATAAACACGTTTTCCTTCACTAGCCTTTATAACTTTTTTGGCAGGAGCTTTCTTAGCTGGTTTCTTAGCTACTTTCTTAGCTGGTTTCTTAGAAACCTTTTTAGCTGGCTTTTTAGCAGCTTTTTCAACTTTCTTTGGCATTTTATTTCTCCTTAGAACTTAGCTGGCGCTTGATAATTTGGCTTATCATTGCCAAAGTCGTCGGCTTTTAAATTATTGTTGTTATAAATATATTCAGCGACGGTATCACGAATAACAGTACTTGGGAAACGTGTGAAATCAGTTTCCTTCATACTCAGTTTATTTGTGCAGACAAAGTCTGTGGTAATAATCTTATATGTCTTAGAACTATCAAATTCAGCATATTTTGTGATGGAAACAAATTTGTTTAGTCCACGAACTGATCCTTGGTCAAAGAAGTCGCGGACTTCAGAACCCTTGATTTCAAAATAGACCATTTCGTTATCAAATGGGAAGGATGTATAAACATCACCATAGGTGACGTTTCCTGACTTGATGTCATTACGGACACCACCAACACCATTTTGCAAAGCACAGAATGTTGATTCATCTTTGAATGCTTCATACATTGCCTTGCATGATAGGTTAGCAAGTTCTTTTGTGGCTTCAAAATCGCCAGAAACCTTGTTTAATTGATATGCTTTTACGACAGAAGTTGCTGTTTTGTATTGATCAATTAAGCCTTTCACATTTGCCTCATCAACCAAATAACTTTGGTTATCTTGGGCTCTTAAATATTCGCCGGTAACAGAAGCAACTGTTTTAGTTGATGGATCAAATTTAAATTGAGCATGTGCAATGGAATCGCCATAGTTCTTTGTTTGAAGACGTGGAACTTTATGGCCAACAGACGCGCCTTCTTGTTCATCACTATAGTTGTTGTGGGAGTGTCCACCAAATAAAACATCGATGTTTGCCGGAACATTTGTATCTTTAGCATCTTCGTGTGTACACCAAACGACGATGTCACAATTTTCCTCGCTTTTTAAGCGAGCAGCTTCAGCAGAAGCAAATGTGCTGGAATCAGTTATTGAGAAATTAGCGAACGCTTGTTTAGCAATCGAGTATTCAATACCGGTTCCGATTGTACCGACAACACCAATTTTGTAACCACCACGTTCAATAACGCGTGATGCTTTCACAAAAGTTGGCATTTCGCCAGTGGTTTTATTAACGAGATTTCCACATAAAAGAGGCATATCATTAGTAAAATATGTTGAGTTATGTTTAAGAACATCTTCGCCCCAGTCAAATTCGTGGTTTCCAAGAGTCATAGCTTCAAAGCCAACATAACGCATACATTCGGCAACAACTTTACCTCTGGTAAGGTTGGATTCAGCACCGCCTTGCCACATATCTCCAGAGGAAACAACGATTGTTCCTTTATTATCCTGGCGTTTTTGTTTTAAAAAGTTCGCCATTCCGGAAAATCCCCAATATCCGTCAGTACCAGTTTTAAAATCGATCATGGCGTGCATATCGGAGACTTGATAAATATCAATAATGTCGTACTCTCCATCATTTTTTACAGCGGATGCTGTATCCCAAGTTTCCATTTGTGGAAGAGTTACTTGAAGTTGGTCTAGATCAACAACAGGAACCTTGAAAGGATCTCTTGGCTTTTTATCACTCTTCCTACCGCATCCAACGAGTAAGAGTGGAAGAACCAAAAGCATCAATAACGAAGATTTTTTCATAAGCGTTCTCCTTATCCTTATTATTTATAATAGAAAATTTTCCTTACGATTACAAATAACATATCCATCTTTGTTATAGACATCTTCGCGATTATAAACAATTGGAGTGCCGTCGAATTTGAGAATAAATCCTCCAGCCTCTTCAACAATCGCTTGCATTGCACATGTATCCCATTCCTTCGTATTCGAAGAAAAACGATACGACATTTCTGCTTTACCATGTGCAATATAACAACCTTTGATTGTTGCGCCAACTACAACTTGATGTTTGATCTTATCGGAATGTTTCTGAATCATCGCTTGTTCAGTTTCGTTAGAATGGAATCTTGAAACAAGTGTTGTTAGATCAGAAACCTTATCATTCACATGAATTTTCACCAGCAACTCCTGGTTCAAATAGAAAGCGCCACCGTTTTTGGTGGCGTAATAGATTTCGCCAGTAACAGGAATTAAAATCACTCCTAAAACTGGTTTGTGTTTATAAGATAGTCCAATATTGACGGTGAATTCGCCGCTATGTGCAACGTATTCTTTAGTACCATCGATAGGATCAACAATCCAAACGTAATCTTTCTTTAATCGAGATTTATCATCAACAGATTCCTCTGTTAATAATCCATAATCCGGAAAGTTCTTTTTTAAGATTTCAGAGATGAGTTTATCGGCAGCTTTATCAGCTTTGGTGACCGGAGAATGATCTTCTTTAATTTCCACGCCAAGCTCATTGGAGTTATAAATCTCCATAATGATTTTACCGGCTTTACGCACGGCATCTATGGCGACAGATAACTCTTTCTCGTACATTTTATTTACTAGCTTCCTTCGCGACTTCATCTAAGTCGTTAACAATTTGCATTGCTAACTTGAAGTCTTTTTGGTTCTCTAATCGAGCACCGGCAGCACAACGGTGTCCACCACCGCCATATTTTGCGGCAACTTTTTGAACGTCTGGTCCGTTACTACGGAATTCAACACGAATTGTTCCGTCTTCTTTTCTGGTAAATAAACACCAGATTGGACATCCTTTAATGTTTCCAATAACATTCACGTTCTTACTAATTTGATCAAATTCAAGACCAAATTGTTTGTAATCAGGAACATCAGCAAAACAATAAATGACATTATGTTTGGTGCGTTTAAATTTAGAAACAAGCAAGGCTTGATATTTGACATATGCTTCATCAGAAAGATAAAGAATATCAAAAATTGTTTTTGGATTAATGCCTAAACGGAAGAGTTTAGCCACAATCTCGTGGGTTTTATCATTTGTTGGCGAATAGCGGAAACGACCAGAGTCTGTGCAGATACCTAAATATAAAAGTTCTGCTATAAGAGTGTTCATTTTCCATTTCTTTTCAAACGCCATTTGAGCAATCATTTGACAACAGGCAATTGAACCGGTATCAACCCATTTTTCACCAATAAATGGTAAGGATTCAATATGGTGATCAATTTTCACAATTTGTTTAGCGGTTGTGATACGTTGGTCAGGAACGCGAGAGATTTCTGAACAGTCGCAGATAATCGCTAAACTTTGTTTAATTGTTTCATCATCGACGTCATCATACGTTGTTAAACGTTTATAAAGATGTTCGATGCCATAACCGAGGGCAAACACTTTCTTCTTTGGGAAGTTGAGTTTGATTAATTCACGCAGGGCAAGTTCACTACCAAATGAATCGCAATCTGGATTGACGTGACCATAGATGGTAATCACATCGTATTGCTTAATTAATTTGAGGATCTTGGAATATGGGCGACCCATTAAAAACCTTCCTCGGTATCACTACCGCTTTTAACGTGGTCAAAATCTAAATCGTCAGATTCTGGTTCGTCCTTTTCTTCTTCTTCGCCAAGTTCTTCACGAAGAAGCTCTGCTTCTTCAGCATCATATTCTTCGCCTTCTTCATCACTATAGGCATCATCAATGTCAATGTGGACTTGGGAATAGACATGACGTGATCTTAAGTCCCAGTTGTTATCGGTAAGAATAATGAAACGTCCATCTAATGAAAGTTGAGTATATAAACTACTCATTTTGTGACGAGTTTCTTCTTTGGATAATTCAAGACCAGATAAAGAAACGGCCTTATCAAATAACTCTTTAAAACTAAGAGGTTCTTTTGAAGCTTCAAGAACTTCGTGAGCGTAATCAATTAATGATTTGTTTGACATAAAAAATCCTTCTTTCTAACTACATTGCGTCTGGAGCACTAACTCCAATAACGCTCAAAGCATTTTTCAAAACAATGCGACTTGCTTTAGCAAGCGCAAGACGTGACGCTGTAACATCTAAGTGGTCACGATCTATAACACGACATTCGGTATAGAAAGCATGAATCTTGCTTGCTAAATCCTGAATGTACGTAGCTACCATATGAGGACCGCGATTCTTTGCGGCATTTTCGATGGTCTTTGGAAAATCAATTAGTGTTTTCAAAAGATCCATTTCTTGTTTTTGTCCAAGTTTTGCGGCGCTTTCATCAATCTTAATGTCTTTAGCAAGTTCAAGCACTTTGCTTAAACGAGCATGGGCATATTGTGCATAATAGACTGGGTTAGACGAACTTTGTTCGAGTGCTAAATTTAAATCAAAATCTAAGTGAGATGAAGCGGCACGAGAAACAAAGAAATATCTCGCCGCATCGACCCCGACATCTTCACATAATTCTCTTAAAGAGATGCCAGCGCCGGTACGTTTGGACATCTTGACTTCTTTTCCGTCTTTAATTAAACGGACAATTTGGACTAGTTCGACTTCAAGAGTCTCCTTGGAGTAACCCTGCATCATTAACGCAGATTTCATACGGTTAATATAACCGTAATGGTCGGCCCCAAGAACATCAACAAGGAGGTCATAACCTCTGGAGAGTTTAATGAGGTGATAACAAATGTCTGGCATGAAATAGGTATAAGAACCATCTGATTTCACGACCGCGCGATCTTTATCATCTAAGAAGTCGGTTGTTCTCAAGAACGTTGCTCCCTCTTGTTGATAGGAATATTTCGCAAATTTTGACTCTAAAACTTTTTGAACATGGTTATCTTTTCTAACATCAGTTTCAAAGGAATAGATATCAAATTTTGTTCTAAACAAAGCTAAATCTTTCTCGATTTTTTCGAGTTCTTTTTTCATCCCGTATTCAGTGAGTTTTTTCAAATAATCACCAGCAGAAGTGTCATATTTTCCTTTAAAATCCTCATCAAATTGTTTAGCAATATCAATGATATCGTGAGCATGATAAGAGTCTTCTGGCATTTCCACCTTTTCACCTTTAAGTTGGCGCAAACGGATGTCTAAAGATTTGCCTAATGTGGCAATTTGGTTACCAGCGTTATTGACATAGAATTCGCGAGTTACATCATAACCAGCAAATTCATAAATACGACAAATTGAATCTCCGACAGCCGCACAACGAGCGTGGCCTAAATGAAGATCTCCGGTTGGGTTAGCAGAAACAAATTCAACATTAATTTTGAAATTCTTCTTTTCACCTCGACCGTAGTTATCGCCTTCATCAATAATTTTCTTTACCACAGCGTTCATGGCATCATGCTTTAAAAAGAAATTAATAAAACCAGGACCAGCAATTTCAATTTTGTCGATTCCTTCCTTATCAATCGCTTCAATCAGTTTTAAAGCAAACTCGCGTGGATTCATGCCAACTTTGTTGGCGTTCTTCAGCGCAACGTTAGAAGCATAATCTCCATGTTCAACTGCTTTTGACTTCTCAATGACGACATCTTCAACAGTTAAAACGACACCTAGTGAACTAGCTGCAGAGACGATTTTTTGTTTTAAGTTTTGTTCAATATTCATATTTTTTAAGGCGTTATTATACTTGTTGTATTTTAAATACACAAGAATAAATTATTTATCGAGTAAAACAATGGCTTGAGCTTTAATCGCTTTACCTTCTCCAATTGGTCCAACACGATTGAAGCTCATTGCTTTAATGGAGACATTATTTAAACGAGTGTGCAATTTTTGAGAAATGACCTTTCTCATTTTTGGAAGATAAGGAGCAAGTTTTGGTTTGGCACAGGCAACTTGAATATCCATGTTGTTTACTTTTGCACCTTCTTTTTTCATTAAGGAATAAACGTGTTCTAAAAGAACAACACTAGAAATTCCTTGATATTTTGGGTCAGTGTCTGGGAAATGTTTTCCAAGATCTCCGAGCGCTAACGCACCAAGAATCGCTTCACAAGTAGCGTGCAAAATAACGTCGGCGTCACTATGTCCATCAAGACCATCCGCACCAGGAATCTCCACTCCACCTAAAACAAGTTTACGACCCTTTTTAACTGGATGAATGTCTTCACTAAAACCAATTCGATACATCGCTTTTCCTCCTATACATTAAAACGGAAGAAAACACAGTCTCCATCTTGCATGACGTATGTTTTTCCTTCCATTCTTAACTTGCCTGCTTCTTTTAAAGCGAGTTCTGACTTATAAGTCACCAGGTCTTCAAAGGAATAAATTTCGGCTTTAATGAAACCTTTTTCAAAATCAGAATGGATAATTCCGGCACATTGTGGAGCAAGCATTCCATTTTTAAATGTCCAAGCACGGCATTCATCTGCTCCACAAGTAAAGAATGTCGATAAATTTAATAATTTATAAACAGCTTTGGTTACTTTATCTAAACCAGATTCGGACGCTCCAAGAGTTTGTAAAAACTCCATTCTCTCTTCCTTAGGAAGAGAAGAAAGTTCATATTCAATTTCACAAGAAATTGGAATGACTTGAGCGTGTTCGCTTTCAGCAATTTCTTTCACAATATGATAATACTTGCAGGACTCAATATCGGAATAATCGGAATCGGAAACATTCGCGACATAAATAATTGGTTTAAGCGTCAATAATTGATACTGCTTTGTCGCGAATATTCTGTCATCTTCTGATAACGGAGCCTTTCTGGCAGGTTCCCCGTTTTCTAAAAATGGAAGAATTTTCTTCAAAACATCAACCTCATGAACTAGTTCTTTATCTTTTGAAATTCTTGCTTTTGTTTCCACTGCTGCTAAACGCTTTTGAACAGTAGCTAAATCAGCCATCGCTAGTTCAAGATTAATTGTTTCAATATCGCGTTTTGGATCAACACTTTCTTCAACATGAATAATTTCACTAGAATCAAAACAACGCACAACTTCCACGATTGCATCGCATTCTCGAATGTGTCCAAGGAACTGGTTTCCTAAACCTTCTCCTTTGGAGGCACCACGAACTAGACCAGCAATATCATAGAATTCAAATGTTGCTGGAATTGATCTTTTTGGTTGAAAAAGATTCGCTAAAAATGTTAATCGTTCATCTGGAACATTGACGACTCCAGTGTTCGGATTAATCGTTGCGAACGGATAATTCGCTGCTTCAACATGCGAATTTGTAATCGCGTTAAAAAGTGTTGATTTACCAACATTTGGGAGTCCAACAATACCTGCTTTAAGTGACATAATCTACCTGATTTCCGGCTTATATTTTATATAAAGTGTCCATGCATGTAAACAAAAAGCCAGTAAAATGGCTTTTTTAATGAAAAAGAAAAGGACATAAATAGTCCTTTCTTTTCCTTAGAAAAGAGACTTATTTGAGTGGCACAACTTTTGTGGCACGCAAACCTTTTTCACTCTCTTCTACTTCAACTTCGACAGCTTGTCCGACTTTTACAGTTCGGAAGCCTTCCATTTCGATGGCGTTATAGTAGAAGAAAATGTCTTTTTCAGAATCATCCAGGCGAATAAAACCGAAACCGCGTTTGGCGTTGAATCGCATGACTTTTCCTTTCATAAATAGGTCTCCTTTACACTTTCTATCTAAATTTTGGTAATAGTAACAGTTCCACGCATATTCTCGGCGTCAACAGAGTCGATGGAAATGCGATATCCAACCTCGTTTCCAGCATTGAACTTTGTTCCTCTTGGAAAAAACTCTGAGCTAGCAACAAATGATTGCCCGGCTTTAAAAAGATCATTGTCATCGGCTTTGTGACCGTTTTTAAATGTGTTTGATCCACCCGCTTGAAGCATATGAATTAATTTGAAATTACTAATTTCATAAGCGTCTTTTAAACGAGAATATGGCTTTTCAGGTGTGTTTGATGCACCAACAAAATTATAATAATTTGGATCGATGTGGTCTAAACGGCTAACAAACGTTGGAGTTCCAGTTTTACTGTAAGCAACAAGTCTAGAATCAACGTGATAAATGCGGAAACCTGACGATTGGAACATTCGGGCATTTACTGCATAACTAGATTCACTATCCTTTTTGTTAAGTACAGTTGGTGAATAGAACTCAATAATGATGTATTCACCTAGTGGTGATTGGTTCCATTCATCATTTAAAATAATGGCATTATATTCACCCGAATATGACGTTGCATATAAAGTTGTCGTGACTGAACCAGTCGTCTTAATGTAATACGGATGAATCCAGTTCAGTGCTAACTTTGAATAAATATTCTCATCACCAATGTTTTGTGAGTGCATTTCTTGTCCACCACTTGGATCATAAGTGTTGTTATCTACATAAGAATAATAATCGTCAAGACCTAAAAGGTGACCTGATTCGTGAATATAAGTATGAGCGTCTAAATCATATTTACCACCATGTGGATTATTTACTGTTTGAATTTTGCAGAAATAATATGAAGCCCACATGTATTGATTAACAACGGCAGGTTTTCCTGAAATTGGCATTGAATCATTTGTATAAACAAATGCCCACCATCTCATATCATCTGATGTAACTTGTATTGGTTCAGCATAAATGAATGCCACAGAATCAATATAACCATCACCATTTGTATCATATTCATTTCGTAATTCGTTATAAGCACTTCTTTGTTCAAACTCATCAACAATTTTGCGATCCGGATGCTCCAGAGCATTCAATTGAGAAAATGTATAGTCAGAGGTAAAAGTTGGAGCAAGAGTACCCTGAATATTGAGTTTACCATAAGAAGATTTCTTATAATATGAACTTACGGATTCCCACCCTACTTGTTCGGTTGTACCAAAGAAACAACTTTGAATTTCTTCTCTCATAACACCATTCCATGTGTAAGTCGAGTTCCTTAATTGAACCGGAACAACCAAAAGCTTAGCATCACCAGTTGAATTTAATGTGTGTTGACCGGTTGTTTCTAGAACTTTAGAAAGGTTCTCTTCGAAACCTTCGCTGTAAATCCATCTTTGACCAGGAATATCCTCTTCTTTTTTTGGCTCAGGATAATTATAGTGAATTGGTGGTAATTCAGAATCTTCCCCGAAAATTAGTCTTTTAAGAAAAGAACACCCACAGAGTGTTACTGCAATAATCGGAATAAGTAACAACCACTTCTTCTTCATATCATAACGATAACTCAATTACTTTGACTATTCAATCTTTTTTCTTTTAGAAAGAACAAGCAATATTGCCTGTGTAATAATCTGTGGAATAATTGTGGCACAAATCAAAACAATCAGAATTGGCATTAAACTAATTGAAAAAGTAAATTTTGAAACATGAAGAGAACTATTCAATGCTAATGTTATTACATTTTCAATTAATACAAGTTCAATACACGAAACCAGGAATGCAATTAAGCAACGAACCAATGTTTGATTTCTAAACAAACTACGAATTTGACCATTTCCAATTCCGAGATAACCAAACATCCTAATTTCATCTTTGCTTTCATTTATTGAGAGCAAAACCATTGTTCCAAGAAATAAGAAAGAAATTGTTAATGAAATTATTGAAAAAGCTAATAAGATTACTTTTGCATACTCCAAAACATTACCTACCGAAACAAGGATTTCTGATTGAGGACTACTAAAATCATACTTCGGAAATATTCTTTGAATATTACTAATAATTTTTTCACTATCAACCGTTTGATCTAACTCAAAAACTGTTCCGGTAGGGATTAATGTAAATGGATTAATCTCAAGTTTGTCTCTAAAAAATGAAATGGTCCAAAGATTGTCGTGATAAATATAATTTTGTTCTTCATCAACAATTCCAACAATGACGACACTGTTTTGTGCATAAGTTTTTTCAAGTTGATTATTGATGTTGATATTTTCGTTTTTAACCGCAGCAATTTGTAACCTTTGCCCAAGTACATTTTCGTTTGACAAGTTTTTGGCTAACCCGCTGGAAATCACAATCTCTGCATTATTATTTGGTTTTCTTCCGCTACTAATTTTGTCTAAGAGTGTTGAAAACTTAATTGATCCATCTAAACTTTGTAAATAACTTCCACCACATATTCCGAACGGTAAATCGAGCGTGACATCATCGCTTTTTCCTAACGACGTATCGGCGTCAATCGCGTCCTCGATTTTACTTTCATCCAGTGATACATAAAAATTTTTAGAAAACCCGTTTAGTAAATTAGAGGCATAGCTTGAATAGCCGTATTCAGAAGTAAAGAAATAGCTCCTTAACTCTGGATAAAAATCAGTTAAATATTGAACATCGCTTGTCCTAATTCCGTTAATATCTGAATAGTAGACATAAATGCGATTTTCACCGCAATTCTTGGTTGAATTACATAATACTGAATTAAAATCTCTGTTTGTTCTTTGAAAAACGTAACCATGCAAATCCTCGTCGAAAAGTAGTTTGTTTTGTAACTCGCTTGCAGCTGTTTTTGTCTCAATAAAATAGTTTTTTGTCATCTCCCAGACAGCGTATTGTTCGCCGCCTTCAATAGCAGGAATTCTCATATGTTCCTCAAAAACATATTCATTCCATAGCCGGTCCGATTGATAAAGCATCGGATGAGATGTATGAACGATCCCAACAACATTAAAAACTTGCTCATCGTCATAAACCCAGTCGTCATTTGCGACAAGAAGATTCAATTGACATGTTGTTTTTGCTAAAAATTGACCAAGTGCATTAAAACTTCTTTGAATTTTGAACTCAAAGCAAAGATTTGACATATCTTCATGTGTTAATCCCAAGACAACATCATCTTTTTCTAATGAAACTGAATAAGGATAAGTCGGTAAAGTTTCATCGTACCATTTATATTCATTAAAATTTCTTGCAGAATATCCGCTTAACAGGTATCTTTTAGCATCTGCGACAAAGTACACTTCATTTCTATCTTTAAAAAAGTCTTCAAAATTAACCAAATAACTAACGCCAATTCCTTTAATATCCTCTTTATATTTTTGAGAAATCTTTTCAACTTCTTTTTCCGGCGCACTAAAAATGTCCCCGTAAACATTTAATGACTCATTCTTCATTCTCATCACTATTTGTTTTCCGTTTGTTAATGAAGAAAAAGCGTCACTTATTCGAGTTGTAACCAAATTGGATAAAAGAAATGACGTTCCAATGCCAGTTAAAGATAACGACAGCATAATATTTGAGACTATCGTTCTAACTTTTCGTGATTTCATTTTTCCAATTGAATAACGTGTTTTAAAACTCTCTGGAATCCTGGCGTGTTTAATTTTCTTACCACTATTTTCAATTGGAGCAATCTGAGTTTTTTTGTTCTTAAGTTTCTCTTTTGAAATGATTTGTCCATCCTTCATTTCGATGATAACATCTGCATATTTTTCAACTAATGGTCTATCGTGAGAAACCACTAAAACTAAAGAATTAACCGAAATTTGATGGAGAATTTCCATGATTTCGTATGAATTTCTTTCATCCAACGATCCAGTTGGCTCATCACACAAAATAACTTTTGGACTGTTAGCTATTGCCCTTAAAATTGCTATCCTTTGCTTTTCTCCGCCAGACATTTTGATAACTTTTTGCTTCATTAAGTGTGTCGCGTTGATAATTTTAAAAAGCCTTTTTATTTTTCTTCGCCGAAATGATTTGGATACATTTGTTGAACTATCAAATACAAGCGATACATTTCTTTCACCGTTCTCTAATGGAATAAGATTAAAATTCTGGAAAACATATCCAAGATTATGGAGACGAAAATCCAGAATCTCTTTGTTATTCAGCGAAATCAAATTTATTCCGTTAAATATGACTTCACCACTTACATCTCGATCAATTCCAGAGAGAACATTTAGAAGTGTTGTTTTTCCGCACCCCGATTGACCCACAATTGAGATTAATCCATGATCAGGTAGTTCGAGATTTATTGACTTTAAAACCTCATTTTTCCCATATGTTTTTTTCAAATTTTTGATTTGAATCATTACTCGTCCCTCAGCTCTCCACTAATAGAAAAATTCTTATACGCAACTATTGGTAAAATTGTGAATAAAAACGTGCAAAAAAGCGAACCTAAAAGTGTTGTAAAAACTAATCCAAATTTTATTCCCAAAAACGATTCAATTGGTATGGAAATTAAACCTGTTAACCCAAATTTCAAATGAACGATTTTATTAAGGATATTTTGCAAAGCAAAACTAATAGTAAATCCAACTAAAAAACTTAAAACTGTAATGATTGAATTATATCCAAGATAGATTAATGAGATAGAATTTGTTTTAGCGCCCAAACAAGTAAGTATTGCGCTTTGTTTTTTATTCTCCAAAAAATTGGAAAGAGAAATCATGCCAAGAATGAATAAAACGCCTATCGTTCCAATCATTAAAAAGAAAACCAATGCATCTTTAAAAGATGAAATAAATTGTTTGTATGACTCACCAATCGTATATGCCTTTGATTCAATCTGAACGGCATCTTTCTTTTGAGATGTTTGATTAATAATTTCATATAACTTTTCAGAACGAGAAATATCTTCTAAAAAAATAAAAGATGAGTAGGAAGATTCTGGCGAATCATCTTTAGATTTTTCAATATAATCTAGAACTGAAATGTTCTCACCTTGATACTGTGAAATATTTGTCAATGTTTCGCTTTTTAAGAATTCTGAAAGAGCATCATAAGAGTAGTAAATTTTTGGAGAATTCATAAAAGAAAACTCATCAACAATATCTATAATTTTAAGTTTTAGATTATATGAGAATTGATCGTTAATAAATGGCTTTTCTTCATCGTTTGTATAAAACGTAATTGATGTTTCATACGAGATTGAAAAATCACTCCCGAGAGCTTCTTTCTTAGACAAATTTATTTCCTTCAAAAACACATTATTAACAATCACATTTGTAAGAGAATTACCTATAAAATCACCAGCAATTTCTGGATAAACATCATTTTGTTCAATAAATGAATTAAGAAGAGGCACCATCTCAAAATTCTTTATTTGATTATTTTTAAAGTAGCCAGATGGATATGGAGAAAAGAAATAGTTCGTGTTCGGCAAAATCTGATAATCTTCAAGACTGTCTAAGCAAGCATCAACAACTTCTGTATTTGGGCGAATATTTTTCTTAAACTCGAGCGGTGAGTTAGCAATCGAATAATAACTTGTTTCAGAGATCGTTGCACATCCAGTTGCCAAATTCCTTTTCAAAGCTTCATTTTGACTTTTTTCCGAACCAGAGATAAAACCAATTCCAACGAAAAGGGAAACAAACCCAACAACAAGTGAAATAAATGAGAATATTCCCTTAAAAATATTTTTCTTAAATAGTTGTTTAATTAATGAAAACGTCCACTTATGTTTGTAACGAATTTTTTGATGTTCGTTTTCAACAAATGTTTGGTCTAAATTTATTGTTTTATCATTAACGATTTTTCCATCATTCATTTCAATATTTCGATCCGAATACTGCCTAACTAAACTCATGTTATGGGAAACCATTAAAACAAGTTTTTCTTTGGAGATTTTCTTGAGTTCATCCATAATTTGTTTGGAATTTTTCTCATCAAGCGCTCCTGTTGGCTCATCGCATAAAATCGCTTTTGGGTGAGTAATTAACGCTCGCATGATTGAAACTCTCTGCTTTTCTCCGCCAGATAATGTTCCGGCAATTTGGCTTTTCAAACGTTCCATCCCAAAACTTTGTAGCATTGTTTCAGCAGCATTAAACGAACTCTTCTTGCTCCTTCCTTGAATCATTAAAGGGATAGCAATATTTTCAATAACAGGTAAGTCATCTAATAGATTGTAATGTTGGTAAACCATTGAAATATCACGTAACCGATATTTCGAAAATTGTTTCTTGGACCATCGCACAATACTTTGATTAATAAAATAAATTCTTCCCTTAGATGGTTTTTCGATTCCAATGAGTAAATTTAATAAGGTTGACTTACCGCAACCTGACTTACCTACAATGCTGACCAGTCCTTTTGCAGGCAGCATTAAAGTAACATCGTTCACCGCAGTAAATGATGTTCGATTGTTTTTAAAAGTTTTTGAGATATGCTCTAACGAAAATAAAAACATTTTCACCTCTATTATTCTTTATCGATGAAAATGTCCTATTTTTTTCAAAAATTTTTATTTTTGTTTAGAAACGATTCTTTTCAATCTTTGATTGAAGTTATCGCGAGTTAACAAGAGAAGATTCCCACATCCGAGGCACTTTATCTTAATATCTGCCCCAGTTTTGACAATTTCAAAGAGTTTTGAACGCTCTTTACATGGGTGTTCTTTCTTTAATTCAACAATATCGCCAACCTGATAATTTAGATCTTTCATTATTCGTCTTCCATTTTGACAGCTGCAGGAACTTTTGGAAGTCCTGGCATAGTCATGACGGCACCAGTTAAAGCAACAATAAAGTTCGCACCAGCAGATAAATTCACTTCACGAATTGTGATTGTGCAACCAATTGGAGCACCATAAATCTTTGGATTATCAGTAATTGATAATGGAGTCTTCGCCATGCAAACAGCAGTTTCTCCATAGCCAAGTTTGGTGTACTTTTCAATTTGAGCAAGAGCTTTTTCAGTAAAGACAACTTCACCAGCACGATAAATTTCGCGACAAACCGTCTCAATCTTTTCCTTAATAGGAAGCTTGTAATCATAGAGTTTATGATAATGGCTTGGCTTAGTTTCGAGCATTTCTTTAACTTTATAAGCTAAATCAGTTGAACCATCTCCTCCTTTAAGGAAACCATCAACAAAGCTAACGGTATAACCGTGTTCTTCACACCATTTAGTAAGAACATCGATTTCTTCTTTGCTATCTTCAGCAAAGTGGTTAATTGCTACGACAACTGGTAAACCATATTTTTGAATGTTTTCAAGGTGGAGTTGTAAGTTAGCAATACCAACCTTAAGAGCTTCAACATTTGGTTCTTTAAGGTTTTCAAACGCGACACCACCATGCTCTTTTAGAGCACGGATTGTAGCAACCATGACAACACCATCTGGTTTTTTACCAGCAGTTGGACAGCAAATATCTAAGAATTTTTCAGCACCAAGGTCAGCACCGAAGCCAGCCTCTGTCACAACAACATCGCCAAGTTTCAGAGCAAGTTTTAATGCGATAATGGAGTTACATCCATGGGCAATATTCGCGAATGGTCCACCATGGATAAGTGTTGGATTATTTTCAACAGTTTGAACAAGGTTTGGCTTAAGTGCTTCGCGCATAAGTTTCATAATCGCATTAGAGATACGAAGCTGTTTTAAGTAAACTGGTTTATCATCAAATGTATAAGCAACAATAATATTGTTGACACGACGTCTAAAGTCTTCTGGATCGGTGGCTAAACAAAGAATTGCCATCATTTCTGATGCCACGGTAATGACGAACTCGTCATGACGTGGAGTTCCTTTCTTTTCGTCTTGCATAACGGTTACGCTACGTAAGGCGCGGTCGTTCATATCAAGCGCACGTTTCCAAACAATTTTTGTTGGATCGATACCAAGTTCATTTCCTTGGAAAATGTGGTTATCGATGACAGCAGAGATTAAGTTAATCGAAGACGTTAAAGCGTGCATGTCACCTGTGAAATGAAGGTTAATGTCATCTTTTGGTTCGACTGAGGCAAGTCCTCCACCAGTTGCACCACCTTTGAGTCCAAAGACCGGACCTAAGGAAGGCTCACGAAGAGCAAGCATACAGTTCAAACCAATTTTTCCAAAACCTTCGGTTAAAGCAATTGACATTGTTGTCTTGCCTTCACCGGTCTTGGTTGGAGTAATAGCTGTAACTAAAACAAGCTTTCCATCTTTTTTATCTTTTAGTTCATCAAAGATCTTAAGATCAATCTTTGCTTTATAACGACCATATTGGTCTAAATATTCTTCTTTAATTCCTGCTTTAAAAGCGATTTGATCAATTTTTTGCATCTTATCTCTTCCTCGTTATGCTGATAAGTATACTACTTATTAGATATTTTTAATAATGAAATTTGCAATAATTAATCCAGCGGTTGAAGGAACCATCATCATTGATCCTAGTTCTGGTCCATCAATGATGATAGTTTCTTTAGAAAAAACTACTGGAATTTTCTTTAAATCTAGACCTCTTTGGCGGCATTCATAACGAATCTTTTTTGCCAAAGGATCATTTTCAGTTTTATTTAATGTTGTTTGCACAACTTGTTCAGGGTCAAGTCGTTTCGCCATGCCTAAAGAAGAAATAAATGGAATATTCTTTTTTAAGCAAGATTTCATAATTCCAATTTTGCCTGGTACAAAATCAATCGCATCAACAACAAAATCAACGTCTTTAATTAGTTCGTGAGCATTTGCTTCATCAACATATAAATTAACCGTTTGAACATCGATTTCACCGCAAAATTCGGTTAATTTGCGTTCACAGACCTTTGTTTTAAGTTCTCCGACATCTTTGATTGAATACATAATTTGTCGATTTAAATTTGAAACATCAACTTTATCGTTATCGACCAAAACAAAATGACGGAAGCCACTACGATATAGAGCACTTAAAACTGTTCCGCCAACGCCACCAAGACCGATAATCATAATACGCGCCTCTTGTATGCGTTCGAGTTTTTCTTTACCAAGGAGAACTAGGGTACGATCTAAGTAACTAGACATTTTTAATCTCCTTAATAAGCTCAACATCATTTTTATAATAAGTCACATCAAACTGATGTCGAATAAAAGTCATTTGGCGCTTTGCGTAATTGCGAGTGTGCTGTTTAATCATTTCTTTCGCTTGTTCTAAATCACCATTGTTTATTAAACAATCAATAATTTCTTTATATCCAATCGCTTGAAAACAATGAATGTGACTATCATATTTCTTTAAAAGAGATTTCACTTCATCAACTAACCCACGTTCGAACATTTCATCAACACGTTGATTAATTCTTTGATAGAGTTCGACTCTATTTAAATCACGAACAAAGAAACGAACATCATAAAGCGGTTTATGTTCTTGTTTTTTAATTAATGTTGATTTAGTTTCTCCGGTTGAATAATAAATCTCAATAGCACGAAGGACTCTTTTGCGATTGTTTGCATGGATGATTTTTGCTTGTTCTGGATCAATGTCTCCTAAGTGTTGATGTAGAGCTATGTTATCCATTTTTTCGAAATTGCTCATATCGATTTCTTTGTTCGGCAAAAATTCATAATCGTAGAGCGCACTTCGAATGTATAATCCCGAGCCTCCGACGATAACAATATTTTTATTTTTCACCAGCAATTCCTGGATTTTTGCTCGTAAATTGCATTGATATTCGGCAATGGAATAATTGTGTGTCGGTTCGATAAATGAATATAAATGATGTGGAACAAGAGCCAACTCTTTTGCGCTTGGTTTGGCTGTTCCAATATCTAACTCTTTATAAGTTTGGAAGGCATCTCCATTAATGATTTCGGCATTAAAAGTTTGGGCAACCTTAATTGCGCTTTTTGTTTTTCCTAGAGCTGTTGGCCCAGTAATAACAATAATCATTCAAGAATCTCCCTAGCCTCATTTAAAAGAGCGTAGACTTCTTCTCGAACTTGAAAGTAATTTTCCACTAACGGGTTTGATTTAAATTGAGCTAACTCTTCATCATAAACTCGTTTTTCGTTTTGATAAATTTCATCATCGTTTTTATGAACACACATCAAATTTTGATGCTGATGAATTTCTTTATCTAAACGAACGAGTTCAGGATTAGATTGGACAATCTTTTTTAAACGAAAATATTCCTTCACGATTGGTTCATCATAAAGGAGTTTTTGACACTTTTCTAATTGACTTTCAAACTCGTTCATTTAACTAGTTCTCCAATCATTGAATAAGTGTGTGATTCTAATATTTTCACTGGAACAATTTTGCCAACTAATGAAAGGTCACCTTTAAAATGGACAAGCTTGTTTTTCTCGGTATAGCCAGAGAGCATTTCTGGGTTCTTTTCAGAGGCACCTTCAACAAGCACATCATAGGTCTTGCCAACCATCTCAGCACTCTTCTTTGAAATGCCTTCTTCGAGCACTTTTACAAGTTCTCTAAATCTTAAAGATTTATCTTTACTAGAAACATTATCTTTGATTTTAGCGGCAGGTGTCCCGTTTCGAGGTGAATAAATGAACGTAAATGCTGAATCGTATTGGACATTTTTGCATAATTCAACAGTCTCTAAAAATTGTTCATAAGTTTCATTTGGAAATCCGACAATAATGTCTGTTGAAAGAGCACAATCTGGTACTTTTTCACGGATCATTTTTACTAGTCCAAGATACTTTTCTGCATCATATCTACGACCCATTAAACGAAGGATTTCACTTGACCCAGATTGAACAGGTAAATGAATGTATTTCATAACGTTTTTGTATTTCGCTATAACATCAACAATTTCTTCTGTAAAATCCCATGGATGAGATGTCAAAAATCTCACTCTTGGAATACCAATTTTAGCAACCTCTTCAAGGAGTTTTGCAAACGTTGATCCGTCCTTTAAATCCTTGCCATAAGCATTAACATTTTGACCAAGCAAAGTCACTTCTTGATAACCGAGTTCTTTTAGTTCTTTAGCTTCTTCCAAAATGTCTTTCATTAAACGACTTCTCTCTTTTCCGCGAGTATACGGAACAATGCAATAAGTGCAAAACTTATCACATCCGTAAGAGATATTTATAAAGGCTTTAAATGATGAAAGTCGGCTTGATGGAAGGTTCTCTTCAATCTTCGTAGGTGATGATTCAACATCAACTAAACGAATTCGTCGACGAATAACTTCATCCAACATTTGAGGAAGTTTCGTGATGTTATGGGTACCAAAAATTAAGTCGATATGCTTAAAAGTTTTAGTAATAAATTCAATAATATGTTTTTGTTGAACCATGCATCCGCAAATGCAAAATAACCGAGAATTGTCGGCTGTTTTGTATTTTTTAAGTTCACCAATCATGCCATAAACTTTTTGCTCAGCATTCTCACGAACAGCGCATGTGTTTAGGATTACAAGATCAGCATTTCCAATCTCGGTAGCGCGTTTAAATCCAAGATGTTCAAGCATTCCGGCCATAACTTCTTCATCACGATAATTGGCTTGGCATCCATATGTATGAATAAAATAGGTTTTTCCTTTGGCGTATTTAGCAAGTGATTCAGGATAAGTTACTCCTTGATAATCAAAAGAAAAAGACTGGGTCCTGTTACGGGCCAAGTTTAAATCTGGTAATGTACGAAATTCGCACTTGTTAGCCATGTTTTTTCTCTCCAAATACTTTTATAGGGAAGATTTCTCGACATTTTTTGGTGGATTCATCAATATCAAGAACAACAGCATTAATCATTTGCTGTCCATTTACATCGATTTCAAACTTTGACTTATTGCCGAATAATGTCTTATTCATCACAGAGTGCTTTTCAAAACCAAGTACACCATTAGCATCTCCACACATTCCAACATCACAAATAAATCCGGTTCCATTTTCAAGAATTTTCGCATCATTTGTTTGGACATGTGTATGCGTGCCGATAACTGCGCTCACTACACCATCAAAGGCATAACTAAACGCAATCTTTTCACTGGTTACTTCAGCGTGATAATCCACAATGTGGATTGAATCTTCGTTTTCTAATGATTCAATAAGTTGTTTTAACGAGTAATATGGAGAAGAAACTTCCTCTTGCATAAATGCTTCACCAAGGATATTTGTGACCCGAATTTGAACTCCGTGTACATCAAATAAAACACTTCCTTCTCCACCAATTCTTTTGGAGAGATTGAGTGGTCGAACAAGGGCCGTCGCATCATCAATATAATCAAGGATTTGATCCTTGCTCATATAGTGATTACCCAAAGTAATACAATCAACACCACCATCGATTAATTCAAGGTAATGTCGTTCAATTAAACCTTTGCCATGCGTAGCGTTTTCTCCGTTAGCAATGACAAAATCAATTTGGTATTTCTTAACTAGTTTTTCGAGGTTAGTTAAAACAGCCTTGCGGCCGACTTCGCCAACAATATCTCCAAAGAAAAGGATTCTCATAAATTATTTTGCTGTCTCAACAGCACGATACTCACGAATGACTTGGACTTTAATTTGTCCTGGATAAGTCATCTCGTTTTCAATCTTTTCACGAATATCACGAGCCATCTTAAACGCCGTTAAATCATCAACTCTATCTGGAATAACCATGACACGAACTTCACGTCCAGATTGCATCGCGTAACATTGATAAACACCGTCAAAACTCTTACAAATGGTTTCGAGTTGTTCAATACGTTTAATATAAGATTCAAGTGTTTCACTACGTGATCCTGGACGAGCTGCGCTAAGTGTATCTGCAGCTTGAACGAGGTGAGAAATAACAGATGTTTTTGGAACATCATCATGGTGGGATTCAATGGCGTTGATAACGACATCTGGTTCACCATATTTCTTTGCTAAGCGAGCACCG
Source organism: Caryophanales bacterium UBA4278 (assembly GCA_002395065.1). GTDB lineage: Bacteria > Bacillota_I > Bacilli_A > RFN20 > CAG-826 > Fiminaster. The sequence continues at coordinate 45,024 of DGVS01000002.1, forward strand.
AGTTCAACGTGGCTACCTTCTTGTTCAAAATCCACGGATTTACCAATATCATGGAGAAGACCAGCTCGGCGAGCTAAATTGGCATCTAAACCAAGTTCAGAAGCCATAATTCCAGCAAGATAGGCTGTTTCCATAGAATGGTCATAAGCATTTTGTCCATAAGAAGTACGGTATTTGAGACGTCCAACATAGGTTAAGAGTTCACGATTAATCTTTGGTAAACCAAGTTTAAACGCGGCATCTTCACCAGCCTTTTGAATATCAGCGTCAACTTCCTCTTGGACTTTGGCGACAACTTCTTCAATACGTCCTGGTTGAATACGTCCATCTTTGATTAATAAATCAAGGGCTTTGGCAGCAACATGACGACGAATTGGGTTAAAACAGGAAACTGTGATAACTTCCGGAGTATCATCAATAATTAAATCAACTCCTAAGAGTTGTTCGAAAGTACGAATGTTACGACCTTCACGACCGATAATGCGGCCTTTCATTTCATCACTTGGAAGAGCAACTGTTGTCACAGTGTGTTCTTGAACTTCCTCTTGTGCGTATTTAGAAATGGCTAAAGCAAGGATATTGCGAGCTTTCTTTTCGGCTTCTTCCTTAGCTTCATCTTCTTTATTTTTAATAAAAGAAGCAATTTCTTTCGCACACTTGCTTTCCACACGAGCAAAGATTTCATCTCTGGCTTCGCTAACAGAAAGTTGAGCGACTTTTTCAAGTTCCGCTAAAATCGAATCGATTTTGCTTTGAAGGAGTGCGTCCTTCTTGTCGCATTCTTTTAAGCGACGGGTTAATAATTGATTTTTTTCTTCAAGAGCGTTCTCTTTATTGAGCATATTCGCATCACGACGATCAATGTTTGCTTCGCGTTGGTTAAGTTTATTTTCTAAACCAGCGATTTCTTGTTTACGTTCGCGAATATCTTTTTCCGCTTCTTGTTTCATCTCAGCAATGAGTTGTTTTCCATCAAGCTGAGCATTTTTCCTAATTTGTTCACCTCTAATTTCGGCATCACGAACAATCTTTTCTGCACTCTTTTCTGCACCTTTTCTTTTAAAGACTGGTACAAAATAGAATAGCAAAAGAGCTACTCCGACACCGACAATGAGAGCGATGACAATTAGGAGAATGGCGATAGGGGTTTCCATTCTTGTTATCCTCCTAGTATATGAAGACTAGTTGATTATTTATTAAAATAATCACCAGTCAATTAATGTGATTATTACCGAACAACTTTAAGATATAAATTATCTATATTAATCGGCTAGAGCCGAATATAAATTGATATATGGTAATAAGTATCTTCCATTAGAAAGATACAATCGCATTATAGCAGTTTAGTAAAAAAAATTAAACAATAAAAAGCCCTTCACCAAGGAAGGGCCACAGTTTTATTGGGCAATTTGAGTTTTAATTTTCTCAGTTAACTCTTTTTTAAGTTCAGGGTGTTCTTCTAAATAGACTTTTCCGTTTTCTCGTCCATTCGCAATTCTGTTTCCTTCGTATTCATACCAGGAACCAATTCGTTTTAGAACACCAAGTTCGACACCAACATCAAGAATTTCACCAGTTTGGGAAATGCCTTTTCCATAGATGATATCGACTTTACAAGACTTAAATGGTGGGGCAACTTTGTTCTTCACAATCTTCACATTGACGGTGTTACCGACAATATCGCTTCCATCTTTAATTGCTTCAGTACGTCGAATATCAATACGAATTGATGAATAGAACTTTAACGCACGTCCACCTGTTGTCGTTTCAGGATTACCGTAGATCACACCAACTTTTTCACGTAACTGATTGATAAAGATTACCGTACATTCGTGTTGGTTTAAAATTGCTGTAATCTTACGTAATGCTTTTGACATCAAACGAGCTTGTGCGCCAACTGTTTGATCACCCATTTCACCTTCAAGCTCAGCTTGAGGAACTAATGCGGCGACAGAGTCCACGACAATCATGTCAAAAGCATCCGATTGGGCAAGCATCTCAACAATCTCTAAAGCTTGTTCTCCAGAGTCTGGTTGAGAAAGAATTAAATCATCAATATTTACGCCTAGATTTTTGGCATAGTTTGGATCAATCGCATGTTCAGCATCAACAAAGGCAGCTTGTCCGCCGAGTTTTTGACATTCACTAATCGCATGTAACGCTAAAGTTGTTTTACCAGAACTTTCCGGGCCAAAGATTTCGATAATACGACCTCTTGGATATCCGCCGACACCAAGAGCCCGATCAATTAATAATGAACCGGAAGGAATGACGTTCATGTCGACTTTTGGACGGTCACCAAGTTTCATAATGGTGCCTTTACCAAAAGTTTTTTCCACTAGTCGAAGTGCTTCATCAAGCGTATTAACTGTGTTGTCTTTTTCTTTTTTCATGACACTTTCCTCCTTTCACTATTCTTTATCGAGTTTTTTTGACCAAATTTTTCAAAAACTTTTTTATTTTAGTATTTCGAGTAGTTTTTCTTGCATAGCAAGAACTGCATCTTTACGAATTTTATTACGATTCCCACGAAAATCGAGTTCAAACACGAATTTCTTGTCTTTTAAAGCAATTCCGACAAAAGTTTTGCCCACTGGTTGACCACCTGGTTCGGCTGTTGGGCCGGCGTTTCCAGTAACGGAAACACAAACATCCACACCAAGAACTTTTTGTCCTTTTGTCGCCATTTCGCCAGCAACTTCTTTGGAAACAACCCCAAAATAATTAATAAGGTTTTCTTCAATACCAAGAAGCTTGACTTTTTCTTCCACGGCATAAGTAACTAAACCGCCTTTAAACACTTTACTTGCGCCTGGAGTTTTTACAAATGTTGATGCAAATAAACCAGCAGTCATCGATTCGACACTGCCAAGGCTATAACCTTTTTCTAGTAGTTGATTAAAAAGAGCTTTCATCTATTTGAAGACACGACGGTTTTGCACAACGTAAATTACGCCTGAAACTACGGACATAATTGTGGCGATATAGAAACAAATATTGGAGATTTGCAGGGCTTGTGGCCAGCTAGAATCAAAATAAGACCATGGCCAATCATTAAGTAAAAGCATTGGAATAGCAACCATTTGGAAGACTGTTTTGAGTTTTCCATAAATGTTTGCTGCAATGACAATATTTTTACGAACAGCAATTAGCCTAAGACCATCAACAACTAGATCTCTTCCGATCATAATAACAACGCAGAAAAGTAAAACTGTTAGCATCAGAGGATCACGACGTTGTTCAAGAGCATAAGCTTGTGGGACCAAAAGGAAAATCATGATGCCATCATTGAGGAGTTTATCCGCAATTGGATCAAGGAATTTTCCGAAGTCCGAAACAAGGTTATATTTACGAGCAATTTTGCCATCAAACATGTCTGTTAATGCAGCCACAATAAAGATGACACAAATCACTAAATATACAGGATTTACAGGTGAATTTCCGATTGAAGCAACTCTAAAATTAGGGATACATGCCAAAACAAGAATGCCAATAATCATCACCACAATTAAGGCAATTCGACTAATAGTAATTTTGTTTGGTAAATTCATAGTTTCTCCTTAGTGAGTATCCGACCCTGTAAGCCATGTTCTGTCTAGGATAATAATTTATCTACACCGAAGTGTGCTTCGAACAATTCAGTTCTTGTTCGCTGCCTCCCCTACCAAAATTTGGGTTTCTCGCTTGTGGGGTTTACCAACGTTTCACTCCAACATTTCTGTTGGCTTCGTCACTGTGGCACGTTAAGGAACTCCATCATGACTTTCGTTTTAGACTTTGTTCCGCCGTTATGCGCTCCCGCATACCTAACGTTATTTTTTCCGTTAGCGCAATCACTACCATCATCACAGATGGTGCGAGCATGGACTTTCCTCTACTTTCGCAGCAATTATCCAGGTCGGAAGATACTTAGATTGTTTCTGGATCAACTCCCTTTTTATAAAGGGCTTCTTCAAGTTTGGAGATTCTTTTGAGAAGAGCAATGTTGTTTTCGTTCACGTTTTGTCCAGGTTTAATGCCTGAATATTTGTTTTTCACGGAAGCAACTTCCATCTCTCGCTCACGAATCTTATCTTTGAGATTTTGGATTTCACTTTCGAGCTTACGAATATAAGTTCGAGAATCATTGTAATATTTTTCGTAAAACTTTAGGTCCTCAATGATTTGGTCAAGAACCTTATCAACTTCTAGGGCATCATAACCTTTATGATCAGGTTCAAACTTCACATCAAGAAGAGATTTTGAAGAATAATTCAATGTATGAGCCATAAAAACCTCGGTTTTAATTATATTAAAGGAGTAATTTCTTTTCAATTTGTTTTTGTTTTAATTAACAAAACTTTTTGCTACAATACCAAATTGTGAAAGCACTAGACAAAATTCTTCAAAAACGAAAAACTCTTTGCTTCCTCGATTTAGAGGGAACTCAGTTTTCACATGAAATGATTGCTGTCGGTGTTGTTAAAGTTGACCTTCGTAAAGACCATTCGGTCAAACGCATTTACAAAGGCTACTACACTTTGGTGAAACCAAAAAATAGAATTGGTAAGGTTGTTACTGATCTAACAGGCATTACAGAAGCACAAGTAAAAAAAGATGGGATTAGCTTCCGTAAGGCGGTTGAAAACATTAAGCGTTATATGGGAAGAAGTTTTACGAAATGTCTCTTTGTGACATTCGGAAACCACGACCAACGCATTATGGCGCAATCGCTCGCCTACAATATGGACGTGAATAAGGAAGACGTCCAGTTTATGATCAAACATAGTTTCGACTTTGCTGAATTCATGTCTCAATACGTTAGAGACGAAAATGGCAACACATTGTCGCTTGCCAACATGCTCAAAGTGTTTGATATCAACTTTAAAGGTCAGCAACATAACGCACTTGCTGACACACTTAATCTCGTCTACTTATATGACGCGATGATTAAACATCGAGACATTTTGTCTCGCGAATATCGTAAGGTTCTTGGACAGATGAGACATCTTCCAGAACCAGTCCATCAGCTCATTCTTCAATTGTTAGAAGAAAAATCCGTTTCCCCAATAGACTTTTCGAAAATGATTGAGGATGCGCTAAAATGATCAAATATTCCAACGGTTTAACTTACAAAAAATCAAAAACTAAACTTTCAAGCAACAAAGTTGCTTTTTCTTTTTCCTCTGCAAATCGAGGAATGAATCTTGAAGAAGATATTATTCAATCGAATGAATACTACCTTCGAAATAAGATGGCGTTAATTTATAAACGCCCAACACCAATCCAAGTTGTTAAGGTTGATTACCAAAAAAGTCCAAAAATAACTGAGGCATACTTTTCTGAAAAATCGACTACTGACTTTAACGGAGTTTACCAAGGCCGCTACATCGATATCGAAGCCAAATCAACTCACAGTAAATCTTCTTTCCCATTAAGCAATATCACTAAGAAACAATTTGAACACCTAGAAAATGTTATTGAACAAGGAGGACTTGCTTTCTTCATTATTGAATTTGTGAAACACGCAAAAACTTATATTGTTGAAGCTAGACAAATTATCGATTTCAAAAACAACGAAGAAAGAAAGTCCATTCCATTTGCTCAATTTGAGGAGATTGGAAGGGAAATAAAAAGAGGCTTTTCGCCTCGTTTAGATTACTTGCCTTTTGTTGATGAAATCCACCGCAATTCGTAGCAATTTCACCAGCAATTCTTGGTTAAATGATTAATTGTTGATCCACTTTGTCTTAGCAATTTTCATTGCTTTTTCAATGTCTTCATCCCAGTCTTTGTTGTTGCCAGTAACGCCATTATTTTCTAAGTCTTTTTTGGCTTTCCATTGGAACAAAACGCGATCAATTTCTGGGAAGGTTTTTTTACCCTTAGACAAACATTCACGCAATGCTTCAACAATCTCTTCTTCAGGAATATCTTGGGAGATCCATTCGCCAATCATGTTTGCTTCGATTGGAAGAAGTTGACGACCAAGTTGGGTTTCATAAACTTCTTTAAGTCTTTTAAACTCTTTTAATTTTTCGGCATTACGAGAAATAGCGTTTTCTTTTACTAACGCATCTTCGAATGCTTCATAGAGTTTCTTACGAAGAGGTTTTAATGAGATTTTTGTTTTTCTTCCGGTTTCTAATGTAATAAAACCACGAGACATTAAAGAAACATATAAAGTGTCTAGTTCTTTTGCGCTTAGATTCATTTTCGTCGCAATTAAATCTGGAGTGACTAAATAGTTTTTTTGTCCAAGAAGATGATCAAGCATGAGCAAAACAGCGAGTTCGTTTTCTTTAATTCCGAGCTTCTTATAATATTCGAGTAAGAGATATCGGAAGTCTAATGCTTCCATTTGTTCGCCTGACATAAGTGTCCCTAATTTTACTTATTTCTTTATAAAAATAAAGAGTAATTTTTTTGAAAAGAAAAAATCCCCTGCAAGAATAGGAGATTTTATGAAATATTTTTATTCAATTTCTAACTTATGAAGTTCTTCAATGACCTTTTGAGGATTAAGTTCCTCTAAGAGGTAATGATATTTTTTTAACGCCGCACCAGTTTCTTTTTCGTATTTGAAACCGAGTTTCTTTTGGAATCGTTCCGCTCTGAGAATACGAAGCGGATCTTCTTTGATTCGTTTTACTGGATCACCGATGAATCGGAGAACTTTGTTCTCTAAATCGTCTAGTCCATTACAATAATCGATAACGTTGAATTTTTCATCAATGTAAATCGCATTCACTGTAAAGTCACGACGAACATAATCTTCTTTTAATGATTTAACATAAGTAACACTGCTTGGATGACGATAATCTAAATATTCACCTTCCACGCGCATAGTCGCGATATCAACTTTAACTTCTTCATCTTTGACACGCACTGTTCCAAACTTTGCGAAATGATAATTAGCATCAGGAAGAAACTTCTTCATCTCATCTGGTGTTGCATCTGTGACAAAGTCGTAATCTAAAACATCTTTATCTAAAAGATAATCTCTGGTAGTTCCGCCAACCATATAAAGACGAAAACCATTCGCATTAAATAGATCTGCTAACTTCAGAAACGTGTTCTTATTCATATCAATTATTATAAATCTTTTTGCCTAATTTGAACAAAGAAAAAGATTCCCTGAGGAATCTCTTTTAATAATTAAATGAACTTAATTTAATTTTCCACGAACAATCTTGCTTGGACGGAATCCAAGAGTGGAGTTCGCTGGAATGGTGATGATTTTACCATCACCTGGGTTTGTTCCACGTCGAGCTTGACGATCTTTTTTATAGAAGACACCGAAGTTCGATAATTTCACAACTTCACCTTTTTGAACATTACTTTCAACAATTTCCAAGAATTCATCAATGACCGCGGCCACATCATTACGTGGAAGATCTAATTTTTCAGCTAATTCTACGATTAGTTCGGCTTTATTCATTTTTTTAATCTCCTTTAAAAGGATGCTCTCATTATATACTGATAGAATATGAATTTCTATACTCTTTTACGCAAAACAATATCAATCGGTGTTCCGCTTAAATTAAACGAATCTCGTAAGCGATTTTCAATATATCTTAAATAAGAAAAGTGAGCATATTTTGGGTTATTCACGAACAAAACAAACGTTGGAGGACATGAATTGGCTTGGTTCGCAAAATAGATTTTTAAACGTCCACCATTAAAATCTGGAGCTTCATTCATTGTTTGAGCATCTTGAATAACATCATTTAATAATGAGGTTGTTAGATGCGTATCATATGCTTCATGAACTTCATTTAACTTATCAAAAATTAAATGCACGCGTGACTTTGTTAATGCACTAGTAAACACGATTGGAGCATACTCAAGGAATTTAAATTCCTTACGAACTTTCTTTTCGAAGTCCGACATCGTGTTTTGACCCTTTTCAACAAGGTCCCATTTATTGACAACAACAATAATTGCTTTCTTTTTTTCAACAGCATATCCAACAACATGTTTATCTTGCTCAATGATGCCTTCATTAGCGTCAATTACGAATAAAACGATTTCACTTCGATCAATCGCGCTTAAAGCACGCAAGACAGAATATTTATCCACCGCTTCATAGACTTTTCCGCGTTTTTTAAGTCCAGCGGTGTCAATGACAACATATTGTTGTCCATCTTTTTCAAAAGAGGAGTCAACCGAGTCACGGGTTGTCCCAACAATGTTTGAAACAATGGAGCGAGATTCACCCAAAATCGCGTTCATTAACGATGACTTTCCGACATTTGGACGTCCAATTATAGAAAAAGTAATTGCATCGTCATAGACGACATCTTCTTTTTGTGGAAGAACTTTGACAATCTTATCTAAAATGTCTCCGATACCAATTCCGTGTTCTCCACTAGTTGGGATTGGTTCACCTAGACCAAGTGAATAAAAATCATTTACATCGTAAAGCATATCGCGGTTATCAACTTTGTTGACCGCTAGAATAACTGGTTTATTTGTTTTATAAAGCATCTTTGCGACTAAGCGATCATCATTCGTCACACCTTTTTTGGCATCAGTAACAAAAATGACGACATCTGCTTCATCAATCGCTAGTTGCGCTTGCATCCGAATTTGTTCTTGGAATGGACGATTAGCAATCTCAATACCTCCGGTATCAACCAAACGAAAATCACGGTCTAACCATGATGCTGTCTCATAAAGACGATCACGAGTTACACCAGGTTGGTCATCAATAATGGAACGTCTTTTTCCAATGATACGATTAAAAATCGTTGATTTACCAACGTTAGGACTTCCGATAATGGCAACGACACCAAGAGACATCTAATTATTCTCCAATTTTATCTTTGATAATCTTTAATGCAGCTTCAACTGACTCTTCAATTGTAAGGTTCGATGTATCTAAAAGAACAGAATCAGCAGCTGGTTTAAGTGGAGCAAAAGCTCTACTTGAATCAATACGATCACGTTTCTCAACGTCAGCAACAATGTCTTCGTAAGTACATGGAATACCTTTTTCCTGGTTTTCAATGTAACGACGTTTAGCTCTTTCTTCAACTGAGGCAACTTGGAAAATCTTCACATCTGCGTTTGGAAAGACATATGTACCGATGTCTCTTCCATCCATGATGACAGAAGATTTTTCGCCCATTTTACGTTGTAATTCAACTAATGCAAGACGAATTTCCTTATAGGAAGCAATATATGAAACATTACCAGAAACATGTGGTTCGCGAATTTCACGTGTAACATCTTTTCCAGAACACATCACCTTTCCATCAGGGAAAAGTTCGATTTCAACTTCTGGGATTAAAGCACAACAAGCTTGTTCATCCTTTGGATCAACACCTTTACGTAAAACGTACTCAGTAAAAGCACGATACATTGCGCCAGTATCGATGTAGGTAAAGCCAAGAATCTTGGCTAAACGTTTTGAGATGGTTGATTTTCCAGCGGCTGCTGGCCCATCTACAGCAATCACATAATGTTTCATTTATTTTCCTCCAAACGTACTAATTCCAACGAAGATGATGGCAATAATTAGTCCAATAATCACGACACCCATCAGTGAATAGAAGAGAATTAAATTATGTCTTCTATAATTTGGATGAGTGTGTTCGACTGAATCCGGGACATTATAAATGTCCAAGCCATCATAAACATCTTCAAAAGCTAACTTCTTTTGACCTTTGTTTTTGCTTAACAATTGTTCAACTCGTTGAGAGCTTTGACGTTTCTTTGTTTGTTTAGGTTCATCTGGAAGTGAAGCAATCTCACTTCGATATTCACGATATTTTTCAACACGCGACATAATACTTCCACCTAATGTTGATATATTAACATATATTCATCATTACTCCATACGTATTTTTGATAATTTTTAACTCGTTGAAACTTCGATTTAATTTCGTTATAATTATCACAACAACAACGGAGGAAAAGTCATGCCAAAAGTAAAAGTGAATTCTGACGTTTGCGCATCATGTGGCCTCTGCGTTGGCAGCCGTCCAGACGTCTTCGAATTTGATGATGAAGGACATGCTAAAGCAGTCGTCGAAGAAGTTGATGGCGAACTTGGTTTTGAATGCCCATTCGGTGCAATCGAAGTTGAATAATTAATTTTATTAATTAAAAGCGTCCTTATGGACGTTTTTATTTTACTTTTTTAAGCAAATAATGGATTCCTAATGGTACTAAAGAGACTACTATAGAGACACCGATAAACCCAAAAATTGTTATCTTTGAAACTATTTCGCTCAAGAAATAGAAATCTTCCCAGGTTTGAACAATATATACAAACAAAACGTAAATTAAAATGTAGATTCCTAAAACGATATAGGTAGCAATTATTTCTTTCTTTGATTGAGTGGGTTTTTCATCTAAGAACACATATGAAATAACAAACAAGAACGGAATTAAAAGATGAGAGAATAAGCAATCTCCAAGGAAATTAACTTTGATTGATTCTTCAATCCCGCTAGAAATCCAAACAACAGGGAAAAATACCAGCAAAACAAGGATAAAAATGAAAATATTTAAAATACAAACCACATATTTTACACGAAAAACCCATGTTGGAATTTCAAAATCTTCTTGAATAAGTTTTGTAGTATAAAACGGGATTAAGAAAATTGATAAAACAGCGCAGAACAAAACGACTTTATTAGTTAATTTAGAAAATCCTGAATCACTCCAAATTGTTGCTTGGTGATCATAAACAATTTCTTCAAACGCATGAAAAATATCTCGACCTAACGCAACCATCGTAAAAACAACAATCGCAATACATATTAAAAGAGATAACAGTGCTTTAATTCTCTTAGACATAGGCTACCCTCAAGACAATTAAGGAAACTATAAGAACTAAAATAAAGAAAACGATCGTTCCAATAAAGAAAACATTTGTCTTTTTCTCACCTTTAATAAAACAAACTAAATAAGGAACTAAACTTAATAGCGAAATAACAATTGTCACTAACGAGATAATAAGATAGACATTAAAAACTACTGTTGTTCGAGCATCTCTTGGCAAAAATGGCTCACCATCTTTAATTACTACATATCGATATATCGAACCATATAGATAAAGGATCGAAAGAATAAAGAAAAAACAAGAAACAAAGAACAATAAATTTCTATTTTTGATTATAAAATCTGAAATTTTCTTCATTATTATTTTTGAAATCTATCAAATAGTGTATGCGTTGATTTGTAAACAAGCAACGTAACAAGAATAATTGCAGCATCTTTAATGACGTTAAATGGAAGAACCGCGATAAATCCGACTGACCATCTGACATCTTGAATTGCTGGGTTAGCAAGCTGACAAACCTTTAATAATGCGGTTTCCGATAATCCAAACATTCTCATATAGAATGGGAACATCACATAAACGTTTGCAACAAGAGAAACAAATAATTGGCAGAATAATCCAAGGATTAGCGCTTTAATTGCACCTTTGAATGTACGATTCTTCTGATAGAAGAGTGCAGCAGGCATAATGAATGCCAAACTATAAAGAAGATCGGCAATTTCCCCAACAGCTAATGTGTTGGTCATTGGTAATTTAATAAATGTTTTTACTAGTAAAACGTAGAAACCAGTCATTGGTCCATAAGCAAATGCACCAATAAATGCTGGGATTTCATCAAAGTGGAATTCTAAGAATGATGGGAAGAATGGGACTGGGAATTTTAAGAAAGGAACACAATATAAAATTGCTGAGAATCCACCAAAAACGGCCACTCGAACTAAGAAACGTGTACGATTTTTCTTCTCAACATGTCCTTTTAAATCAAAATAATGTTTTGCAACTAAGAAAACAAAGATTAATAGTAACAGTCCTAAGATAATACCTTTAGCTAATGTCATAAAAAAATTTGCCTCCTCAGGGCAAATATCTCATAAAAGAATTGAGTTTCTTTCATCCAGACTTTACTGTCGCTACCGGAATCTCACCAGTTCAGCCATTTGGCTCGCGGAGTTTACCGCCGGTCGGGAATTTCACCCTGCCCTGAAACGTTAATAGTATAGCACAACTTTTATAAAGGTTGTTTAACTATTTCTGAATAATTTCTTGGATACTTCTTTTGACAAGGTTTTGATTTTGAAATCACCAGCAATTTACGGTTATCTTTCGAAATTGGCAGTTCGTAAGATTTAATGAATTTAACTGATGAATTAAGCTTTCTAAGCGCTGATTTAGCTTCGTTTAATTCTTCTTCAGCATTACTTCCTTTGTAGGCGACAAGTAAGCCATGAATCTTCACAAATGGTAAACTCAGTTCCGCTAAAATATTGAGTTGTTTAACAGCTCGAGCTGTAACAAAATCAAAATAATCTCTTTGCTTCAAATCTTCGGCTCGGCCATTTATGACAGTTACGTTTTCTAGCCCGAGTTGAGATTTAACTTCATTTAAGAAGCTAATCTTCTTTCCGTTTGATTCAAGAAGATTCACTTTTAATTTTGGAAAAGCGATGGCTAATGGAACACCAGGGAATCCGGCACCACTACCGATATCTAATAATCTACCTTTTGAAAAATCGATATAGTTAGAGGGAAGCAGTGAATCAATAAAGTGTTTTTCTTCAATTTCGTCAGGATCTTTGATTGCTGTTAAATTGAATTTTTCGTTCCATTCTAAAAGAAGGGAGCGATATTTATCAAATTTCGCTACTTGTTCATCAGTTAAAGTGAAATATTCTTGTAGTCTCATTTTTCCTTCTTCTTTAAGTTTAAGATAAGAATAGAAATATCACTAGGATTAACTCCGCTGATACGTCCAGCTTGTCCAATATTAATTGGACGAATTTTATCTAATTTTTGACGAGCCTCTAATGCGAGTCCGTGCATATTTAAATAATCAATATTTTCTGGAAGTTTATGTTCTTCATATTTAGCAAAAGATAAAGCTTCTTTTTCTTCACGTTTAATATAGCCTTCATATTTCACCATGATTTCAAGTTGGGATACACCAATGAAATCAAGTTCAATTTCTTTTAATTCTGGGATTAATTCAACAAGGTGATGATACTTCACTCCTGGGCGCTTCAAGAACTCTGTTGCTGAGACACCGCTAGTCAATGGTTCAATGCCTTGTGAAACAAGATATTCTGTCGTTGATTTTCCTGTTCCTAAATGAGTTTTATCCAAAATTTGTCGGGCTTTTTCAATATTTTTGTTCTTCTTTAAGAATTCTTGATAACGGTCATTTGAAATCAGTCCAAGCTTAAAACCGTATGGGGTTAATCTCAAATCAGCATTATCGTGACGAAGTAGTAAACGGTATTCAGCTCGCGAAGAAAGTAAACGATATGGTTCGTTTGTTCCTTTTGTCACAATGTCATCAATCATAACACCAATATATGATTCATTTCTTTTTAAGATAAATGGCTCTCTACCTAAAACATAATTAGCTGCGTTAATACCAGCGACCAATCCAAGACCGGCTGCTTCTTCATAACCCGATGTTCCACAAATTTGACCAGCGCCATAAAGTCCTTTGTATTTTTTAACTCTTAGAGTTAAATCAAATTGAGTTGGCACCAATGCATCATATTCGATCGCATATGCATACTTTAAAAATTCCGCATGTTCTAATCCAACAATGGAATGAACCATTTCAACTTGCATCTCTTCGTCCATGGCAGTTGAAAAGCCTTGCAGATAAATAGATTCACCATTTCTAAATTCTGGTTCCAAGAAAAGTTGATGACGTGATTTATCTTTAAACGTCATTACTTTTGATTCGATGGACGGACAATAACGTGGGCCAACACCAGTTTGAAGCCCATTGTAGGTTGCTGTTCGATCTAAATTATCAGTTATTAATTTATGAGTTTTTTCGTTTGTATAAATCAAATAACAAGGCAATTGTTCTTCGACTGGAACGAATGTTTTTGTAATGTAAGAAAATGCAAAATCACCAGCCATTCCTGGTTGAATTGTAGCTTTTGATAAATCGATTGATGACTTTTTAATACGTGGAGGAGTACCGGTTTTTAGTCTAATAATTTCTAGGCCCATTTTACGCAAAGAGTCAGATAAACCAATTGATGGATTTTCACCATCAGGTCCACCGCTAACTGATTTCTTGCCTCTTAAAATTGCGCCATCCATATATGTGCCGGTTGAAATAACCACGGCTTTAGAATGAATTACTGTTCCATCTCTCAAGATGACTCCATCAACAACATCATCGTGATAGGAGAGAGCAACAACCTCTTTTTCTAAAATGTCGAGATTGGGAATTTCATCTAATAGATGCTGCATGTAAGCCGGATAAGCATGTTTATCTTCTTGGGCTCTTAAACATTGCACGCCTGGACCTTTTCCTGTGTTAAGCATCTTCATTTGAAGATACTCATGATCAGCAGCAATACCCATCATTCCACCTAACGCATCAACTTCACGAACAACAATACCTTTCGCAGATCCACCAATAGATGGATTGCATGGCATATTCGAAATCATCTTCTTGTTGAGGGTGATTAAAAGCGTGCTTAAACCCATGTGCGCAGTCGCAGCACATGCTTCCACACCAGCGTGTCCACCACCAACAACAATGATTTCGTAATCTTTCATTATCCGACGCTACCTTCCATATCCATCTTAATCAACTGATTAAGTTCGACAGCATATTCCATTGGAAGTTCCTTACTAAATGGTTCAATAAAACCCATAATCATCATTTGTGTCGCATCTTTTCTAGAGATACCACGCGACATTAAATAGAAGAGTTGATCTTCATTAATTTTAGACACTGTTGCTTCATGTTCGATAAATGAAGTGTTGTTCTGTACTAGATTTGTTGGAATTGTATCCGATTTAGAAATATCGTCCAAAATTAAGGTATCGCACTCAACGTGAGACTTACAATTTTTCGCGTTTTTCATATGTTTCACAGAACCGCGATAATTTGCAACTCCACCGTTTTTAACGATTGATTTAGAAATAATTGTTGAAGATGTATTTGAGGCTAAATGAATCATTCTTGCACCAGCATCTTGATATTGCCCTTTGCCGGCAACGGCAACAGAGACACAAACACCTTTCGCGCCTTCACCTGCCAAAATACAAGCTGGATACTTCATATTTGTCTGTGAACCGATGTTTCCATCAATCCAATCCATCTGTCCGTTTTCCATGACCTTAGCGCGTTTCGTAACAAGGTTAACGATGTTATTCGACCAGTTTTGGACAGTTGAATAACGACACTTAGCATCCTTTAAAACAACAATTTCAACAACTGCGGCATGAAGTGAATCTTGAGAATAAATTGGTGCGGTACAACCTTCCACATAGTGGAGGTCAGCGCCTTCATCAACAATGATTAATGTACGTTCAAATTGTCCGCTCTTTTCATTATTAATGCGGAAATAAGATTGAAGAGGTTTATCGAGTTTGACTCCTTTTGGAACATAAATGAATGATCCTCCAGACCACACAGCACCGTTTAGGGCAGAGAATTTGTTATCAGCATAAGGAACAACTGTGTTGAAATATTTCTTCACAATTTCTGGACACATTTGCACAGCTTGGTCAGTCGAAAGGAAAATAACTCCTTTGTCTTCAACTTCTTTAAGCATATTATGATAAACAGCTTCCGACTCATATTGAGTCGTAACACCACTTAAATACTTTTGTTCGGCTTCTGGAATACCAAGTTTTTGGAAGGTTTTCTTAATTGTTTCAGGAACTTCATCCCAATTCTTTTCAACCTTTTTCGATGTACGAGTAAAGTAAGTATACGAATCAAAATCAAGGAATGATAAATCTGGTCCAAAAGATGGCATTGGAAGGCGTTTAAAAGCTTCGTATGATTTCAAACGGAACTCAAGCATCCAATCAGGTTCGTTTTTTAATCTAGATATCTCCCGAACAACTTTTTCACTTAAACCTTTCCCGGTTGTGATGATTGATTGGTCTTCGTCTTTAAAACCGTACTTATAATCCTTTTCGTCTTTAACTTGGTAACTATTTTTCTTCATGGTGATGATGTTCTAAGATCTCCTCTAAAGCGTCCCATCCGATGGTCGCACAGTGAATACGTGCTGCTTGTTTAGCAGTGTTCATAAACACGATTGCTTCATCAAGGACATCTGGATTATATTCTTTTTCATGAATCATGTTGTTATATTGCTCAACAATGTATTTGGCTTCAGTAAATGTTTTACCAATCATGAGACCACACATGATATCTGTTGATGCTGTCGAAATGGTACAAGCCACTCCATCAAAACAAGCATCGATAACTATGTTATCTTTAACTAAAACATAGACGATAATATCATCAATGCAGTTTGCGCTATCCATATGGACTTGTTCATATTTTGAAACGTCTCCAACTGGTGCGTGTTTATGTTGTGGATTTTCATAATGATCCATGATGATTTGTCTCATCATCATCGGGCTAAGCGAAATAGGCATCTAAGAAGTGACCTCCATTCTTTAAAGCATTAACTAAAGCATCAATGTCTTCTTTAGTTGTATAGAAATAAATCGACATACGAACAGTTGCGATTTCATTTAAATAGTGATGTAGCATCTTGGCACAGTGTTGTCCGCTACGAACAGCAATACCTTTCGAGTTAAGATAAGTTGCTAAGTCTTGAGCGAAAACACCCTTCTTATTAAAAGTAATAATCCCAGCTTCAGCATCCTCGTTATAAATCACTAGATCAGGAACTTTTTTTAACTCAGATATGGCGTATCTGCGGAGATTTTTTTCTAAAACCTCAATATTTTCCATACCAATTTCATCTAGATATTTAACTGCTGCTTCAAGTCCATAAATACCTTCTAAATGAAGTGTTCCAGCTTCAAATTTTGTTGGAGCAGAAAGATACTTAACTGAAACATCAGTATCAAATTTGACGTTCATTCCGCCACCACCAAAAACAGGATCGGTTTCTTCAAGAAGGTTTGCTTTTCCGTAAAGTACGCCTGTTCCAGTTGGACCGCACATTTTGTGTCCTGAGAAAGATAAGAAATCAATATCTAAATCTTTTACATCAATTTTCATATGTGGAACGGATTGCGCTCCATCAACAGCAATAATTGCACCGGCTTCATGAACGACCTTAGCAATAGCTTTAATATCATTTACATAACCAAGAACATTAGAAACGTGTGCAATCGCAACAATTTTTGTATGTTTTGATAAAGTTTTTTTAACATTTTCTGGAGTAATTCTTCCATTTTCTAAAGGAATGAATTTGATTTTACATCCGGTGATTTGACTAACTCTGTACCATGGGAGTACATTTGAAGCATGTTCGGAAACACTAAGTAAAATTTCATCATCTTTAATAAGGTGTTTAGCGGCATATCCAAGAGCAACAAAATTAATAGACATTGTTGTTCCGCTGGTAAAGACAACTTCATCATCGTTAGCATTAATAAACTCCGCAACTGTGTGGCGAACTTCCGCTAATTTTGTGTCGTTATAGAAACACAAATCATAGTCTCCACGGTGTGTGTTACTCGTAAAACGAGTATTATATTCTTCTTCTGCTTTTAAAACAGCATATGGTTTAAATGTTGTAGAGGCATTATCCAAATAAACCAAATCATGTTTCTGCATGGTGATATGGTTTTCATACATTGGGAAGTCTTTTCTAATTAACTTAGAATCAATCATCTTACATTGCCTCCTTAATTAAGTTTAAAATTCGTTCCTGAGTTTTCTCTGAAAATTGTCTCGAAATAGGCTGCAAATATCCAAGTGTAATGAGTGCGCGGGCTTCTTCTTTACTAAGTCCACGTGACATTAGATAGAACATGTGATCTTCATTAAGTTGTCCGACCACTGCACCATGGGAGGCTTTAACATCATTTTCATCAATTCGTAAAACTGGTGAAGCAGTTCCTCGAGCTTCTGGATCAAAAACAATAATCTTCGCATTTTGGGCTGTTTCACTACCTTTCGCACCTTTCAAAATATGGTTCACTCCGGTAAAAATAATTTCCGATTTTTCGCGACTAACACCATAGTTATCCATGAGGGCAAAAGTGTTTCCAATATTATGGGTAAAACTGATATCAAATTTCTTATGATTTTCGTGACTAGAAAGTGAAGCTAAGTGCCATTTACAACTGGCACCTTCTTGATTCAAATTAACTTGAGATTTGACGGTGATATTTGAATCAGAAAAATCAGCAAAAACAACATCAAAATTAGAATTTCGTCCAAGATTTGCGGTGATTTTTAAATTTTCAGAGTTTCCAAAATTAGCGAGTTTTAAAACAAGCGAACAATCATCTTCAACTTCGATATCTAAATCAGAAAACTCGAGCAATTCAAGCTCGCTTTTTTCTCTGTTTTTAACCACTAATTTTTTGGTGTTCATTTCGCTCCTTTTAAAGCTTCTTTTGTCGCACAAGTTCCAAGTGAAACAGCGTTCATTTGACGTTCATCGCTAAACTCAACGCCTTCCTGTTTTAACCACTCATATCCTTGTTGATCAATTTTTTGAATTAATGACTTATCTCCATCAACAGCAATCTTTCCGTTCACTAAGATAATCACGCGGTCCACATTAATTAAATCGTAGAGTCGAGCATAGTGACTGACGATTAAAAATCCGCGTTTACTTTGTTCTTCTTTAATTACTTGAGCGACTGTTTGGATTGCATCGACATCTAATCCAGAATCAATTTCATCTAACAAAACCAATTTTGGATCAATGATTAACATTTGAAGAATTTCGTTTTTCTTCTTTTCGCCGCCAGAAAAACCTTCATTTAAGTTACGATTGCTCATCTCAAATGGGATGCGAACTTTATCGTATGCTTTATTGAGAACTTTATAAAATTCAAATAAAGAAATAGGTTTTTCACGATGGGCGTTTAAACTTGCTTTGAGGAAATCAACGTTATTTACACCTGGAACTTCACTTGGATATTGCATACCAAGAAAGATTCCGAGTTTACTTCTTTCATCAGCTTCTAATGAGGTAATGTCTTTATCATCAAACAAAATTTGACCTTTTGTGATGGTATAGTTTGGATTACCCATGATTGTTTGTAAAAGTGTTGATTTACCGTTTCCATTAGGACCGAGTAAAGCTAACGTTTTTGTTGTATCAATGTCTAAAGTTAATCCTTTAAGGATTTCCTTATCTTTAACGGCAACGTGGAGATCTTTAATTCTAAGAATTGACATCGTTTCTCCTCCTCAAAAGTAGCACTATTTTAACGATTGTTGATGTGCTTATCAACTAAAACGATAATTTTCTATCATAGATTTTATCTATGGTCACTTTTCTTAATTCTTGCATTATAAGTTTACTTATGTTTCATGACGAAATTTTTGTTGTATTTATACAATGTAAGTAATAGAATTATCTCGCTATGTTTGAAAAAGGAGGAAGAAAAGGTTCTATGAAGAAATCAAAAATGTCTGCTGGAATTATGACTGGTCTTCTAGCCGTCGGCGCTCTTGCTGCCTGCTCTAACAATGGACCATCCTATGATTCCAAAGGCGTCATATTAACCTACGAAGTTAACGGTCAAAAAGTCGAATATACTGCTAATGACTTATTCGGCGAAACAATCGCTAACCCTGAAAACGCTGAAGAAATGTTCAATCAGGTTTATAAACTCGTTGTTCGTAACTACTTCACTGTCGAAGATCCTGATGGTGCTGGTACAAACACCGGTTCTAAACAAATGAAAGACATTAATGAAACTGCTGATAAAAACGTTCAAATTGACAAAGATACAGCCAAAAAGAACGCTAAAACAAACAATACCAGCGAAAAGACTGAATTCGAATCAATCCTCAAATCCAAAGGATGTGAAGATGAAGAAGAACTCAGAAAATACTATGTTTTTGAAGAACAACAAACTAAGTTCAAAGAAAACTTCTACAAGATTTATGCTGACGAAGCTAACACCAAATGGGGTGTTGACGCTCGCTATAACTATTTAAGAGATAGTTCAGCAAGTGATGAAGATGGCTATGAAGGTTATCTTGAAAACAAGGTTCCATACCACATTTCCCACATTCTCGTGAATGTTGAAGATGGTGCTTCCAATAATTATTGGAACGGAACAATTTCCAAAGATAACGTCGAACATCTTAAACGTGTCGTCGATGGTTTAATGGATTCCACTAAATCATTCGGTACAGTTGCTCACGATGAAAGTGATGATGGATCGAAAGATCAATATGGTGACCTCGGTATTGTCGATAAAGACAAAGCTACCGAAGAATCCGATAAGTTCGTCAAAGAATTTATTCTTGGTCTTTATACTTATGATAATAAGTACAATCCAAGCGATGTCGTGAAGGAGCGTGTTGCTAATTCAAATATCGCACACACATCCGGATTGGCCGCTGAACCAACATACATCAATTACAAAGTGTTTGATGAACTTAATGAAGTTAAAGAAGTGGAAGGAAAATCTTGGTTTGCCTCAAGCGCCAACTTCTATCCACGAAATATTTTCTATAACGAATATCTTAACAATCACGGAGTTTCACTAATTTCTAAAGAAGTTAGTCAATCCGTCTATGATGGTTTAGAGTTCGAAGACCACGAAACTGCAACAAGTAACTTTGTTAAACTTAATATTCCAGGACATACAGATGGATCAACCGTTTACCGCTTAGTCTTATGTGCACGTGGTACAACTAACCCAGTTCTTGTTACTCGTGCTGGTGCTTCCTATCAAGGAATTCACTTTATCGTTTCAAACCGTTCTCCATTCGAAGGAGAAGGCGATGCTAGTGTTGTCGCTAGAAACCGTACTGTTAACAAAGTAAAACTTTCTGACTACTACACCACTAAGTATCCAGGACAAAAAGGATACCCAACTGATGAAAGTGGTAAACCTCTTCAAACATATGTCAATACAATTGACTCTCTCACCAGTAAATACAAAGAAAGAGCAGAAAAAGTTGCCGATGAAATTAAAACATTCGACACAAATATTGAACGCGTTATTTACCAAAAATACATTAACCTTTCAGGTGCAAAATTAGAATTCACCGAACAAGGCAAAACAATTGAATCCGCAATTAATGCTTGGATTAAGCGTTCTAACCAACAAAAAACCAATTCAACTCATGATTCATGGGAAGAATATTGGGAAGAATACACTGATATGCTTGCTATGCAAGAAGAACAATCTGGCAAGAAACTTGGAAAAGGTTGTGCGATTGCGTTCTCATTAGCTAGCAAAGCTCAAACCCAATCTGAACTTGATAGCATCGACTTTAAGACTGAAGTCCCAGAATTAGGTTTGGCTGATGAAACACATTACAATCAATTATTCAACGAGATTGGAGGTGCATGTAACGATGGCGAAGCACACAAATAAGATCCTTAAAGGATTATTAGTGTTATCTGCAGGATTTGCTCTTGCAGCTTGTGACACTGTTAATGCTCTTCCAACCAACTACGAAGAACCAATCGTGAATCGTGTTGGAGAAGGTGAATACAAATTAGACGATAACCAACTCGGTAAGATTTGGGAAGCAATCGTCTCCGGCAAAGCTGAATATATTCACAGCGAACTCATTTATGAAATCGCTACATCTCAATTTGGTACTTACTTCACTTCAAGTGAAGAAGGTTCTGAAAAAGGCATTGCCGACATCACCACTGACGAAGAAATCAAAGCGTTTATTTCTAAACACTCTGCCGTCTTTGTCCGTGAAGGTGATTCCAAACTTGCTGGTTCAGAAGATGAAAGCGTCATCTACACCAAAGTCCGTAAGCCACGTTTCGAAGCTTTCAAAGCTGATATTGAAGAACGTTTAGCTGAAAAACTCTATGGTGAAATTACCTCAGGTAACTATAACGAAAAAGATGGACGTTTCTCTGAATTAAAGCTTGCTTTAGCCCACTACTTTGAAGGCTATAACATCGATGTTTTAAACACCGATGAGGCCTGGGATGCTGGTGTTGCTAAAGAAGGCGACTGGTACAAAGCCTATATCACTTCAAACATCGAAAAAGAAACTCTTAAAGGTGACCATGGCGTGGAGAAAGTTGTCCATGTCAACCGTTACAAAGACTATCTTGAAAAGAAAGTTCTTCGTGACATCTATTCTGAAAAACTCATTGAAGAATTTGTTCTTCAAAACAAGTACAGCACACTTGGACGTGCTTATGCTCGTCATGCAAGCTATGTGAAACTCTCATATAGCAATGATAACAAAGTGTTTGCTAATAAACTTCTCCGTCACTATGCTGAAGCAGTCATTGTTGCCGGTTCAGAACCAGCTGAAGAAAAAGTCGCTAATACCTGGAGAGGTTTAGCTGATTTATCATTCGATGAAGATACATTAAAAGAGATTAAAGCTGGTGAAAATTACACCGCTGATTTAGTCGGTTTTGCTACAACAACCATTGTTGATAAGCTTGTTGCTGAAAAGAAAATCGATGGTACCACACCAAAATATGGTGCAGACGCTGCTGCTATCTACACCAAATTAGAAGCTAGCGACGAAGAAAAAGTCGTCTTATCTTATCCATTCATTAAAGAAAGCAAAGTTGGTGAACTCTTTGAAAGATATTTCAAGGCTTGCCGTGCTGTGATGGATGGTGCTAAACACATCGCTGACAGCAAAGACCAAACTGAACTCGATTCATTCACTGGTACAAATGCTCACAGCCGTGTGAAGGGTATTAAAGAAGAACTCTCCAAATTAGTCCTTGAAGACTACACCGTCGATGAATGGGGCCTAAAGAACGGAGGATTCTCCGATCTTCCAAGTGGAGTTCGTGATCGTTTATTCAACATTAATGTTGCAAACGTCGTCGATAACTTTACAACTGATATTGTCATCGACAAGACCAAAGGTACAACCGCTGCTGATTATGCTGAAGACACAACCGAACATTTAGGACGTTACGCCACATCAGGTGCTTATAGCTATGTCCGCTATGTGAAAGAACACTATTATCTCAACAAAGCAGATGCTCAACACTATGATGATGATCACTACTCCTATATCTTCGACGAAGATAACTCCTATGTTATTATCAACATTAAGGATGCTGCAAACAGCACCAAACTCAATGTTGACCATCCAAAGGGTTATGCTTCGATCAAATCTGATGATCCACTTTTCACCGAAAATACTGCTCGTGAAATCGCCAAACTTCTTGGTACTAAGGAATCTTATAAGACTGACGCTTATGAGTCCTACCTTGAGAAATATAACCTCAAGTTCTCTGACCAAGAACTCTACGACTATTTCGTCGCCCAGTATCCAGATCTCTACGGAGAAGACAAATAATTTAGATTAAAGGAGGGTTTGTGCCCTCCTTTTTGTTATAATAAACAAAGGAGATAAACATTATGAGAAAAGATGATTGTATCTTTTGTAAAATCATTGCAGGAAAGATTCCGAGTGCCAAAGTCTATGAAGATGACGATGTTCTCGCATTTCTAGATATTTCCCAAACAACCGAAGGACATACTCTTGTTGTTCCTAAGGAACATTATGATAACTTCTTAACTACACCAAAAGACATCATGCACAAAGTGATGGATGTCGCTCAAAGAATTGGACAAGCTGAAATCATGGTCCTAGGTGCAAAAGGCATTAATATTCTTTCTAACGTTAATAAAGAAGCCGGACAAAGTGTCTTCCACTTTCATGTTCATGTGATTCCACGATACGACCGTAAAGGTGGCTTCACATTAGAGATGAAAGAAAACCCAAATACAAATGATCTTTCATTACCTGCTTTAGCAGACGAAATTAAGAAAGCACTATAATTTACCTACTCAAGATAAAAACGCGTCCGTACGGGCGCGTTTTGTTTGTTTTAATAAGCTTTTAACTCTTAAACAAGTCACTATGTGTACCAGTTCTAAAGAGATACAACTCAACCTCTTTGTCATTAATTAAGTAGATTAACAACCAGTTTGGTCTAATATGACATTCTCGGAAGTCGTTATAATTGCCAACCAATGGGTGGTCCTGATACTTTTCTTCCAACTTTTCTCCATTAGCAAGTTTATCTACAACGATATTTAGTTCGCTAATATTGAATCCACGTTTTTCTGCCTTTAAAAGATCTTTTAAGAAATGTTTAGATTTTGTTACTTTTCTTTTCATTTTCTAGCTCCTCAACAATCTCAGCAAAACTGTCATATCTCTTGTATTCTTCTTTGTTAGACATCATTGCCTTTAATTCATTGAGGGCATCGATAGTTTCTTGATTAGGTTCTAAACAAATTTCGAAAGGAATTTTTCGATCACGAACACATTGCTTTGTAAACAAAGTAACGGCCGTTGTAAAAGACATTCCAAGTTCACCAAAGACTTGATCAGCTTGCTTTTTTAAATTTCTGTCCATTCTAATGGTCACGTTTACGTTCTCCATTTCTTCTTCCTTTCTTTTTCCTTAACTCGCCACTAATTATAGCAAAGCTAAAAACTAATGCAAGTAAAATTAAGTGCAAATTAAGTGCTGATGACTCAAAAAGAAAAAGCCATCTTTAGGATGGCTAATTCAATATCATTTAATTAACGATGTGACAAGAGGTGAACGTTTTTTGCTTTAGTGGCTTTGCCAAGTTCGGTGAGATAGTCATCAAGTCTTTCTCCGCCTTCTTCGAAGATAGCTTGGAATGTTACTTCAATAGAACCATCATCTCTTTGGCTAGAGGAGATTCCAGAAACTCTGCAGTCGAATTCTTCACTAACTTTAAGAATTGTTTCGAGAACTGGAACTTCCTTATTGGAGATTAATGTGATTGTTGGGTTTTTACGATTGATTCTGACTTCAACTTTTCTAAATCCGGTCAGGACTAAGAAGATAAGAAGTGTTCCAGCGATCGCTAGAATGAAGTTAAACGATCCACAAGCAATACCAATCGCCATGGAGACCCAGATTGTTCCAGCAGTTGTTAATCCTTTAACACCGCTATCACGATGCATAATCGCACCTGCACCAAGGAAACCAACACCAGTAATGACTTGGGCAGCAAGTCGGGCCACATCACGATGTCCTTCGAAGATGGCTGGGAAACCATAAATAGAAATAATCATGATGATTGTTGAACCAACACCCACTAATAAGTGGGTTCTAAGTCCAGCGCTGCGTCCTCTTCTTTCTCTTTCAATACCAACGATACCGACAAGAACAACGCAGAGAACTAACGCAATTAAGCAGGCAATTAAGTTACCTACTGGCCAACCGCCTGGTTGCCATTCGTTAAGTTTTTCGATGAGTTTTTGATCAAATGTCACCATATCTATCACCTCGTGCTAAATATTATAGATTTATTTATAGAATAAATCAACTTAAAGTGATTTATTTTCTCACCTTTCTTTTAATTTGGTCGATGAAAACAACGACCTCGTGAACAAGGAGTGGAAGTAAGGAAAGTTCCACCACAATTAACCATTCCCATCCAGAAAGTTCATGTGTATCAAAAACTTTTGACACAAATGGAACTTCGATAACCAAAACTTGGAGTAAGAATCCGGCAATAAATGCAAACAACATTAACCAATTCTTTCTTGTGAAGACGACATGGAAATGTCTCTTCTCTGCACTCATACCAACCATATGGATCAGTTCAGCAATGGCTAGTGTGGCAAACGCCATGCTTCTTGCCTTATGCAAAAGGTCTGGGTTTCCTTCGTAGAGATTTTTAATCTCTGTGTATGTAGAAGCTCCGTTCAACCATCCAATTGAGAAGTATGCTAGAACGACACCTAAAGTGATGACAACGCTATATAAAATAAGCGTTTTTGCCCCGCCATGAGCAAAGAAGTTTTCCTTCGGATCACGTGGTTTCTCATTCATGTTATTCGGATCTTTTGGATCAACGCCAAGCGCCACCGCTGGTAATGAATCGGTAATTAAGTTCACCCAGAGTAGATGTATCGCAATAAATGGACTTGGTAATCCAATACAAATTAGAATAAACATTCCAAGGACTTCAGCAATGTTACTACTAAGTAAGAACAACACCGTTTTACGAATGTTGGCATAAATGCCACGTCCTTCTTCAACAGCCTTTTCAATCGATGCAAAGTTATCATCGGTCAAAACCATATCTGCTGCCCCTTTAGCAACATCGGTTCCAGTAATTCCCATCGCAATACCAATATCCGCTGCTTTAAGTGATGGTGCGTCGTTGACGCCATCACCAGTCATTGCTGCAATATTTCCATTTGCTTTAAAGGCTTTCACGATCGAAACTTTGTTTTCTGGAGAAACACGAGCAAAGACACGAACTGTTTCGCATTTCTTTTGTAGTTCTTCAAAGCTTAATCCATCAACATCTTGACCAGTTAATACTTGGTCTTTGCTTTCAGCAATGCCAAGTTCTTTTGCGATCGCAAAAGCCGTGTCTTTGTGGTCACCAGTAATCATCACGGTTGTAATACCGGCTTGTTTAAATCTCGCGACCGCTGGACCAGCTTCTTCTCGACACGGGTCAATCATCGCAACTAGACCAACAAAGACAAGATTCTTTTCTTCGACAGTTTTACGATTCTCATCGTAAGCGAGTGCTAAAACCCGAAGGGCACGGTCGGAGAAATTGGAATTTGCTTTGTTAATTTTTTCGAGATCTTCTTTTGTAATTTTACGAACTTTGCCGTTCACTAAAATTCTATCGCAGCATTTTAAAATGCTGTCTAGAGCACCTTTTGTATATTGAACTCCGCCTTCATGAAGTGTTGACATCATCTTACGAACACTATCAAATGGAAGTTCATCTTTGCGAGCTTGTTTCTTTTCTAAGTCGCTTTTATGGTGACCAAGACGATTGGAGAAGTCGACTAAAGCGATTTCTGTTGGGTCTCCATAAAGACCTTCATCAACGGTGGCGTTAGAGCATAGCGACATACCGTTGGCAAGTAAAACGAGCTCATTTAAGCTTTGCTTACTGTTAAATGAGTTTGAATCAAACACTTCATCATTCACATAAGCTTCCATGACGGTCATTTTGTTTTGTGTTAATGTTCCAGTTTTATCTGAACAAACAACTGAAACAGCACCTAATGTTTCAACACTTGGTAGTTTACGAACAATGGTATTTGCTTTGACCATGCGTTGTACACCAAGAGATAAAACAATTGTGACAACAGCAGCCAAACCTTCTGGTATTGCCGCAACTGCTAATGCAATTGAGGCCAATACAGCTTCAATCCAGGCTTCAATATCACTACCTTGTCCATGAACAAAGATCCAGATGATATCAGCTAGTAAAACCACAACAACTATTAACAAAGTTAATAAACCAAGTAATTTAGAAAGCTTTGCTAAGACTTTCTGAAGTGGGGTTTGTTCTTCCTCTTCTTCATCTAAGGACTTGGCAATCTTACCGATTTCAGTCTTCATTCCTGTGGCAACAACAACACCTTTACCACGTCCATAAACAACAGGTGTAGACATGTATGCACTATTAATTCGGTCACCAATTGCAACAGCATCAGTAAAAACAACAGATGCGTCTTTTTCGACTGAAACACTTTCTCCTGTTAAAGATGATTCGTTTGTTTTTAGATTAATCGCATCTATTAAACGTAAATCAGCACCGATGGTGTCGCCTTCTTCAAGGATAACAACATCACCAACAACTAATTCAGATGAACGTATTTTAATACGTTGCCCATCCCTGATAACCGTCGATTCAGGGGATGCAAGTTTCTTTAAAGCATCCAAAGATGACTGAGCTTTAACTTCTTGAACGGTTCCAATAATTCCATTAAGAATAATAACCGCAAGAATAATAATGACGTCTGGCCAGTCACCGACATTAAAGAAATCAAATCCTTGTTTAACCGTTTCATAAATCGAAACTCCAATGGTAATCCCAATTGCAGCAAACAAGACGAAAATCATCGGATTATTAAGTTGTTCAAGGAAAATACGGAAGACAGATTTCTTCTTCTTTTCTTCAAGTTTATTTTCTCCGTCTCTCAAGAGACGCGTTTTAGCTTCTTCAGAAGTTAAGCCTCGTTCAAAAGAGGTTTGAAGTTCTTGTTCTAAATCTGGTAAATTCTTATTTTCGTGCATTTTAGATTATCTCTTTTTTGGTTTATAAAACTTCATATTATCAAGCATCCAAAGTTTTTCGGTCCATTCACCATCTTTGGTTGCATCATATGCTTTATCAAGCACCATCATCTTTGAATCAATGAGGTCAATCATTGAGAGAAGCAACGCTTCTCTTGTTGCTGGTAAAACTGGAGATCCAAATTCATATTTTCCATGATGAGAAAGAATCATGTGCTCTAAAAGAAGTGGAACTTCAGATTCGATGTGTAAATCATCAACAACTTTTCTAAATTCGGCATACATGATGGAAATATGTCCAATGAGTTTTCCTTCAACTGTTTGAACAGGCATTAATGGGTTGTCATATTCAACAGTTTTTCCGATATCGTGCATTAATGCACCAGCGACTAATAAGTCACGATCAACGTTTGGATAAAGCTTAGCGCATTGTTCAGCTAAATCAGCCATGCTTAAGGAGTGATGGAGAATACCACTAGCGAATTCATGATGTATCTTCACCGCAGCTGGATAAGTAACATACTTATCATAAAATTTAGAAATGACTGCTTTTGTGACTTTTTCAACATCTTTGTCTTTAAAGGAATTTAAATAATATTCGAGTTTCTTTTTCATCTCATCGAGAGGAATTGGTGAAACTTTTTGGAAATTTGTTAAATCAATTTCACTTAAATCTGGGACACGTGAAATTCCAGTCACTTTGACTTGTGGTTGGTTTTTGTAAAGGTTCACAATGCCATCAACATAAACAACGGCACCTGAAACAACGGTTTCAACGTCTTCTTGAGTTACATCCCACTTTTTCGCTTCAATGTTTCCTGTTTTGTCTTGGAACGAAATATTGAGATAACTCAGTCCTTTATCAGTTGTTCCTTTTGAAGCACCGACAACGAGAAGTGGGCCATAAACATGGTCGCCATCAACTAATTCTTTAATCCATTTCATATATAAATTCTCCTTTATTTTTATTCATCACCAATCGTGATTTTTTTCCATTTTATTTTTTCTTTTTTGGCCTTTTTTGGAGGCTTCTTTTTCTCTTCTTTCACAACCTTCGGTTTCTTATTTTTCACCAGCAATTCATGGTTAACTTCAGAATCTTGATCCATTTTTGTGCGGGATTTCGGTTTAACCATTTGCTTGAAATTCTCACCAATTTTTTTGAATGTGAAAACAGACTGAACACCAAGTGATGAATCATATTGTCTTTCGTTAAATGTAGCGTACTGCAAAGTAACGTAATTTTTTCTGTTGGCCTGATGGAATTGGTCCTTTGGAGAGGCTCGATATAAAGCTGTAACAAGACCACTAACAACAATCACAAAAATGAATGTCGTAAAACGCCAAACAATCTGAGCAGCAACAATCATTGCTTCAGAATTATAGTAATTCTTAAAGAAACTGTGGAATAAGTATTCCGAAATACCAGCACCTCCAGGAATTGGAACAACACTTGTTAGTAATTGGGTAAAACTACTCAAGAAAATTCCTTGCATGCAAGAGTCAAAAGAGTTTGTTCCAACTGTTTGAGGAACAATCTTTCCTCCTTCAACAACATGCATCACGAGTGATCCATCAGTATTTAATTTGAATCCAAAACCATCTAAGGCTAAGCCAGTTAAATAGGGGATAGAGAAACGTAGCATTAAAACGAGGGAAAAGACAATAATCATTAAAAGGAAGATTGGAACGTTTGATAGCAAACGTCGAAGTTCAATCTTAAAGTTTTCAACTTGAATACGTAAACTTTCTCGCTTTTCTTCAGGTTTTTTAAGAAGTTTTATCTTTGCTAATAAGTTAATCCCGTGGTTCAAAATCAAATTATGGAAGTGTCTCGAATAACTCATTGTTATTAGACCAGCAATCAATAAGAAATGAGCCAAGAATCCGATAATAATTAATGGAACAGATGAAACATACCACCCAAATATATCTAGATCACCTACATCTATTAAGATGATTTTATTAACAAATAATCCGATAGCAGCCAGAATAACAATTGATAGCTCATAGACAATAAACGACATAACCATAATTGAAGCGGCATTTGATGTTGCAACGCCTTGTTTGTTCATTGTGTAAACTTCCATGACCTGTCCAGCACTCTTGCTTGGGGAAACTGATGTATAAAATGCGCCAACAAATGACGTAGCAATTCCTTGGTACACTTTATACTTGTGTGTATATAGGCGCGAGAATAAAAAGATTGCTAATCCGTCCAAAACATAACTAAATAAAACGATCCCCATCATCATGAAAAGATATCCGGCATCAACTTTACCGATTGTTTTTAGAACAGCCGAGTAGTTGTTTCTTAGGGATAGGAAAAGTGCTATAGCAGTCAAAGCTGTAATAATTAGCATATACACAAAAAACTTAGTTAAACTTCTTTTCTTTTTTTCAGGTTCTTTAGTTTCTTGTTCTTCAAAAGAAGAAAACTCCGAGAGATCTTCTCGAACTAAGCTTTCATCTGTTTTTACTGCTATATCACTCATTAACTTGTTATTTTAGCATATCTCCCATAAACATACACGAACGAGTAAAAGAAAATGGGAATTATTTTTTCCCATTTGTCTCTTTTGTAAATTTTCGATTCTTTCCAACGTAGAAGATTGCTAACGCTTTCGGACCAATATGTGACCCTGTGATTAAATCATAATCATGGATCTCAATATTCTTAATTCCTTTCGCTTTAAGCATCTCCGCTAATTTATTAGCGTCTTCTAAGCAATCACAGTGTGAAATCCAAACAGTTGATTTCTTATCATCGATAAAATCGATACATTGTTGTCCAAGTTTCTGAATGGATTTCACTCGTCCAAGAACCCTTGAAGATACTTCAATCTTGGATTCATAGCTTCCATAGAGCATTAATTTCAAAGAAATTAGTTTGACGATTTTGGCTAAGATAGCGTTAACTCGACCTGTTTTTAATAGGTACTTAATTGTATCGACGGTGAATTCTGAACGAACTTTCCATTTGAATTCTTCCATGAATTCCGCAATTTCTTTTAAGGATTTTCCTTCCTTGGCGAGTTCATAAGCTTTGATGGCTTGTAAGCCTTCACCAAATCCGGCGGTTGCGGTATCTAAAACATAAACGACTTCTTTTTTCTTTTCATCGTTAATCATGTCCCTGGCAATGCAGGCAGCGTTATATGTTCCAGAGATTCCTTTTGCCATCGTTAAGCAAAAGATTTCGTGACCAGCATCAACATCTTTTTTGAACGCCTCAAGATAGTCGCCGGAATTAACTAAACTTGTTTGAACTTTTTTACCTTCTTCAAGATCTTTGTAGAACTGTTTGGAGAAAGTTTCGAAGTCGAGATTCTCATCATAGCAAACATATTCTTGATCATCGATTCTAAGATACATGTTTAAGAGGTTAATTTCTAACCCTTTTTCTTTGAGTAATTTTGGGTACAAATTTGATCCAACATCAACATAAATTTTTACACTCATTTTTGTCCCTCCTATACGAACAACAAAATTGCTAAAATTACCAGCAATTTTCGGATAAAATCTAATTTTTGCAGGAAATTTTGAAGAAAAATTAATTCTCGAAAATCACCGCAATTTTTGGACTATTTTTGATTAGTCAAACTTTCATCAATTTATCGCAATAAATGATGCAATGTTCAACATGTCCTAATTATATATACAAATATTATTAAGTAAAGAACAAGCGCACATAGATTTTTTCTTTATTCTTCACAAAAAAGAACGAAAAGTTAGAATTACCAAACTTTTGTTTGATAATTTTCGTGCATACACGTATATTATTATGCAGATAAAGATTAAAATCTTTTA
Organism: Caryophanales bacterium UBA4278; assembly: GCA_002395065.1. Classification (GTDB taxonomy): domain Bacteria; phylum Bacillota_I; class Bacilli_A; order RFN20; family CAG-826; genus Fiminaster. Next base: position 76,800 of record DGVS01000002.1, read on the forward strand.
TCAATTTAGTAGTTATTAAATGAGCTGTAAGAAGACAAAAAACTAATCGGTAAAACTGAGTTTTGTGTCTTTTTTTGTTTGTTTAATAACAGGAAGGATCTCTAATGAAAAGATTAACAAAAAAACAAATGTGGATCTTTGCAATTGGTCAGTTAGGCTGGTCTATTCTTGGTGGTATTATTACTGCCTGGTTAGTCGCCTTTTATCTACCAACCAAAGATATTAACCACCCAGAATTCTTCTCAGGAACAACAATTGAATTTTATAACATCATTGTTCCGGGATTAGTTATCGGAGGCTTCCTAACAGTTCTTGGACTGATTACAGCATTATGCCGTGTTTGGGATGCTGTTAGCGATCCATTAATTGCTAACTTGTCTGATAACTCACGTAACAAAAAAGGACGCCGTATGCCATTCATGCGCGTTGCCGCAATTCCTTTTTCCGTTGTTACAATTCTCGTATTTATGGCGCCATCCTTATTTACTGGTGGCAAAGAACCAAGTGGATGCAATATTGCTTGGGTAGCAGTAATGCTTGTTCTCTTCTACACATTCATGACTATTTACTGCACACCATACAATGCGCTTATTTCTGAGTTTGGAAAAACCCAGGAAGACCGTATGAACATTTCCACATACATTTCCTTAACATATTTTGCCGGAACACTTATTGCTTACACTCCTTTCGTTTTTGCTGGTTTCTTAACCAATGCTGTTGGTTATTACTGGTCATATGTAATTTGCTTTATTCCACTAGCAGTTATCGCTTGTATTTGTATGTTGATTCCTACATTCAAGCTTAAAGAAACTGACTTTGTTGAAGCTAAACCAGCAGGAACAAATGCTTTTAAATCTTTGAAAGCCACATTCAAAAACAGAGACTTTAGAACATTCTCCCTTTCCGATATTATGTATTGGGTTGGATTGACCCTTTTCCAAACAGGTCTTCCATTCTTTGTCAAAGTTAGCATGGGTCTAGATCAATCATGGACAATGTACTTTATGGGTGGAATGACCGTACTTAGTGCAGCCTTCTATCCATTTGTTACCAAATTCGTTCTCAAGTTTGGTAAAAAGAAACTTGTTATCGCCGGATTCCTAGGTCTTGCACTTGCATATTTGATTACATCAATGATTAATGTAATTACTTTTATTCCAGGCATTGTCTATGGCGTAATTATCTGTGTTGTCGCTGCTCTTCCAATGTCGCTGCTCGGAATTATTCCTCAATCAATTGTCGCTGACGTTGCGGAAGCAGAAGCAAAAACAACAGGCGAAAACCGTGAAGGCATGTTCTTTGCTGCTCGCACATTCGCAATGAAGCTTGGTCAATCAATCGCGATGCTTTTATTCACTTCTTTAGCCATTATTGGTTCAACTGCCACTCCAGAAGAATTAAGAACATCAAACGATATTTCTGCTACACAAACTGGCTTAATGATTGTTGGTTTAGTTGCTGTGGCCTTCTGTGTTGCTGGAGCGGTTATCCTTGTCTTCTACCGTGAAAAGAAGGTCATGAGCATTATTGCTAAAAAAGAAGACGCCGCCTTTATGAAGGCCATTGAAGAAGAAAAGAAATAATAATGGAAATCATTTATTCCAAAAATGGACATCGTCTAAGTTCTAATAAATGGAACAAAGATATTGATGTCTATACTCTTCAAGTTGGTCACAGAACCACCGTTAAAGTTCGGGCGAATACGGATGTGTCTCTTTTGCTTGCAAAAGAAACCATTCCTTTCCACGTGAACTTTTCGGATACATACTTTTTAAATGGTTACCAATCTTGGACAGATACGAAAGAATTTAAACTCAAAGAAAGACTTCGTAATATTAAGAAATCCCCACATATCATCTCCAAGATGTTTGCGATGGAGATGTATGGGGATTCCACCTTTTATAAGTACTCCATCCGTAAATCACATGGATATGATGTCTTTTATGCACGTGGTAAAGACGAGTGTTTCCTCTTTAATTTAAATTATCGAAACACTTATCTATTAATTGAACTCATCAAAGATAACCACGACTTACATCTATCTAGTGATCTAAGTGGAATCACTTTAACAGCCGGACAAGAATTCACTGTCTTTGATTATTGTTTCTATAAAGACAATAAAGAAGGATTTGAAGGTTTTGGTGAATATTATCCAAAAGTCTCCCATCCAAAATTATTTGGATATTCGAGTTGGTATAACTATTATCAAAACATCAATGAAGACATTATTCTAAGAGACCTAGAGGCTCTTGATAATCGATTCGATGTTTTCCAGATTGATGATGGATATGAAACTTTCGTCGGAGACTGGTTAGATGTGGATGAAAAGAAGTTTCCAAATGGCTTAAAACCAATCGTGGAGAAAATCCATAAGAAAGGTTATAAAGCTGGTATTTGGCTAGCTCCATTTGTTGCCGAAACAAAATCCAAACTCTATCAAGAACATCCAGAATTCTTTAAAAGGAATAATGGTAAACCAATTAAGGCCGGTGGAAACTGGTCCGGTTTCTACGCTCTTGATTTAGAAAAAGAAGAAGTAAAAGACTACATCAGAAAATGTTTAACCCATTATATGAATCTAGGCTTTGACTTCTTTAAACTTGATTTCCTTTATGCTGCGGGATTAGGCGAGCATCAAGGTCAAACAAGAGCCCAAGCCCAGTTTGAAGCCTATAACTTCTTAAGAGAAGTCTTAAAAGATAAGATCATTCTTGGTTGTGGAGCCAATATCATCTCTTCTTATACGAACTTTGATTATCTTCGTATTGGACCAGATGTCTCCCTCATCTTCGATGATGTGAGATACATGCGTCTATTCCACCGCGAACGTATTTCAACAAAAGTAACCTTACAAAATACCATCTATCGTTACTTCTTTAGTGATCATCTCTTCGGAAATGACCCAGATGTCTTCCTTCTTAGAGATGAAAACATTCATTTATCATTTGAACAAAGAAGAGCTTTAACCACGATTAACGCCATCTTTGGTTCACTTCTCATGACAAGTGACGATATCGCCACATATCATGAGAAACAAAAAGAAGTTCTTAATCACGCGTTAGATTTATTTAAAAACGCCAGATTAAAGAACTTTGAAAGACGTGGAAATAAAATCCATGTTGATTATTATCTAAATGGTGAGGTACATTCCTTTGATTACCACACCAAGAAAGGAGTTCTCCTCAATGAACGATAAAACATCTGTTATTTTTGGTAACGAAATGTCCAAGAAAACAATTAAAGGAGCTGAGAAAAGTAAACGCAAATTTATCAAAGAATTTGGTGATGATTCGAAAGCTGATTATAAGATTAGTTTTGTAGACATTCCAACACTTGATTTTCTTGGTGCAAAAAGTATTGTTTTTGGTGAAAATAACCAGCAATTTTCGGGTAAACCAGTTATTGTTGGGAATATTCGCATGGGCTTTGGACACTACCGAATTTCCATCGCAATGGCTTCCGCTGCCCGTGCTTTAGGATACACTCCTTACTGGTTAGATTTAGCCTCTTTTGATGCTACTGGAAGCAAGATGATTCGTAAACAAAATGATATGTATTCATTAGCGTCCAGAATCTCTCAAAAATCGAAGTTATTTAACAAACTTGTTTGGGAACCTCTTAACTCGGAAGGATTTAAGAAAATCTCATACAACGCCAAAGATCAAAAGAATTCGGAACTTTTAGTTCCTATCTTTAAACACATTGATAAAGATATTCCTTATATTGCTACTCACGTTTGGCCAGCACAAGGAGCAATCCATGCTGGAATGACTCATGTTGTTAATGCTATTCCAGATAACTGGCCGATGGGTTTACATCTTTCTGAAGGCGCCATCCACACTGTTCAAACTCCATTTGCTTATTTTGGATACAAAACTTTACGTGGTTTTGATAAGAAACCATTAAATGGTATCCCAGAAGACCAATTAAAGATGGTTGGATGCTTTATTGACCACGAATTACTGGTGAATTTAGAGAAAGATAACGAGAAAAGACGTGCTCGTGTAAAAGATGAAAAACCATTAAGAATTCTGATGACTGTCGGAGGTGCTGGAGCAGGATTTGATATGTATCTAGCGATGGTCAAACACCTCATTCCACTTGTCAAAGAAAAGAAAGTGGCTCTCTTTATTAACTTTGGAGACCACCGTACAGTCTATGACAAGATGGTCAAAAAATTAGGTTCTATTGAATCGCATAATTTCTTTAACGAATATGAAAAACTCCAGCAATTCGCCAAAGAAATTAAAGATGGAGACTGTGAAGGCATCTACTGCATCTATAATCAAAACATCTTTGAAGCAGTCTACTCAACAAACTTACTCATGCCGGTTTCTGACTTATTAGTCACTAAACCAAGTGAGTTAGCATATTATCCAATTCCAAAACTCTTTATGCGCCACATCGGTGGACATGAAGTTTATGGAGCCGTTAATGGACAAGAAAATGGAGACTCCACTCCAGAATGTCCAACAAAGAAAGAAGTCTGTGAGATGCTCGACCGAGTCATCTCTGACAAAGACTTAATTCCACATCTATGCGACAGAATTGACTATTTAAAAAAGATTGGTCATTACGATGGCGCATATGAATGTGTAAAACTTGCAGTTAAAGGTCATTAATATTCAGCTATGAATATCGAAGAATCATTTCTTAAATATTTTGGATGCGCTCCTTTAGGAGTTTATCGTGCACCAGCACGTATAAACCTTATTGGAGAGCATCTTGATTATAATGGAGGCACTGTTTTACCAGCAGCGATTTCTTTATATATCTCCGCCGCCGTCTCTATTAGAGATGATTCGAAGATTAAAGTGTATTCACTTAACACCAATAATGGTTTTGAGGTGGATCTAGAAGAAATTAAGAAAGACTCCAAATACGAATGGGCTAACTACGTCTTTGGAGTCTTTTATATTCTTCTCCGTGATGGATATAAGATACCTAAAGGTCTTAATATCTTAATTAGTAGTGAGATTCCTTTAGGTTCGGGATTATCTTCTAGCGCAGCCCTTCTTGTCTTAATCACCCATTTAACAAGCGAAATATTTAAGTTAGGTCTTTTACCTATCGATGTCGTAAAAGTCGCTAAAAAGGTCGAAAACGACTATCTAGGGCTTAAATCTGGGATTATGGACCAGGCTTCGATTGCTCTTGCAAAAGAAAACTGCTGTTTATTGCTTAACTGTGACAAATTAGAATACAAACATATTCCTTTAGACTTAGGTGACTACACGTTCGTTGTTTTGAAAACAAATGTTCCTAGATCTTTAGTTTCATCTAAATACAACGAACGTGTGGAAGAATGTCAAAAAGGATTAAGTGTTTTAAAAAAACATTTTGATATAAATAACTTATGTGAAATAGAAGTCTCTAAATTAGACAAGATTAGAGAGCTTATTTCAGATGACGTTATTTATTCTCGTGTAAAACACGTTATCACTGAACAAAACCGTGTATATGAGTTTACGAAAGCTCTTGAAAAGAAAGATATCTCTAAATTAGGTGAACTCTTAAATGAATCGCATCTCTCTTTAAAAGAAGATTATGAAGTTAGTGGACGGTATTTAGATGCGATTCAAGAAGCTGCTCTTAATGCGGGTGCTATTGGCGCACGCATGACCGGCGCAGGTTTTGGAGGTTGTGCGATTGCCCTAATTAAAAAAGACTTCTTCAATGAGTTTAAAGAAAGAGTCTTAAGCGATTATTATAATAAAACCGGATTACACGCTGATGTAGTTGAAGTTAACATAACTTCTGGTCCAGAGTTACTCCGCAAAAGATAACTTATTTAAATATTTCGCCATCGCATAGAAGATTTGGTCGTTATCAACAAGACGAATCATATTGTCGATGGCTTTTGTTTGAATTGCACCATTTTCATATCGGGCGATGTCTTTTAAACCAATATCAAGAAACTTCGCCATCTTCTCTTGGCTCCAACCACGTTTTTTGCGAATGTTAATGATTTCTTGTGTGGTTAAAAAACCATTTTTCTTTTTATATGTGTCAAAAGTTAATTTGGCATTCAAGTTTTGTAGATCCATATTTGTTAATATTTCGCCATCTTTTTTTGAAATCAATTCAAAAATTTTGACATCGAGGTATTGTCCTAAAACATTTGTCCGATGAACGATCTCGGTAATAACTCCTTCTTCCATTGAATCTTTGTATGGATTGAATCCAATTAGAATATCTCCTGCTTTAATCTTTTTCATTTTTTTCTACCTCATCTTCGTGAAAACTAATAACTTTGATACATTTTAGGCGATCAACAACTGCTAGTTTAATATAACAATATCGTCCCGCAAATATCGCTTTAAATACATATAAATAATTATTTGGATAATCACGATCCCTGATTAATGAATGAACACAATCTTCTTCTGTTAATTCATTTCTAATAAATTCAGCGGCATCAATCGGTAACTTACTTACGCTGTTTAAGAAATCTTGGTTTTTAAAATCTCTCCTTTTGACAATGTATATATTGTACTTATGAAACAATCTGATAACTTCTTCGATACTATAAGGAATGGAACTCATCTTTAAACTCCTTCCTAATCGTATCAATTGATACAATTTTAACACATTTGTTATTAGCTGCAACATTTAGATATTTGTTTTGGTTCACTGTCAATCTCCTTTCAAAAACAAATGAAGAGAAAAATCCCCTCTACTATTCTTTATTCGTAAAAAATGAGTAAAAGTGTTCAAAAAAGTTTTTGTAAAGAAAAGCCGACCTAAGGGTCGGCAAAATATTGAATATTTATTGATATAAAAGTAATGTTTTGCTTTAATGCTATCTGCGCACCAATTGGTAGCTCGATCTACCCGGTGTAAAGTCCGTCTATACGGGCTTTTTCTTTTATAAAAAAGATCCTCGTTATGAAGACCTCTTATTAATAAGTAAATTGATTAGGATGCTAATGTGAATGTAAATGTGTCATAGACAGCATAGCTTTGGCTCTTATCGTAAACATTAATAGATAAAGATGTCTTTGCAAGATTCATAACACCACTGTTATTTTTGAAGTCGACAGTAAACCCACTATCTATTGGACGATCGTATCCATATCCTGACCAGGCCGATTCAGCATTTTTCTCTGCGCCATCAAGCAAGAAATAATAACCACTATAACCAGAATGTTTAGGTGTTCGATCAGCATCGCGTGACATTTCGATGGCAATTGCTGTTCCATCATTAATTGCTGTATATAAGAAATACATATCACAAGAATACGTACCCTGATAATTGGTTCTTTCGTTATGCCATGTTGCTGTTCCATCAGAATTGAATTCGATATACATGTTTGGCCAAGATGGATAATTATTTCCTGAATGAGTTCTTGATGAATAATTATACTTTCCAGATAAAGTGACTTCTGAAGGCTCTGGTGTGTCATTAGTAATAGTAATTCCATATGATGTTGTCCTATTGACACCACCTTCAGTATATGAAACTGTAACAGTTTGATTTCCTGCTGTTGACATATCATAACCACTAAATGTGGCACTTTCTGTAACATTCGCAGATGAGGAGTCACTATAGTGACCTGTGACTGTTCCACCGAATGCAAATGTATCGCCAACAGAGAATTCGGTTGTGTATCCACTAACAGAAATTGATGATAATGTTACAGCTGTTGATTGTGTTACCAAACAAATCTCAATGTTATGAGATGGCATTGTGAATGAAATAACACCAGCAGATTCTGAATAATCACTGATGTATTCGGTGACTTCATAACTGCCTAAATATTCATATCCACTTAAAGCAACAGGCGTAATTTCAACTGTGCTTCCTTCTTCGGCTTTAGAAACTAATGAAGATTCATCAATTCCCTCTAATGGAACTAAATCATATCCATCTTGACTGTAGTAGGAAATTGAATATTCATCAACAACCGGTTCATCGCCTCCACCAGGTTCACAACTATAGTTGATAGTAACACTCTTAATATCAACAGAATACGTGGTACTATTTGGTTTAATTGCTAAATAATGTGCTCCTGAAACTTCTGTTGTGATGGTATATGTTTCTTCTGCGTTACTAACGGTTTGTGTTTTTACTGCAGAACCACTGGCTGTGCTATCAGTATAAACAGCAAACGATGCTCCGCTTTGGCTTGTTGAAGCTGTTGTAATTAAAACGGACGTAATGCTTTGGAATTGGAATAATGTTGTTGATGCTTCTTGAGAGACAAACCAAATTCCGAATTCTTGATAATCACTCTTCTTAGAAGAGAAAACATAATCATTAGATGCGTTATATTGTCCATAGGTATACATGACCAAATCCATTCCGCCATTAGTTTTGGAATGGTATGAGATGCGGTTATTTTGATGTTTTGTTTTTTGACTGCTTGTGTTCCAAGTAATGCTTCCATTAACGACTTCGCCTTGACCACGGACGCTATAGAGGTCCATTCCATTGGAGGCGAAAACAACCGCCATTACCACAGCCATTGTTGTGGTTGTTAGTGCGGCTAATAATGTAACTTTCTTTCTGTGCATAATATTCATTTGAACCTCCTTTACCTTAAGGTAATATTTGTTAGATTGCTACTTCCATCGACAACGCCGATGTGAATTTCACCATCATCGAAGTAACCGGTATTGTTTCCATCAGAAGTAGTATTTCCACCTACAAGTCTCCACTTTGAGAAACTCGTAGTATCACCGCTAGCCCAGTAAATAAGGAAATGATTATCTGTGTAAGTATATGTAAATCCTAATACATATGGACCACCTGTTTTTACTCCTGAAGAGTTATATGTTTCTCGAGTATACGTTCCTGTTCCATTTTCTAAGAAATTAAGGACTAATTTACTGTGAACAACACTTGGTGCTGTTTCATATTCGTTATTACTATTGTCCATATATGTAACATAGTCATGATTATATTGAAGCTCAGCTTCACCGCCAGTAGATTGAGTTGTAATTGTAATCACGACATTTTTAGCTGGCATTTCGAAACGATACGCGTTGTTTCCAAATGGCCATTTGATGATGCTTACACTTGGGTCATCACATGTAACTGATACAAGTTCATATCCATCATTAACGGTAAATGAGAAAGCGACTTGTATGCCAGATTCTACCTTCGTAAAATCACCAGGGTTAGATTCATTAACATATCCAACACCGCTATCTTTGTTTATGGCGACGACGTATGTTTCTTCAGCACTACTTTCTTTTGTTGTGATTGAAATAGTAACGTTTTCATTTGGCATGGTGAATGAATATGTTGAACCAACAATATCAAAACTCACACTTGGCGAGGCTTGAACGGAGTTGATTTCATATCCATCAGCACATGAGACTGTAAATGATACAGATGTACCTGCACTCACAGTTGATAAATCAGAATGTGAAATGTTGCTTACATGAGCGTCTTGATTAAAGGAAACACTATGTGTTGCAGGTGCGCTACCTTCATTAAAGACTAGATAAATATCAACATTGTAGTTGGATACTCTAAATGAGAAGACACTATCGGTTGGTTCATATTCAACAACATCATTGAAATAATCAACCCAATAATCATCTTCGAAGTAATCCCCAGGGAATTGCCATTGGACATAAGAATATCCTGATCCAGCAACGACAGAGCAATTGATAACATCACCTAATGTGCCATTTTCTGGTAACACTGATGATGAGCCAATTGCGGAAGAGCTAATTGGATCACCGCTTGTATTAATGGCATGGTAGGTGATTGTATAAGAACCTTCAGCAGTAACAGTAATCTTATAAGATTTACTGACACCATGATATGTCACAGTGACTGTCTTTTGACCAGCACTTGACATATCTGGAGAAGAAACACTATCTGGGGTGACATCTTGTGATGTGTGATCACTAAAGTGAGCCGTACAAGTTCCATCAAAGGAGAATGCGTCTCCGACATGATATGAAGTCGTTTGTCCACTAAGAGATAATGAAGTAACTGTCACAGTTCCGGTTTCATATTTGTCATATATGACAATTTGGCATTGAAGATATCCAATAGCTTCATATTCGGCTTTTGTAAATGCGTTTGGATTAACAATTGTTAAAATTGAATCCTTAGCATCGGTGATAAATGTAAGATTATTTTGTGATTCAACATGGTTAAATCCTTTAGCCTCACAGTTAGCTAAGTATTCAGTGTAGAAATTGACCGCATCTTCAAAAGATGAAATATAAACATTGAAATACCCTGTTCTAGATGTTGCGAATAAGAATCCGCCATAAAGTTGATTTAAAGATTCTGTGTGGTCATCAAAATTTTTCACTTGTGAAACATAGTCCTCTTCTGGATAGAATGGGACAATTGCACAGGCATCTGATGAATCAAGATATGCATTAACCATTGCGATTGATGTCACCTCAGCAACAACTTCGGTGTACATTGTATATGTAACTTGGAAAATGCCTTCAGTGTAGTAATAACCTATCGTGTGACCAGCATATTGCTGATTTTTTGGAACATAATTCATTTCTACTTTGTACACGTTATTTAATGTTCCTTCGGCATTTGGTACACGTTTTTCATATGTATCAGTCGAAGTTTGAACAAATCCTTCGGTGCCTGTTAGTTTGCTAGCATAGCTAGAACGAAGATCACCTGAGGTAAAATCTTGTCCTTTAATTTCATATTTTTGTTTTAATCCATTCCAGTCTGTTGAATAGTGGAAACTATAACCTAGACCAGTAATAAATGGAGGAACATATTCGTTATAGTAGATATCAAAATCATCTAAAAGATTCTCGTCCCATGTAGTTGGTGCAACGACTTTCTTTGAGCTATCTTTGGTGAACGACTCAAGAAGTGAGTTGTGTGTCGAACCGATTTCTTTAATGGTTAATCCAACATAAACTGGTTCATTGTCGTGTTGTTCTAGAGTATCTTCATCATAATAACGAGCAGTCAGAATCGAAGTAATCTTAATTGAGTTACCTTCTTTGACAATGTCGATATATGCTGGATTTTCAATGTAGGAGAGGTCTAATTGGGAAAATGTACCAACAATACCTACCAAATCTTGATCAGAAACCCTGAAATGGTTTTGTGAAACATATTGTAATGATGATTCGAGGATATATTCAACAACACCACCATGGATATCGTAAATACCTAAATCAGGGTTTGTTGTCACGAATGAATCTAACGTTACTTCATCGCTTTGATATCCAAGATTAAAACTAGAAATGCCTTGGTCTTTGACTTTGATATAGCCATACCACATTAAATTTGGGTATTCAGGATCTGGATAATAATAAACAGAGTTGCTGAGGTTATAAACACTTCCATCATATCTTTCTGTTGGGAAATTTTCATAATAACTAACAACATCAATCGTGTAGTTATGATCAGAAATGATGCTGTTCTTTAGTTCATCAAAAGTCTTATCTGGAACGATTGGTCCGGATGAAGAAGATGTTGAAGAAGTTGAGGATGTTGTAGATGTAATCGATGATGATACAATCGACGAACCTCCTTCACTTGAAGAACTTCTTTTCTTACTTGAATTGCATGAAGAAAGAACAAGCAAAGCAGAAAACGCTATTGGCAAAACATGTTTGATTTTGAATGAAGACATATATTTTGTTCCTCCTAACCCGCAGGTAGGAAATATTCGGAATCATCGATGATTTCGCAAAAACTGAATCGAGTTCCCTAATATTTGCGTGTATTTTACCTATATATGTGTAAATAATGCAAGAATTATTTTTTCGTGAGCCTCAAAAATCATCAACAATTTATGGTTAATTTATGTAATTATATTAGTTTTACTTATAAATTTAAAATCACCAGCAAAACCTGAATATTTTTGATTTATGTATGAAGAATCTCGATTCCTATTTTTAAAAGAACCGACCTTTATTAAAATTAAACAACTGTTTCACTAAAACACTGTGTCATTTTTTTGCAACACTTTTAAATTTTTGACACACTGCAATTATTTATAATTAATCTTCTATCTTCTATGAGAAAACATCCTTATATAAAAAGGTCGATTCCTGTTTTCCAAGGAGCCGACCTTTATTAGAAATTAATCAAATTTTATTGATGTTTTCTCTTGCGTAAGACAAGTGTGACGCCTAAGAGAGTCATGCTTGCTACAGCGACAATCACGATGATTGTGACGGAGGTTGATGATTCAGTAACTTGACTGTCGTAATAAGCAATATTCGCAAATGAGGCTGGAGTACGACCTGCAATAAAGTTATTAAGTCCGTACTTGCCAGTTAAGTAATCATAACGAGCCATTGCTTGTTCAACAGTTGTTCCTTCTTCATCAGCATTAGTATCGATCAAAATTTGTTGTTGGGTGGCTGATAAAGCTTGCCATCTTTCTTCACCACCTAAATGGTTCCAAACTTCAACAAGAGCCTCTTTGTTGTTAGCAATTCCGTCATATCCGACACAAACTGCATCGGTTTCACTTAATAGTTGTTCCGCAAAATCTTCAGCAGTATAGTCTTCATCAACTTCGACAATTCCACAAACACGAACTTGGAAATCGGTGAAGAAGGAGGTGTATCCTTTGATCGTCACTGTTTCTCCTTGTTTTGATGTAAGATATGCGCTAATTGTTGTTTTACTTTCGTCTTTTAATGTAATTTCAACATTATCAGCAGACTTTAAATATAAAGTTAAATCTTTGGTACCATCATTAATGACGACATTATAGTTGGTGACAGAAGCAACAGCACAAGAAACTAATTCACCACTAACAAATGTGCGTCTATTCGCAATTGTTAAGTTTGCCGAAGATTCACTACCGGTTAAAGTATAGTCTTCAGGTTTACTTAATTGAGAAATTACTGATGAATCGGTTTGGACTGAAACCGAAGTAGCCGAGACTTCATAAAGGTTTTTATAAATTGAAACTTCGCCAACAACATGGAGAACCGTTTTATCAGCTTCCCAGGCTGTTTCTGGGTTTGTGTGATATAAAAGAACACCATAAGCACCATCCATAACGACAGAGCCATCGGAATATGATCCGGCATAATATCCATCAAATTCTACAGTTGAGCCAGAAGAAACGGAGTAGATATCTTGGATGACGAATTTAACACAAGTACCTTCAATGGTAATGTTCCCCGAAACATTTTGAACAGTCACAACACCATTTGCATATGTATAGGCAACTGGAGATCCGGACATATAAACATAAGTTAACGATTCAGGAACTGAATAACCGCTATCTGGAACGATTGTTACATTTAAAGTGGCTCCTTCTGCTACTGATGATTTATTTAATGATCCGAAGTCAATACGGTCAATGACCTCATATTGTGTAACTGGTTCTCCACCAACACGATAGAATTTGAGTGAAGTAGCGCTTTCTTTATAGTTGCTTGCAGTTGCAGAGTTATAAGAACGCCAATCTGCCCCGTTATAAACACCTAAAAATCGATCATAATTAGGATTTTTCAACGACCCGTTACTTTGAACCGCCCAGCTTCCTGGACCATCGTTTACACGAATACCATTGTTGGCACTGTTGGATGAAGCCCACATGTATTTTCCATCATCGTTTTGGAAAACCCAGTTATCGCCATCTTTAGAAACTGTCCAAAGATTGTCAGGATTAATTTCGCTCACATCCTGATACTCAACAGCTAAAGGTCCGCTACCAGTAGCTTCATCGGTTGGCATATAGTATGTTTTGCTGTCCCACGAAGTTGTGATAAGTAATTTCCCTTCAGTTAATTCGGTTTCAACATATTCTGTAGATGTCTTTTCTTGCCATATGGCAAAAAGTTCGATATCAGATGTTTGAATTGTAACCGACTCGACAATTTCTCCGGTTGATGTTAAAGACCAACCCATGAAGTTATAATCATCACGAGACGGTGAAGAAACTTCAGAGAGTGACACTGTTCCTTCTTGATCGACAAGAGTTTCTGGCATACCAGTAACAGTGTCCGTTCCTGCATTAGCGTTGAATGTAATGTCGTGTTTTTCGGTTGGTGTTGGACCGACACCACTGGTTTTATAAATGGTAAAACTTGTGATGCAAACAGCAGAAGTAGTAACACTAAAAGCAAGTGATTTACTAGCGGTTGCTAGTTCAAAGGATGGTGTCCATTGAGTTGCCGCAGTTGTTGGTTTTTGTGCGGCGCTACTATTAATGCTAAAGGAGCTTATATCCTTCCAACCATAACAGGTGAATTCAACTTTAGAAATATTATCGCTTCCACCAATTGTCATAGTAAAAGCTCCACCACCACCAGCTTTTCCGACTTTCAAAACGTTTTGCGGAATACCTTCGCCACCACTACCTTTTCCAGAATACACATTCCCACTTAAGCCGGTAACAGAGGTAACGAGATTAGAAACACTAGAAGAATCGTTTAAAAGCGTTTTAATGGTGTCGTTTGTTAACCCAGTGGAGGTGCTTCCAGATGGTGTTGATGAACTAAAGTCAAAGGTAGCTATTGCTTCATAATCAGCCTTGGCTTCACTAGCCCTCTTTGAACCAACAGCAACTCCAACGCCAACTGCCATCGCTGCACCGAGGGCTAGCGTGGCAATTTTTGAAAAAAGTTTCATGTTTTTTTCCTTTCCGTCTTCTTCTTCGAATCAAGAAGACTAATAAATTAGTAGTAATGCCTATAGTCGAATTTGAAGGCACCCTGCGTATAAGTGTCTCCTACGCTTTATCTCATATAGGCATTACTATGTAACTTTATTTTACAAAGAAGAAGAAGAAGAAGAAGCAAGTACTCATGGAGTGCGAGTGCTAATATGTTCGAATACATCGAACTTTTTTCATTTTGCGTTATTGAAAAAGAGCATATGAAAAGGCCCCTTAGACATGCGCTTTAGGGGCCTAAATGATTATTTAATCAATTTTTATTGATGTTTTCTCTTGCGTAAGACAAGTGTGACACCTAAGAGAGTCATGCTTGCTACAGCGACAATCACGATGATTGTGATTGAGGAAGAGGAATCAATGTTGGATTGATAATTTGGAATGTATGCTAAGTTAGAAACACGTCCTGTCATAAATGGATTTAATCCATATTTAGCGACAAGAATGTCATAACGAGCAAGAGCTTCAGCAAAGAATGTTCCATTAGCATCAGCATCTCCTTCAACTAAGAGATCTTTATTTACAACAGAATCATATTTTGTTGTTAATGTAGACCAAGCAGTTGCGAAATCACCAGTAGCATGTTCGCCTTCAGCAGAACAAACTTCTGTTGTTAAGTTGAGAATATCTAAAGCGAATGCTTCAGCATCGTTTGCAACTTCGATATAAAGTGAAACGACTTTTTGGCCAGTATATGACTCAGATTTATAAAATCTAAATCTTTCTTGACCAGAAGAGGCGTTGTACCTGAGATGTGGTTTTCCAGATCCAACAATGTCCATGTCGCTCTCTTCTGTGCCAGAATAACTAATCGTATTAGTATAGTTATCACTGGCGTTTTTATCCATACCATTACTGTCAGCAGTTTTACCAATGTAAAGTCCGGAGGCTGATTTTAATGAATATCCACCTTCTTTTTTAGCAACAGTAAATTCATAAGCTTCAGAAGCAGAAATTGCCTCATCAGCAATTGAAACAGCGAATGTATTTGATGCAACATCTGGATTTTCTAAAGAACCATCGAAGGCAACTGAACCTTCTTCGTAAACGATTAAGTAATCGCCAGCGAAGTTAGCTAAGGTTGTTTTAACCTTCTTATATGTTTTAGTCTCAACTGGAGCTGGTTCACTTACAGTAATGTTGTAAGATGTTTCTTTTGTGATAGCATTTTCACTATAAGAGACGCCAACTACGAAGTCGCCAGCAACAGCTGTGCTGTCATTAGTAAATGTTGCAGTAGTTACATACTTAGATGATTCATCATCATAGTGAGCAACAACCTTAGGATAAACGAATGCGTCACCAACTTCATATTCTGTTTGTGGGTTTTCAACAGAAATTTCTGTTAAAACTTTTGGAGTAACAGGTGCTGCTTCCCAAACAACTTTAATTTCTTCAATATAAAGCGCACCTGACTTAGAACGAATACCAACATATTGATAATCTCCGTCGACTTCAATTGTTTGACTTGCTCCATTATCAATATTTACTTCTCCTAATAATGTTCCTTTTGTTGAATCATTATAAAGTTCGGTTGGATCAGAATAAGATGATGTCTTACCATAAACCGAAACGGTTCTGGTCGCAGACGTCTCGGTATTGAACTTAATTGTTACAGAAATAAGATTTCCTCCGGAAGTTGAAGAAACAACACCGGAGTTGCTATTATTTGATCTTAATTGAATTGATGTTTTATCACCAGCTGATTGGCCAGAATAAACTGCACCAGAATCCATTGCTTCTGTTGTCCATGATTCATACGTTGTTTGAACTTTATTAATCGTATTTGCGTTATTTAAAGTATCGGTAACATCGGTTACAACCTTCCAAATGGCAGTAACTTCGTAATCGTCATCAACATTCTCGATAACGGTTACTTTTTCACCACCAAGATCCCAATAATCAAATACCTTTCCTTCTGGAGCAGTAAATGTTGTACTAGTTGGGAGTTCATAATCGGAACCTTCTTTAGCTTGAACCGAAGCATGAGTTCCAGATCCTTCACCAGGCAAGAACGAGATTTCGTAATAAGTTACAGCATTAACGGTAATCGTATATTCAGCAGATTTACTAACCTCGTTTTCGGTGTAAGAAACTGTAACTGTTTTTTGTCCAGCGCTACTCATATCTGGTGTTGAAACACTAGTTGGTGTAACTGTTTTAGATGATGAATCTTCGTAATGAGCAGTAACAATTAATCCATCATAACTAAATGTATCACCAACATCAAATGATGTAGCGTGTGTTCCACTTAAGCTAATTGAACTTAATGGTGAAGATGTTGGAGCTTTATACGAAACAACTTTGCAACCTGCGCCAAATTCATATGTAGAGTTGTATTTGGTCAAACTGCCAAACACAACTACTGTAGCACCAGTTTCTATATCACTATCAGATGAAATTGGATGCTCGGTAGAACTAACACAGCGAAAAACTTCAAGCTGGTTGGTTGTTGTTCCGTCAGAACTGATATTAAATGAAATATTGTTGTATTGAGTGCTCCAAGATTCAACAATACCAGAAACAATGCCTTGAACGTAAACGTTATCCTTGCCGGCATTATCATCAATTGCCATATATGCATCGGCAATTGTATATGGGTCAGCTAAAGTACCAGCATGAGCAGGTCCTCCAGTTTTCACACAAGAACCGGAAATTTCAATATCACCGGTAACGTTTTGAACGGTTACAACTCCATTAGAATATGTATGTGTAACCGCGGTTCCGCCCATAGTCACAGAGACAGATGTTGGTACACTATACCAAGTTTCAGGAGTAATGGTAGCAGTTAAAGTTTGACCATCTTCAACGCTGGAAGGGGCGATTGTACCGTTTGAGACGCTGTCTTTCACGGAATGACTTGTTTCACTTCCACCGCTTGTAGTCGCTTGAATTGCTTTACAACGCCAATGACCACTGCCAGAAGGTCGAGTCAAAGTCACGGAAGCAGCTGAGCCAGTCCAAGTCTTTGTGCTTGTTGAATAACCAGATGGTGTGGCATTGTCAGCGGCCGGTGCGTTTGATCCGTCCCAAGTAAAAACAATACTTGTAAGATTTCCAGTCAAAGCGGTAACGACGATTGATCCATTACCATATGTACGGATTCCAGTTCCGGTTGTGTAGTATTTTCCGTCATTTGTACCACCAGTAAACTGAACTTTAAAGGTGGAACTATTTGTAAATTCGCCACTATACTGTGTTTGATTTTCCAGGCCTTGATTACTAAAAGTGACTTTATCACCAGAAAAATCATATGGTGCAGCAGCTCTTGCTTCACCGGCCTTTCCGGATCCTACAGCAACTCCAACGCCGACTGCCATCGCTGCACCAAGGGCTAGTGTGGCAACCTTTGTTAAAATTTTGTTCATTATCTTTTTCTCCTTTCTTTCTTTTCCTTTGATGTGCTTAAAATACACAAAAAAGGTAATGAACTTTCGTACATTACTTTTCTAAGAAAGAAAGGATGGATTAAATAGATATTTTGCGCATTAACATCTAAAGAATGTTCTTTTCTTTACTATAGATTAGTTCTGTACTTGTCTATATTATACGAAAAGAGATTAACTATGTTAAGAAAGAAAAGATGCATCCATCATTTGTTTCGATTGGATGCATCTAATTAGTGTTATATATAAAATTTTTTATTATAGTAGTAAGAGTAATACTATTTCACAAACTCACGTAAACCTTTACGGAGCCTAGACAATCTACTGTAATTTTCTTTGAAATACAAATCCGTTTTATAATAAAAAAATGCCAACTTGGCACTATTCGATTTCATTAACCATTTGATAAAACTAATTTTTTTTTACGTTTTGTTTAATAATTTTTATTTACAAATAGAAATTTATGCTAATATATAGACGTCTAGAAAACCACTATTGTGTTTGTTTATCTATTCATAAGTTTCGAGGCCGCGTAATGCCGCCGCCCTGCTTGGGAAACCATGGCAGGTTTTTTATTTTTTGACTTCTCTATCAAAAAATTCAATAAACTCATTGGATGATAAATTTGAATTGTAGACCTTTTTTGCTATTTCAATAAATTCAATATTTCTAAAAAAGCTGTATATAGATCGACTAGTGAAATCAGCAAGTTCCGTACCAACTGGATAACAAAACGCATCTTTCTTTGTAAAGTAAAGTTTTAAAGAATTTACTAAACGTTTTTTCTTTCGCAAAGAAACAAACAAATCTAATATCGTTTTATCTATTTTGGGGTTTGATGACTCTTCCAATACAAATATGGCTTCTCTGTCTATTTCAATCAGCATCTTTTCAATCTTTAGAAATTCTCTCTTATAAAGAGCTTTTATAATCGATAGAGATAATGTTTCATCTAATAACCCATATTTTTTAATATAACGAACTTTATTAAAAGCTGTTGCTACAACTTTATAACGATAGCCATCAATTAATTCGTTTAATTCCTCAATGAATAATGATTTGGGGGTGGTTGTGCCGCGGATACAAAGTTCTTTATTAAATATATCTGAAGCGTGGAGAATAGTTTTAGAATCGCCAAAATGCTTCATTTTAAAATCACACATTGAGGCATAAATGTATTCGAGATTCTTAAAGCCAACATAGACGCCGGTTACAACGAAATTTGAATCTCTTGGTTCAACTCTTTCGTTATTTTTAATTTTCTTAATTATAGTAGAAAGATCTTTTATATCTCCGCTCTCGTCGATGAAAACATAATTTTGTTCTTTATTAATTTTTGTTAAAACTGTCGGTTTTTCGTACCAAGCCATCTTGAACCTCTTATAACAACAGTTTTAAATTATATCTCTAAACGTTAATCAATGTATAGAATGTATGTTATTTTTCCATTAAGATCTTAAAAATAATTGAATTCTCGCAATTGGTCCTTTTTCAAATAATTCAATTAGGCTTTTAAAATAATACGAAAATTAGTTTTAAAATTGTTATTCAAATTATCAATGCCATCTTTATACTTCTTTGTATTAAAGAAGGAATAAAAATATAAAAGAAAACGATTCGTAAATCATTTTCCACAAATAATGATAGACAGATCGTAAACTTTATTTATTCAATTATTTGTAAAAACTCTTATACCACTTAGCAAAGTTCCTTAATCCTTCTCTTAAAGAAGTAGATGGTTTATAACCAAAGTCCTTTTCTAAGCCGCTTGTGTCAGCATATGTAATAGGAACATCGCCTTTTTGCATTGGGACTAGTTTCATATGTGATTTAATATCAAAATCAGATGGTAAAACTTTTGCTCTAATTAATTCTTCCGAAAGAATCCTTACGAATTCCATTAAATCTTCGGGATGATTATTTCCGATGTTGTAAATCTTATAAGGTGGAATTGGTAAACCATCTCCACCGTTTTTCTTTTCAGGAGTTTTATCCATGACACGGATAACTCCTTCAACAATATCATCTACGTAAGTGAAATCTCTCTTACAATTACCGTAATTAAATATCTCAATTGTGTCACCTTTAATTAACTTATTAGTAAAACTAAAATAAGCCATATCTGGTCTACCCATTGGGCCATAAACTGTAAAGAAACGTAATCCAGTTGTTGGAATGTTATATAACTTCGAATAAGCGTGAGCTAAAAGCTCATTGCTCTTCTTTGTCGCAGCATACAAACTAACAGGGTTGTCTACCTTATCATCTGTAGAGAATGGCACTTTAGTGTTACCACCATATACACTTGAGGATGAAGCATATACAAGATGTTTAACCGGATGATATCTACAAGCTTCTAATATGTTGTAAAAACCAATGATATTCGATTGAATGTAAACATCTGGGTGGTCGATTGAATATCTCACACCAGCTTGAGCGGCTAAGTTCACCACTACGTCAAATTTATATTCATCAAACAATTTATCAATGAATTCTTTATCTGAAATATCACCTTTGATGAATGTAAATTTACCAAATGGCTTAAGCATCTCCAAACGAGCTTCTTTTAATGAAACATCATAATAATCGTTAAGATTATCTAAACCAATAATTTCATCATCAGTGGTCTCTAAAAGACGTTTGCATAGAAACGCTCCTATAAATCCTGCTGCACCAGTAACCAAAACTTTCATTCAATTAATCTCTTCTTAATAAATCTCTTGTATAGACCTTATCTTTAACATCATCTAAAGATGAATCATAACGATTCGCTATGATGACTTTAGATATCTTCTTGAATTCATCAAAATCTCTAATAACTTTACAATTAAAGAATTCTTCATCTTTTAATGTTGGCTCATATATGACAATCTTCACTCCTTTAGCGTGTAATCTCTTCATTACACCTTGGATTGAAGATTGTCTAAAGTTATCTGATCCAGATTTCATGGTTAATCTATAAATACCGACGGTAATATCATCTTTACCATCATTCTTATATCCAGCCATTTTAAGAACTTGATCGCAGATAAATTGTTTTCTTGTTCTATTTGATTCAACAATCGCAGATATTAAATTCTCTGGAACATCCTCAAAATTAGCTCTTAATTCTTTTGTATCCTTTGGTAGACAATAACCACCATAACCAAAAGATGGGTTATTGTAGTAATCTCCAATACGCGGATCACCACATACCCCTTTAATGATGTCTAGTGTATCTAAACCTTTTAATTGAGCAAAGGAATCAAGTTCATTGAAGTAAGCTACTCTAAGAGCTAAATATGTATTTGCGAACAACTTCACTGCTTCCGCTTCAGTGCAACCTAATATATGAACTTGAATATCTTTTTTGATTGCGCCTTCTTGAAGAAGTGCAGCAAAATGACCAGCAAAATCCAAATATTCTTTACTTTTTTCTGGTACTCCAACAACAATACGAGAAGGATATAGGTTGTCATATAAGGCTTTACCTTCTCTAAGGAATTCTGGAGAGAAGACAATTCTTTTATATTTATATTTCTCGATAGCATATTTAGTAAATCCAACGCCGACAGTTGATTTAACAACAATCCAGGCGTTTGGATTTACTTTAATAACTTGTTTAATAACTGCTTCAACAGATGAAGTATCAAACTTATTTGTTTCACTATCGTAGTTTGTTGGAGTAGAGATAATGACAATATCAGAATGTTGATATGCTTTATCTCCATCTGTTGTAGCAGTTAGATCTAATTTTTTAGTTTTTAGATATTCTTCAATCTCCTTATCTACGATTGGAGATTTATGTTGATTAATTAAATCAACTTTGGATTGTAAAATGTCTACAGCGTAGACTGTATTGTGTTGAGATAAGATGATGGCGTTGGATAGTCCAACGTATCCTGTTCCGGCAACTGAGATTTTCATATTTGAATTATACTATTTAATGGGTTAAATATAATAATAATTTTAATTATTTCCCAAACAGCTTTTTAAAATACCTTAAATTATCTTTATCAGAAGAATCTTCCAAATACTTTTTAACTTTTATCAAAAGTGATTCTTTATCATGAACATTCCCTATCGCGTGAATTTTTTTGTGACAATTGGGACAAAGTGCAACAGTATTATAAATACGATCAGGTCCACCATTTGCCAAATATATGATATGGTGACATTCTAAATATGGTTGACCCAACTTATTTTTAAACGGAGCATTTCTACCGCACAAATCGCACTTACCATGAGCGCGATGCTTTGTAAAAGCACTAACTTTTTGATCGCGTTTGTATGATTTTTTTCTAGAACACTTTAATTCATATGCAGTTGGTTCGGGCAACAAATAAGCGTCTTTCGATTCTTCGAATGTTAAATAAGCAAGCGAATCATCAAAATGTGTAATTTTTCTAAAATTCTTCATTCTGTTTAAGATGATTTTGTGTGTTCCATTTTCATCTAGAGAATGATCAACTATTTCACATTCGCCAAAGAATTTATATTGATTTCTACAGATTCTCCTAAAAACGTAGATTTTATAGTCAAATTCTTTATATCTGATTAGGCATTTACTTGCATCTTTCGAATGAGGTCCGTAATTAAATTCAATAATATTGTCATTATTATAAAAAGAATTGTATGTGTCGTTTAAAACAAGCAAAAATACTTTTTTCTCAGTGATTTTTCTGATACAAGCGCCTCTTCTGCTTCCACCGAATAAAATGAAAATATCTTGTTGGGTAACAACATCATTAATTTGCAAATCTAAATAAGAAATTTTATGGTCTAATTCACTTTTGTAATTATTTCTTAAATATTCACAAATATCTTCGTTTGCTAATACTCCGAACTCGTGAAATTTTTTAAATTGCTCGGCATCGCGATGATGACCGTTTTCATATCTCAAAAAATAATCATATATATTTCCAGTAAAGTAAATATGTTTAATAACATCATAGTGTCTTTTAATCTTCTTCAATAGAAAACGATATTCATTATTGTTCTCGAAAATACTTATTGCCTTTTCAAAATTATCTAATACAAAACGCGCTCCGTTATCCATTACAATACTGCCCCCGCTTATTTAAGCAAAAAATCAACAATAATAGTTATTCAAAAATCTCCACCTATTCACGCCAGAAGTTTTTGAACATCTGAAATCAGTTGATTATCATTCAAAAGAAATGAACTAATGTTTTCTGCTATCAAATCTTTTATCCCATCTTCGGATAAAGTGGGATTGCTGCTTTTTATTAAACTAAAAAATGTATTTTTATCGGTTGGAACCACAGTTTCGCTTAAACCAAACAAGGAATTCAGGCCTTCAAGAGTAATATATAGTTCTATACATTCCTTACTTAAAGATTCGACACAATGCCTATCACCATCTTTGATCACGCGGCAACCAAATCCTTTTCTAATTAATTCGTTTTTAACCGGATCTATGTTTCCACTGCCACCACATTGTATAACTATATATTCATCTTGTTTGCCGATAAGCGTTAAAACTTTATTGATCCATTTCATATCTGTTTTCCCTTCGACTAAAACAAATGTTTTGTTATCAACATTACCCAAACCCAATAACATATCCGCAACTGTTTCGGCATCGGTATTATTCAAAATAGGAATAACACTGTTGCTATTAACGCAAGACATAAGATGAACTGAATGTGTTGTGATTAACGATTGGCAAAATAAATTCTCAACGATATTGAGTAGTTGTATCGCATTTTTAATTGATAACGAATTCTCTATTTCGTCAATTCCTATAATAACATTTTCGTATTTTGATTTTGTTAAAAGAGAATACATCACAGTTTTTTTGTATCCAGAGCCACGTCCTTCTATAGGAACTCCAGATGAAGAAATATCGTATTTTACTGCACTTTCGAGTTTTAAAGTTGTTTTTTGAGAAAACGATGTTGTTCCATGTCCAACAATCATTAATTGTCCATCAATTGTTGATAAAACATCATTCACACTATTTTCATATAAGGTTTGTATTTGATCAGTCATTTCAATAGTAATATCATGTTTAGCCTTTGCAATCGCTAAATCGCTAATCAATTTCTTAACATCAATCGAATTTGCTTGAATAAAAACATAAGACATAGAATTTAAACTAGATTGATTTCCTTCCACAGAATCAAATTTTCCGGTTTTTCCCTTATAAATTTTCTTTATGAAGTGATAGCTCGATAATTCATCATATACCAACACCCCTATTTCAATATCAACGTCTGGGTTCCTTATTAATTCTTTTTCTATTTTGTCTTTGTTAAAAAATATATCAAGCGCCTCAAGAACAGTTGACTTCCCCGAGTCATTGTCTCCAATCAATAAGTTATCTTTCGATATCTTTATAGTTTCTTTTTCATAAGCTTTAAAATTTTTGATAAAAATTGATTTAATTGCACTAGTTAACGATTTGTAGACACTTACTTTTAGATTTTACACAAGTTTGCTGTTGATGTAACTCCTTATATTGTTTTGGAGTCAAATAATTCAAACTGTATGCAGGTCGTTTCTCGTTAAAGAACACAATATAATCTTTGATTTCCTCGTCAATCTTATCAATTGAAGTAATGTGAAAATCCATAAACATTTCCGTTTTGATCCACCCATTAATTGATTCCATTGATGCATTATCAGTCGGAGTTCCTGCACGAGACATTGAATGTATGATATTATAAGAAGGTAAGAGCTCGTTAAAACTCTTCGAGGAGTATACAGAACCTTGGTCGGTATGGAGAATCATCTCTAAATCTGGATACTCTTTTTTGATATTAATCAAATCTTGTAGGCCTGAGATGTACGTCATTCTGTCTCCTCTTTTCCCGCTCAATGAATAGCTAACAATTTCGTTATTCCACAAATCCATGAACAATGTGAGCTCGAAGTAATGGCCTTGAAGCCAAAATGCAGTCATGTCGCTCACAATACATTCAAGTGGTCTTTCTATATTGAGACCCGCCATTAGTAGATTTGGAAATATTTTGAACGGATCGCCTGGCTTCTTGTATTTATAATGTTTAGCTTTGCTAACGATACCAATATACTTGCAACATCTATGCGCTGTAACATCACTCATTGCCAAACCAAGATCGTTTCGAATCATTGCATTTAACCAGCGATAACCATGACTTGGATATTTGTCATGATATTCCTTGAATTTAGCAATATTCGATGCGCGCGTGATCATTTTTGGTGTTGGATGTTCAATTCTATGTTTCCATTTATAGAATCCACTTCGATTAATGTTCATCAGTCTGCAAAGTCTTTTGATTGGGAATTCTCCTGATAATTCAAGAATTATTTTGTATTCTTGCTGCGTAAAGAAACGTATTCCTTGTTTTGCCCACCCCCTTTCACTTCGTATCCTTTTTTTGCTCGTTCTTCTCCAATTCGAGCTTTGATAACTTCATCAATTAATTGATCTTTGGACATTGAACTAAGAGCTTCCATATCTTTTTCACGAGAAAGCGACGACGATGATCCGCTTCTTCCGTCGATAACAATGTTATTCATCTTTTTATATTCTTTAATCCAAAGATAAATAGTTGGCATGCTAACGGAGTATTGTTCAGATGCAGTTGAATAAGTTAATTCGTGCTCTACTACTTTTTTAGCGATGTCTAATCTTTCTTCTTTTGTGTATTTCATAAACACCTCCTTGACTAATTTTAACAAACCCCTGTGTAAAACTAGATATAAGGTGTCTACTTTTCGTTTATCACTTCAAAGTTGTCATTCTTAGGTATGTAACACTTATATAAAGGTAATATTTATTCTTATTAAAACCAAATAAGGTTCGTCTTCTAATGTAAAAGGCTTATATATGCTGCATTGCATTTTCTATTTGATTTATAAAATTGCTTGTTATATTAAAAATTTAATTGATTTTTTAATTTTTCAACATTTTTAACTCGTTCAAAATATTGAGTGCCATCTCTTTTAAACCATGGCTCTTGTTTTTTTATATAAGCCGCTGGCTGTCCAGCAACAAATGAACACCCAGTATCAATATTTGAATTGACCACAGAATTCATTCCAACAGTAACAAAGTCTGAAATTTTAATGTCTTTATAAACTTTTGCACCAGAGGATAAATAAAAACCCTTGCCAATATGTTTCCAACCTTCAGTTATACATGTTGAGGTATGCAAAACACAAAATGGACCGATTTTATTTCCGCTTCCAACTACAATTGTTCCGTGATGAGGTATTATCAAGCCATATTCGAAAACGTTCGGAGAAATTTGTATTCCTGTTTTGTAACTTAATTTTCTATACTTATATCTTTTAAAAAACATGACACGATTTTTACTCGTTCCATATTCAATTTTACGAAGCAATTTAAGCTGCTTGTTGATTAAATTATTCGAAACAAATGACTTTAAGCGCTTTTTAAAAGAATATTCGCCATTATTCATTATAAAATCTGCAGCAATATAAAATTTAAGTTTCTTCTTTGAGTCAATCATTTTTAAGTTCCGATAAAAAAGTATTGTATAAGTTAAGTAATCTAATAGACGAATTTCTAATATTAAAGTCTTTTGGCAATTCTGCACTTATACGTCGAGTATTTATTTTTGACCACGCAAAAATTTTATTTGCCCAAAATCTATATCCATCTTCCAATGATAAAAACTCTGTTTCATCACTAAATCTCACTTCTTTTGTTATGTTTGAAGAAAAAAAGCATTTTAAACCATTAGCTTGTGCTTCAACACCCACTACAGGAAGACCTTCGTATAAGCTTGGCAAAACAAAGCAATCCATCATCTGGTAATAATCCTGAATATTTTTTGCTGAGTCAACAAAAATAACGTTTTGAATATCATTATTCTTTACGTTGCTCTCGATATTTATTTTAGACTCACCATTTCCAATCAAAAGTAAAGCATATTGATCATCTTTCTTAATAATATCTTTATAAATATTAACCAGGAATTGCTGGTTTTTTTGCTTACAAAATCTTCCGATATGCCCAATAACGAATTTGCTTTCTACTCCATATTTTGAACGCATCTTATTTCTAATGGATTCGCTAAAAACAAATTTATTTAAATCAATTGCATTGTTTATAAGATAAACACATCCTGAATCAAAAGCTTTATTTCCAAAAAGCCAACGTCCCGCCTTTTCCGAACAAGCAAAATAATGCGTTGCGTATTTTTTTGAATATGGTCTTAAGACGCTTTTAATAATATGATGAAGTTTTTCTTTTTTGTTTGTTGTTGAGTGCGAGTGGGCAATTCGAACTTTAATGCCGCATTTTTTTGCAATTTTGAGTGAAATAAAACTTAATGCATTCATATTTGAATGAACAATATCATAATTTCCAGAAAGAAATTCATTTTTAAGAGTTTTTTTAAACTTCGAAATATGTTTGTAAGATGGAATTATAATTACCTTTCCACCATAACTTTCAATTTCTTCTTTCTTAATTATGATAGACGTGCTTTCAACAAAAAAATCAAAAACAACCTGGCTATGATCAATATTTCGATACAGATTCATAATCATTGATTCGACGCCGCCTTCTCCGGCGCGACCAATAATTTGAGCAACCCTAATCGGGCGATTCATTATTTGGCACCCTTTCCCGATAAGACAGCACCAACAGCCTTACAAAGCAATTTAAAATCATAAAGTAATGATCTCTTTTCAACGTATTCTAATTCCAAATTTTGTCTTTTATGATTTTGATAGGAAACATTATTACGTCCATTTACGCCCCAGTTAGAAATTAGACCGGGTTTAACCGATAAAAGCTGAATGCTTTCTTCCTTAGAGTAATTAACATCAATTTCAATCTGCGTAACAGGACGTGGTCCTATAACTGACATTTTTCCAAACAAGATAGTGAAGATTTGTGGCAATTCATCCAAAGATGATTTTCTTAAAAATTTACCGAAGGAAGTTATTCTTGGATCGTTAAGAACCTTTCCTTCGTTCTTCCACTGTTTATATTGCTCATCGTTTAAATATCTTTTCGCGTTTTTATTTGCATCACGATACATTGATCTAAATTTTGGTGTTTTTAAAAGCTTACCGTTTCTACCAATTCTTTTATCAAAGTAAATTGGAGCACCTTTTGTAGCAAACAAATTAATAAGTAATATAAGGATATAAACCCATGAAAAAACGACAATAAACAAAAAAGAAGATATCAAATCAAAAATTCTTTTAAGAAATCGGTAGAATGTTTTCTTTTTTGTTTTCGTAGATTCATCTCGCATGTTAATGATTATAAAACAACATCGTTATTTTTGCATTAATTGTATTAATGAAAAAGAGCGCTTATTTCAAATGCTCTTCTATATATTCTCTTTTGTTCTTATAGTTTAACTTTTTTGTATGGCTAAACTCTGTTTTGTGTTTTTCAAAGTATTCATCAACGTTTTCGATTATTCTCGCCGGAACACCAACAACCACAGAATTTGGCGGAACGTCTTTGGTAACAACTGATCCAGCACCAATAATAACGTTATCTCCAATAGTGACATTTGGAAGAATCATACTATTTGTTCCAATCGAAACATTATTCCCAACCACTATCTTACCGAATAAATCAACATCTTCGAATCCAGCTTTAGTATTCCGAATAATCCAACACGCTCCATCATGAGTTATGAGATGACATCCACTATTAATTCTCACGTTATTTCCAATATCTACAAGATAAGGCTCGGAGTCGATGGAAACTGTTCGATAAATTTCGCAGTTTAGTCCGATTTTCGCACCTTTTTTTCGCCAATACTTAATTGGATTTATTTGTCTTTTAAAAAAATCAAAAATTCTCATCAATTAATTATCCCACAATTTTTGCAATTTCGTTACTGTATAAGAAAACATCAAGATATTTTTCACTTGTCTTTCTTGCTTGAACTTTCATTTGATTTATTTCTTCTTTTGATAGTTTTAAAACAGTAGAAATTGTTTTAGCAAACTCTTTAGACGAAAAATCATCCATGACAATTGAATTATTGTTATTTAAATAAAAATTTAAATCTGAGGATAAATTGCAAATTACTGGAACACCATTAGCCAAGGACTCAGATACCTTCGTCGGAAAACCAGCACGACTTGTCCTTGATTTAGGGTTTCGAATCAAAACCGAAAAATCCGATTCACTGTAGAACTTAGATATTTCGCCCCGACTTGTTTGTCCGTAATATTCAACAATAGTTTTTGTTTGATTAAAAACTTTTTTTGAAATGTATTTATTTTTAATAATATTTTCTGAGTTAATGCCAAAAACTCTAAATTTAACCTTTGATTTTTCGCTATCAGAAAGCAAAGATAGTCCCTTTAAAATATTCGAGAGCAAATCTTTTCTTCCTCTTGGATTCCCTGCGTATATCAATGATAAAAACTCACTGTTATTAATCGGTTCAGTTTTAATTGATGAAGTGTCGATAGCAAACGGTATTCTAACAACATTGCACTTTTTGCTTTTAAAATAGTTTTCTAAATAAGATGAGATTGCAATGACAAAATCGCCTTTTCTGATTGCTTTTTTGTTAACAAAATTATTAGGTAAGTAAAAGGACGCAAAAGAACCAAAAGTTTGATTTCTAAGTGATTGAAACTCAACAACATCAAAAAATAGTTTAATGTTATGTGCATTAGCAAATTTTCGGAGAGCTTTAATCGATGATTTAGGCAATGCACTATAAACCATGATGTGGGTAACATCATATTTAAGATAAATGTTCTCTAAATCATGCAAGAAAAATTTATCAGGATGAAAAAGCGTTTGATATTTATCGGAAAAACCATTAAAACCAAGTTGATGATATGGAATGAGCGATATTTTTTCATCATAGCCATTTAATGAATGTTGTTTTAAAACACCTCTTCCAGCAATTATGATCTGATCAAAAAACTGCTTAAAAACTTTCGAAAGCTGAAGAATTCTAAAAGAACCGGCATCAAGATCCGGGAGATTTACTGCTCCAACAATATATAAAGTTTTCGGTTTATTCATCATCTATACAATTTTTCCATTTTAAATAAATATCATCAAACTTTATTTTTCTAGCAATATCGATTGTTCTTTTCCTCAAATCATCATATAACTTGCTATCTGTACATAACACAATCATTACTTTTGCGAGTTTTTTTGGTGATTGAAATGGTATAAAGTAACCATTGATATTATCTTTTACAAAATCGGTTCCTAGACATTTTGTTGTAATACAAGGAACACCAGCAAAAGAAGCTTCCATAAGGGAGTTTGACATACCCTCATATAAGGATGTTGAAATATATGCTTTTGCATTAAGGATTTTGTTATTTATATCCAATGTATTTGGGTGAATAGCAACATTATCTGCAAGACAAAGTTTTTTAATCTTTTCTTTAAGTTTATCTGTTAATGTTCCATCTCCATAGATATCAAGGCGAGTTTGAGGATGCTCACGAACAACTATTTTCATTGCCCTAATCATTGTAATTTGATTTTTTTGATTGCAAATTCGGCCAGCGCTAACAAACAAATTATCATTATATTTAGTTGGACTGGCGTATTTTTTTATCGTAATCGGATTAGGAATAATAACTCCTTTTGATTGAATCTCAGAAGAAAATAATTCTTTACATTCTTTTGTCTGGAAAATAATTTTGTCTGCTTTTGGATATAGAAATGAAGTAAACGTCCTGACAATTAATCCTCTTCCATCAAACCTTGGATCATTTCTCTCTGAAACAATAATTTTGTGGTTTTCCTTTTTTGCTGTTAAAAGAACGAGAATATTTACTCGTACCAGAAATGAAACAATTGTTGCGCCTTGATTCTGTTTAAAATAATTCTTCAAAGAAGATAACCAATAACGTATTCTCTTAATCCTTGAATTTGTTGTTCCTGTAAAATTAACCACATGAATGTTAGTATTAAGTTCCCACGAAACTTCATTATTCAACAAGATAACAATATCAACCTTTCGACCTAGTGAAGCATAATAGTTAGCTAATTCAACAATCACTTTTTCAGCACCACCACGCGTTAATGAACCGGTCACAAAAATAACCTTATTGTTTTTTTCTTGAAGTCTATTAATCTCGGATTTGCGCAAAATTTTGCTTTTTAAATCTAATTTCTTACGTGTTAAAACGGTTGATATGATAACTAAAGAAATTTGCAAAATAACAAAAGCAGTAAGTGCTTTAAGTGGCAAGGTAAGAGAATAATATAGGGTATAAGCGCCATTATTTACTACCGTGAACAGATTTTTTAACAATAAAATACTGCCAATTGAAACCAAAACAACAAACAAACTATATATAAAACAGCAAATTATATTGTGCTTATAAATACATTTATTGTTACTAAGAATTTTAGAAACAAACTCATAAGTAAGTACGGAGTTTTCTACAAAGAACACCACCAAAAATACAACAAAAATGTAATAGCTTGCGGTGTTGTGGCTTTGATAAGCATTTAGTAGCATTTCTTGATATGACTTAAAAGTTTGATTTTGAATTTTAAAATCATTTAAGGAAAAATTATCTAAAACTATTAAACTCGCATTATTTTTAGAAAATATTGGGGTAAGTTCGACATATGTTGGATTAATATATGTTTTGTTGCTCCCAATTGAAACATACCCATCAAATTCATCAGAAGATAATTCGTTGAAATTAGACGATGAAACAAAACAAACTGGAATATCGAATTCCAAATATGAATTGTTAATGTAACGTTTTTGAGTACTTGTTTGATCATAAATGTCAAAAATTGAAAATTCATATTCTTTTTTGTCAGTTTCTACAACTAATAAGTCGCCGATATTTACACCAATACTTAAGGCCAGAGGCTGGCTGATAATAATTGAGTTTTCCTGAAAATCATTCATAGATGAATTGGTGCTCAACGATGAAAAATTGTGATCAGTATTATTTGCCATATCGCATTGTTTTATATCGGAAAAAACAATATTTTCAGATTGGCCTAAAATATGAAAAGTGTTCTTTGAAACTCTAAAAAGAACATTTGCTCCATAAAAATCTCTATTAAAAACATTGGCGTATGTTTCCCAATCATCTAACTTTTCCTGCTTATTATCGAATTTTAAAATAATTCTTTGGCCATCATCCAATGATTCAACAACATTCGTAATAAGAGTTTTGTTATAATCAAATGATTTTGATTTAGCAATAATCAGTGAAAAAGCGCTTAGTAAAATTGGCACAATTAGAAGATAAAGCAAATGGATTATTGTCTTTTTATTCTTTGACATTTTCATGATCTTGCCCCTATCTTTTTAAATCTTTTGTAGATTTCAATTCCACCAAAAATGACAATTGGGAGGTAGCACGCTGTATTTATATACACAATCAATTCCCAACCGATATCCAATTTGAATACATGTATTATCAAAATTACCGCAGGAATTTTTAAAAGTGTTCCAATCGATGCTGTAATAATTTGAGTTTTAAAAAGCGATAATGCATTCATGATAATGATAAAACACAAAGCCGCAGAGTAAATAACTGAATAAATAACAAATGACAACACGATTGATGTCGTTACTAATGGAGCATCTGATCCAAGCCAAATATCAAATACAAAACTCAGACTTAACGACAATAAAAGATTAAAAACAATACAACAACCGGTACAAATCAACAAAACTTTGATATATTTTTTTATTTTTACCTTATCTGATTCTACATCAGCTTTTGAAATTGCAGTCCAAATAGGTTGTTGTATGACTGTACCCAGCAAGATTGGCAGCAACGAGAATAACTTATAATATTCCACATATTCTGTTACAAACGATTTTCCAAATGTTAAAAGAATTATCCATTCATTAAGAGACCAGAGAAACAAGTTCCCAATCTGAACAGCGAAAAATTTAAAACTTGTTGAAACAACCTCACGAGATTTTTTGAAATCAACATACCTTAGTGATGGAGAAATATTCTTAAATTTTGTTTTAAACAAAATGATATTCGTGACCAATAAAGGGGTTATCAAAAAGACAAAGTAAGCTAAAGACAAAGCAAGGATTCGATATTTTAAATCAAAGACATCAGCAAACAATAAAGCAAAAATCATTAAGCAAAAGTTTGTAATAACCATAAAAATACTCGTTATTGCATTCTGTTGATGTGCTTGCAAAACATAGTTAATGTTTTTAACAAAAAAGTGAGAACAAATCGATAAAATTATTATCGCAACACCAATTCTAAATGTGCCAAGATCCACAGAAGAAGGATCTAAATCACTAAAGAAAAGACTTAAAAGAATGTCGTCGCTTATAGCGAATATGGTGATTGTAAATACAATAAAAACTAATAATGCTACCAAAGCGGTTAAAACGTAAGTCGTAGAAACATATGTTTTAGATTTCTCATCATCATTGTTTTTGATATTCTCAATTAACCTGTTTTTAAGACCATTGCC
Organism: Caryophanales bacterium UBA4278; assembly: GCA_002395065.1. GTDB lineage: Bacteria > Bacillota_I > Bacilli_A > RFN20 > CAG-826 > Fiminaster. The sequence goes on from DGVS01000002.1 coordinate 110,177, forward strand.
CATTCCAAAGTCAAAAACCATAACAATTGAAAGTATTGAAGTTATTGCAAGCCAAATCCCATAAATGGAATTGTCACTATTAAAGTAGTTTAGATAAACTGGAACAGTAAAAAAGGCAATTAAAATAGCCATTGCTCTTATTACAAAGGCACCGACAACATTTCTCGATACTTCACTGCTATCATTTTTTGAAAATAAGAAATCTTTAAAAGTTTTATTTGTTGAATAACTTTCTCTAAAAACAGTTTCGTTATAAACTTTTGCTTTTTTTGGTAACAAACACATTGATAATGGCAAGAAGTATAAAATATTTATGATTAATATTTCACTTTGAGTTTGTGCATTCGAGAGAAGAAAAACTAATGGTATAAGAATGAACTTGGAAAATGTATCAATCTTCTTGCACATTATAATTCCGAAGATAATTGCAAGAAAATAAATAGCGCCAGCAAAACCAAAGGATGATAAGACATATCCAAACGTTGAGGTTTCGGCATCAACTAAGTTATTGCTAATTGCAAAATATTCGTTTCTCGCGCTGACACCGCCATAACCTAATATAGGATTTTTGAGAAAAACTCGAAAACAAGTCCCAAACGATTCAAGTCGTGTGACAAAGGAACTAGTGCTTTTTGCAGAAGACATTTTTGAGAAAATATCGGGAGCAATGTTAACCAAAAAATCAATAACTTGTTTTTCAAAAACAATAATCAATGTTGCTGATACAAGAAAAATAAAAACGATAAAACTTTTTGCGTATAAATTTTTGAATTTTTCTGCTAGCCAAAGCAAAAAGACAATCGGCAAAAGAACATATGCTGTAGTAGATTTCGAGAGAACAATGCCAATAATAAAAATTATTATACGTATGAGTGTTAGTCTATCTCTTTCCGAATAAATTTCGGTCACTAAACCAGCAATTAACATAACTGCTAACACGCTTGGTTCCCAGAAAACAGATGTTAAGCGAATTTTAAAATAGAAAGTGGATGTCAAACCGGAAACCAAATCGTTGCTAATAAAAAAATGCGTCCCATAGATGTTTTTTTCGCTTGCAAAAAACGAAGAAGAATAAAACGAACCAGCAACAGAGGTGAAAATATAAATCAATATCGCGATAGAAAGTAAAACAAATAATGTGTTTTTGAAACACTTTAAAATAAACTTATGATCAAAAGTTGTCAGCATAAAATAACTAAGAGTAATTGTTAAGGCAAAAGCAATGTAAGAATTTATATTGTCTGCTTTATTTGGGTTAAAAACAAAAGAAATAAGTAAGAAAAATAAAATTAAGATTGTTGCAAAAGAACTATATTTCAGAATTGGAATTCTCTTTTTTTTGAATGATTCTTTAAAAAAAGCCGTTTTTATCTTTAAAACATAAAAACTTGCAAAAAAGAAAAAAGTAACAATATATAAAATAATTTTTGCTTTGCTCGACATTGCAAAGTTTGTAAAGCCGAATCCAGAAAGCAAAAGAATTAGGCATATTCCAAAAATAGAGAAAAATATTTGAAGAATTTTTCCTTCATTAGAAACAAATTTATTTTTTAAATAAACCAATTGGTTCATTTTGCTATATTAGCACATTAAATTAATATTTAACATAAATTATTAAACAATGATATCAAGTAACTGAAGTGATAAACGAAAAGTAGACACCTTATATCTAGTTTTACACAGGGGTTTGTTAAAATTAGTCAAGGAGGTGTTTATGAAATACACAAAAGAAGAAAGATTAGACATTGCTAAAAGAGTAGTAGAACACGAATTAACATATTCGGCTGCATCTGAACAATACTCCGTTAGCATGCCAACTATTTATCTTTGGATTAAAGAATATAAAAAGATGAATAACATTGTTATCGACGGAAGAAGCGGATCATCGTCGTCTCTTTCTCGTGAAAAAGATATGGAAGCACTTAGTTCAATGTCCAAAGATCAATTAATTGATGAAGTTATCAAAGCTCGAATTGGAGAAGAACGAGCAAAAAAAGGATACGAGGTGAAAGGGGGTGGGCAAAACAAGGAATACGTTTCTTTACGCAACAAGAATACAAAATAATTCTAGAATTATCAGGAGAATTCCCGATCAAAAGACTTTGCAGACAGATGAACATTAATCGAAGTGGATTCTATAAATGGAAACATAGAATTGAACATCCAACACCAAAAATGATCACACGCGCATCGAATATTGCTAAATTCCGGGAATATCATGACAAATATCCAAGTCATGGTTATCGCTGGTTAAATGCAATGATTAGAAACGATCTTGGTTTGGTAATGAGCGATGTTACAGCACATAGATGCTGCAAATATATTGGCATTGTTAGCAAAGCTAAACATTATAAATACAAGAAGCCAGGTGATCCGTTCAAAATATTTCCAAATCTACTAATGGCTGGTCTCAATATAGAAAGACCACTTGAATGTATTGTGAGCGACATGACTGCATTTTGGCTTCAAGGCCATTACTTCGAGCTCACATTGTTCATGGATTTGTGGAATAACGAAATTGTCAGCTATTCATTCAGCGGGAAAAGAGGAGACAGAATGACATACATCTCAGGCTTACAGGATTTGATAAACATCAAAAAAGAGTATCCAGATTTAGAGATGATTCTCCATACCGACCAAGGTTCTGTATACTCCTCGAAGAGTTTTAATGAGCTCTTACCTTCTTATAATATCATACATTCAATGTCTCGTGCAGGAACTCCGACTGATAACGCATCAATGGAATCAATTAATGGGTGGATCAAAACGGAAATGTTTATGGACTTTCACATTACTTCAATTGATAAGATTGACAAGGAAATCAAAGATTATATTGTGTTCTTTAACGAGAAACGTCCTGCATACAGTTTGAATTACTTGACTCCAAAACAATATAAGGAGTTACATCAACAGCAAACTTGTGCAAAATCTAAAAGTAAGTGTCTACAAATCGTTAACTAGTGCAAACAAAATCATTTCTTATCAATTAAATAGAATTATTGATATAATAATTTAGCAAAATGAAAAAGAGTTTTATTATTATAACTACTGTAATATCGGTTTCTCTCTTGGGAGCAACTTTTTTTGCATTTGGTGATATTAATCTCGCGCCAGATGAAACACATGAATTGCCTGTATACCACCAAGTGACTTTCGATACTTCTGGCGGAACTAACATTTCTCCAATAACAGTAAAACACGGGGATAAAATATCAAAGCCGGATGATCCCATATTATTCGGCCACAGTATAGACAAATGGAAATATAACGGAATTGATTGGGATTTTAATAAAAATGTTGTTAACAACGATATTGTATTAAAGGCTGAATGGTGTCTATCAACTTATAGAATAACGTATGATTTTGATGGCGGTCATCAAACCACAGAGATGCATGATTCATACACTATAGAAAGCAGTTTCACGTTAGCGCCGGCAGAAAAAAACAACAATATTTTCCTTGGATGGTTTGATAGAAACAACAATCATATTGAACGAATTGAATTAAACTCAACTGGGCATATATATTTAAAAGCTCTTTGGAATGATCATCTAATATTTGAAAATACCGAACCAGCAAAAGGAACAATTTCAATTGTGGGTAAAAATAATGATTGTAATAATGTTGTGATTTCGATGACTATAAAAAATAATAAACACCACATTTTTAAAGGGTGGTTTGACGAAAATAATTCTTTATTGTCAAAAAACGAAGTTACTGAAATTGAATTGAATCGCCACAAAACAAATTATGTTTTAGCTAAATATATGAATGATGAAGAAGAAGAAATTTGGAATATTTCTCATGGAGTAACGCCTTCTAAAATGATGATATTAGGCAACCAATATGTAAAATACGGCATGTTCCCTCAGTCAAGAGTTACTGACTCTGAACTAATCACAATTCTTAACGAATTAAGCACATGTTCGTTCAATGAATACTATTATTTTAATCACGAATACTATGTTCCTCAAAAAGCTAAACTTTATTATGGTGACAAAGGTGTTTTCTTTAATAACAACGATATTATCCAAGAAGATACTATCTATTGGTTCAAAGTAGAACCAATTATTTGGGACATACTAAGTGATAATGATACTTTATTTCTAACATCTCACAATCTGCTCGAGAATATTGCTTTTAATCGTAACACTCAACAACGAATTATAAATGGCAAAGAAATTTATCCTAACAACTACGAACATAGTCCACTAAGAGAATATTTGAATGAAAAGTTTAGACAAAAAGTTTTCTTTTGGAACGATATCACTGTTAAAGTTGAGGTTGATAACTCGCAAAGTACTACAAATAATTGCGACATGAAATATCTATCCGATACCACTTTTGATTATGTCTATTTATTAAGTTATAAAGATCTTAATGATCCAAATCTTGGGTTTTCTAATAGAAACAGTAGAGCTGCTATTACGAGTGAATACGCAAGATGCCAACATGCATATATTAGTTTAGCTGAAACGAGTTATAATTGCGGATGTTATTATACTCGTTCACCAGCTAATGTTGAAACAGGCCTTTCAGGTTATAGAGTTACTATAGATGGAACTCTAAATTATGCTTGGGTTGGCAACAATTACTCTATGATTCGCCCATGCATAACTCTTTATAATAATTTATTAAATGCTTAACACAAATGAGTATTAATTAAAGATGAAATATTAGAAAAATATTGTTTTTCTTCGGATTTAAAATCTATTCAATAATCACCTTATTGTTAATGTAATTTTCTGTTGCGTTGTCTTTGTGCTTAATAATACAAGGATTACCAAATACGATGCTGTGAGAAGGAATATCACAATTAATGAAAGAATTAGGAGCAATCAAAACGTCATCTCCGATAGTTATCTTTCCAACTAATGCTGAGTTGACCCCTATCCACACTTCATTTCCGATTGTTGGAACACCCTTTCTTGCCCCTCTATTCTCTTGTCCGATTAAAACTCCACGATGAATATTACAATTATTTCCAATTTTTGCACCATCATTGATTGTAATGCCAAAAGGATGACCAATATACAATCCTTTACCAATTAATGTTTTACCAAAAATTTCAATATTTAATCTTTGCTTTATCTTCTTAAATAAAAATCTATTAACCAATGACGATAACTTATTAGAAAGAAATTGGCATTTTCTAAAATATTTAAGAAACCTTTTCTTTTCCTTATCGATTTTCTTTGAGCCATATCGAGACAAATCTTTAAGATAATACTCTTTCCATTTTTGCATTGTTCATCGTTCTCCATACATTTTATCGTAGTACTTTTGGTATTCGCCACTCGTGCATTCTTTCATCCAATCCATATGTTCTTTATACCATTGAATAGTTAGTTTGATGCCGTCTTTAAACATTGTGGTTGGTTTCCAACCTAATTCTCTCATCGCTTTGCCAGGATCAATCGCATATCTTAAATCATGACCTTTTCT